>NC_021505.1:1175189-1486533 GCF_000412675.1 Pseudomonas putida NBRC 14164 | reverse complement strand
CTCCTACAGGGACCGCGCTGGCGGGGCGTCAGGCGATCTTCTTCAAGCCTTGCTTCTTGAGCTCTTCATCGCGCAGCTCGCGGCGCAGGATCTTGCCCACGTTGGTGGTCGGCAGCGAATCGCGGAACTCGATCAGGCGCGGTACCTTGTAGCCGGTAACGTTGGCACGCATGTGCTCCATCACTTGCTCCTTGGTCACGGTCATGCCCGGCTTGACCACGATGAACACCTTGATCACTTCACCCGACTTCTCGTCGGGCACACCAATGGCTGCGCACTGCAGCACACCCGGCAAGGCCGCCAACACGTCTTCCAGCTCATTGGGGTACACGTTGAAGCCCGAGACCAGGATCATGTCCTTCTTGCGGTCTACGATGCGCATGTAACCATCGGCCTGGATCAGGGCGATATCGCCGGTCTTCAACCAGCCTTCGCTGTCGAGGATCTCGGCGGTGGCGTCTTCGCGCTGCCAGTAGCCCTTCATCACCTGCGGGCCCTTGACGCACAACTCGCCCACCTCGCCCAGCGGTAGCTCGTTGCCGGCGTCGTCGATGATCTTGCACAAGGTCGATGGCACCGGAATGCCAATGGTACCCACCTGGTTCGCTTCTGCCGGGTTCACCGCTGCCACCGGGCTGGTTTCGGTCATACCGTACCCTTCGCATATGGCGCAGCCGGTAACGGCCTTCCAGCGCTCGGCCACGCTCAATTGCAGGGCCATGCCGCCCGACAGGGTGATTTTCAACGACGAGAAGTCCAGCGCACGGAACGCCTCGTTGTTGCACAGGGCAACGAACAGGGTGTTGAGGCCGACAAAGCCGCTGAACTTCCACTTGCCCAGCTCCTTGACCATGGCCGGCAGGTCACGCGGGTTGCTGATAAGCACGTTGTGATTGCCGATCAGCATCATGGCCATGCAATGGAAGGTGAAGGCGTAGATGTGGTACAGCGGCAGCGGGGTGATGAGGATCTCGCAGCCTTCATGCAGGTTCGAGCCCATCAGTGCACGGCACTGCAGCATGTTGGCCACCAGGTTGCGGTGGGTCAGCATGGCGCCCTTGGCCACGCCGGTGGTGCCACCAGTGTACTGCAGCACGGCCACGTCGTTGGCCTGCGGGTTGGCCTCGGTCACCGGCTGGCCCTTGCCCAGGGCCAGGGCGTCGTTGAAGCGCACGGCCTGCGGCAGGCTGTAGGCCGGCACCATCTTCTTCACGTACTTGATCACGCTATTGATCAGCAGGCGTTTGAGCGGCGGCAGCAGGTCGGCCACTTCGGTGACGATGACGTGCCTGACCTGTGTCTTGGGTACCACCTTCTCGGCCAGGTGCGCCATGTTCGCCAGGCACACCAAGGCCTTGGCGCCGGAGTCGTTGAACTGGTGTTCCATCTCCCGCGCGGTATACAGCGGGTTGGTGTTCACCACGATCAACCCGGCACGCATGGCACCGAAGACCGCGACCGGGTATTGCATGACGTTGGGCAGTTGCACGGCAATGCGGTCACCGGGCTTGAGGTCGGTATGCTGCTGCAGCCAGGCGGCAAACGCCCCCGACAGCGCATACAGCTCGCCATAAGTGATAGTCTTGCCCAGGTTGCTAAAGGCCGGTTTGTCGGCAAAGCGTTGGCAGGATTGCTTGAGTACTGCCTGGATATTGGGGAATTCGTCAGGATTGATTTCCGCCGTAATCCCGGCTGGGTACTTATCCTTCCAAAAATTTTCGATCATGGAAGCCCACTCCTTCAGCAACAGCGAAGTTCGATTGGCGCGTCGATGCGCTTATTATTGATATGAGACGGCGGTTCGTTGCAAACCGGATCGTCTGAAAGCGGGCCGAGAGTAACAGCTTTGCCTGGGGTCGCCTAGAGGCCAAAACAGGCCTTGAAGTCACAAAAATGACTCAATGAACAATACAGGTCATTTTTAGAGTTTTTAACCAAAATGTCGCAGATCAGGCTGAAACAGGCCTGTTAGACCACCTTCAAGGCATTCGCGGGTGAACCCGCTGCCACAGGGGACCGCACAAAGCTTGGAGGCTGTGCAGTACCTGTGGGAGCGGGTTCACCCGCGAAACAGCCAACATAGACTCAAGCTATGTCCCGCAACTCCCGCCGCAGGATCTTGCCAACCGGCGTCATCGGCAACGAATCACGCAGCACGATGTGCTTGGGTACCTTGTAGCCGGTGAAGTTGGCTTTGCAGTAGGCCTTGAGCTCATCCACGCTCACCCCGCCCTCGCGCGGCACCACAAACAGCTTCACCGCCTCGCCTGAGCGCTCGTCCGGCACGCCGATGGCTGCACAGTTGGCAACCTTGGGGTGGCCCATCACCACGTCCTCGATCTCGTTGGGGTACACGTTGAAGCCCGAGACGATAATCATGTCCTTCTTGCGGTCGACGATGCGGGTGAAACCGTCCGGGTCGATCACCGCGATATCCCCGGTCTTGAACCAGCCGTCCGCATCCAGCGCTTGAGCAGTGGCCTCAGGCTGCTGCCAGTAACCCTTCATCACCTGCGGGCCCTTGATGCACAACTCGCCCCGCTCGCCCAGCGGCAATTCGTTGCCGTCATCGTCGATAACCTTGAACGCGGTACCCGCCACCGGGATGCCCACGGTGCCCAGGCGCGCCAGCTGGCCATAGGGGTTGGTGCTGGCCACCGGCGAGGTTTCTGTCAGGCCGTAGCCTTCGACAATGCGGCACCCGGTAAGGGCCTCCCAGCGTTCGGCAGTGGCCTTGACCAGCGCCGTGCCGCCGGAGTTGGTGACCTTCAGCGCCGAGAAATCCAGCTGGCGGAAACCGGGGTGGTCCATCAGCGCGACAAACAGGGTGTTCAGCCCCAACAGCGCCGAGAAACGCCACTTGCCCAGCTCCTTGATGAAGCCGGGGATGTCACGTGGGTTGGTGATCAGGACATTGTGGTTGCCGGTGACCATCATGCACATGCAGTTCGCGGTGAAGGCATAGATGTGGTACAGCGGCAGCGGCGCGATCATCACCTCCTGGCCGTCCTTGAGCAGCTTCTGCCCGTCGGGGCCGTGCTGCGAGAAGCAGGCGAGCACCTGCAACATATTGGCCACCAGGTTGCCGTGGGTGAGCATGGCACCCTTGGCCAGGCCAGTGGTGCCGCCGGTGTACTGCAGCACGGCAATGTCGTCCAGGCTCAACGGCACCGGTTTGGGCGACTGCTCGCGGCCCTGGCGCAGCACCTGTTTGAACGATATCGCCTGGGGCAACTGGTAGGCTGGCACCATCTTCTTCAGCTTGTCGACCACCGTGTTGATCAGCCAGCCCTTGGCGGCGGGCAACAGGTCGCCCATCTTCGCCTCGATCAGGTACTCGATGCCAGTATCGGGCAGCACCTCCTGCACACGCTTGCCAAACATGTTCAGGTACACCAGCGCACGTGCGCCACTGTCCTTGAACTGGTGGCGCATTTCGCGCTCGGTGTACAGCGGGTTGGTGTTGACCACGATCAAGCCGGCGCGCATGGCACCAAAGACGGCGATCGGGTATTGCAGCACGTTGGGCATCTGCACCGCGATGCGGTCGCCCGGCTTGAGGTCGGTGTGCTGCTGCAACCAGGCAGAAAAGGCTGCCGAATGTCGCTCCAGCTCTGCGTAGGTCAGGGTCACGCCCAGGTTGCTGAACGCCGGGCGGTCGGCAAAGCGCTTGCAGGAGCGCTCGAACACCTCGACGACCGAGGTGTAGGCATTGATGTCGATGGTGGAAGGCACGCCCGCCGGGCGCTTGTCATTCCAGAAGTCGGCTTGCATTTATTATTGTTCCTCTGCCTGGACCTGCACTGCGTCCTTTAGTCCTTTACCTGATCGCCTGCAGGCGAAAAGGCGTTGATCCGACGTTAGCAGGTAAGCCCAAGGCGGCATATACGCCAAGTGCCGCCATTAACATTGTGAATCTTATTTGTGCCCTTCCTGCAATCCGGCCGGTTGTGCATACACTGTTCTGGTACCCGCGCGCACAAGGACCCGCCATGCCCCACGACGCCTTCTGGCTACCCGCCAGCGAGCACTGCAGCCTGCACGTGCACCAATGGCTGCCGGCCACACCGGTAAAGGCCGTGGTGCTGCTGGCCCATGGCATGGCCGAGCATGCCGGGCGCTACCTGCGCCTGGGCCATGCCCTGAGCGAGGCGGGCTTTGCCCTGTTCGCTGCCGACCAACGCGGCCACGGGCGCACCGCCGAGCTGGGCAGCCTCGGCCTGTTCGCCCGCCATCATGGCTGGAATGCCGTAGTCAACGACCTTGGGCTGCTGGCCCAGCACATCGGCCAGCAGTACCCGGGCACACCGTTGTTTCTGTTCGGCCACAGCATGGGCAGCTACATCGCCCAGGCTTACCTGCTGCACCACAGCGCCAGCCTTCACGGGGCGATTCTCAGTGGCTCCAACTACCAACCGGCGGCGCTGTATCGCGTGGCGCGGCTGATTGCCAGGCTGGAGGCCTGGCGCCAGGGGCCGCAGGGCAAGAGTGCGCTGATCGAATGGTTGTCGTTCGGTTCGTTCAACAAAGCGTTCAAGCCCAACCGCACGGCGTTCGACTGGCTTAGCCGCGACCCAGCCGAGGTCGACCTGTACGTCAGCGACCCGTTGTGCGGCTTTCGCTGCAGCAACCAGCTGTGGCTCGACCTGCTGCAAGGCTTGGCGCAAATCAGCCAGCCGGGTAACCTCGCGCAGATCGATCCGAACCTGCCCATGCTGGTAATCGGTGGTGAATGTGATCCGGTCAGTGCCGGCAAGCGTCTCACCCATCTGGCCGACGCTCTGCGCGCGACCGGCAATCGACATGTACAGCTGCGCGTCTATCCTGAGGCGCGGCACGAAGTACTCAACGAAACCAACCGTGACGAGGTCACCGCCGATATTCTCGGCTGGCTTGAACAGGCGCTGGCCCTTGGCCGCCCTGTGCGCAGTGAATGATAGCCGCCCTCGCCCAACGCTTAAGGAAGCACCGATGTCCCAGGTCACCAACACGCCTTACGAAGCCCTCGAAGTTGGCCAGACGGCCGAGTACAAGAAGTCCGTTGAAGAACGCGACATCCAGCTGTTTGCTGCGATGTCCGGTGACCACAACCCGGTTCACCTGGATGCCGAGTTTGCCGCCAAGAGCATGTTCCGCGAGCGTATTGCCCATGGCATGTTCAGCGGCGCGCTGATCAGTGCTGCAGTGGCCTGCACCCTGCCTGGCCCTGGCACCATCTACCTGGGCCAGCAGATGAGCTTCCAGAAGCCGGTGAAAATTGGCGACACCCTGACCGTGCGCCTGGAGATTCTCGAGAAGCTGCCCAAGTTCAAGGTGCGCATCGCCACCAATGTGTACAACCAGAACGATGAGCTGGTGGTGCAGGGTGAGGCCGAGATCCTGGCGCCGCGCAAGCAGCAGACAGTCGAGCTGGTGTCGCCGCCGAATTTCGTGGCTAGCTGAAAACCGAATTAGCCAGTTCCGGCCCTGTCGCCGGCAAGCCAGCTCCCACAGGATCACCACAGGCCTGAACATTGTGGTGATCCTGTGGGAGCTGACTTGCCGGCGATAGGGCCGGTACCGCCACCCTCATTCAAGCGCCTGTAACCGCTGTTCGATATGCCGCCGCTCCGGCGCCTGCCGGGTCAGCGCCAGCGCCTGCCGCCACGCCGCACGCGCCTCCTCCACCTGCCCCAGCTGATAATGCAGCTCGGCCCGCGCCGCATGCGCCAGGTGATAGTCCAGCAGCTCACCGCGCGCCAGAATCCCTTCGACCTCCCGCAAGCCAGCCGCCGGCCCATCCCGCTTCGCCAGCGCCACCGCCCGGTTCAGCTCCACCACCGCTGAAGGCCAATGCCGCTGCAACACGTCATACAGCCCGACGATTTCCACCCAGTCCGTCTCTTCTGCCGTTGCCGCTTCAGCGTGTACCGCGGCAATCGCCGCCTGCACCGTATAGGCCCCGAATGCCCGGCTTTGCAGGGCCTGGCGCACCAGCTCGCAGCCCTCGTCAATGCGTTGCCGGTCCCACAGGCTGCGGTCCTGCTGTTCCAGCACCACCAGGTTGCCGTGGGCATCGGTTCGCGCCTGCTGCCGGGACGCCTGCAGCAGCATCAAGGCCAGCAGGCCGATCGCCTCCGCATCAGGCAACAATTGCACCAGCAGCCGCGCCAGGCGAATGGCTTCATCGCTCAGTTCCTGCTGCAGCAGTGACTCGCCCGAGGACGCCGAATAGCCTTCGTTGAATACCAGGTAGATCACCCGCAACACGCTCTCCAGGCGCTCGGGCAGCTCGTTCAGCTCCGGCACCTGATACGGGATGCCAGCGTCGCGGATCTTGGCTTTGGCGCGGACGATGCGCTGGGCGATGGTGGCCGGGCTTTGCAGGAAGGCGCGGGCAATCTGCTCGGTGGTCAGGTCGCAGACTTCGCGCAGGGTCAGCGGCACCTGGGCATCGGCTGACAGCGCCGGGTGGCAGCAGGTGAAGATCAGCCGCAATCGGTCATCCGCCAACAACTCTTCTTCACTGGGGTCGTGTGCCTGGCCGTCGAGCAGCATGCTCAGGTCTGCCTGAGAGCGGTCGAAACGGGCCCGTCGGCGCAGCGCATCGATGGCCTTGAAACGCCCGGTGGAAACCAGCCAGGCCCGTGGGCTATCGGGGATACCATCGCGCTGCCAGCGCTCGACGGCGATGAAGAAGGCATCATGCATGGCCTCCTCTGCCAGGTCGAAATCACCCAGCAGGCGGATCAACGTCGCCAGGATGCGTCGCGAATCCCGCCGGTACACGGCCTCGACTTCGGCACGCACCTGCGCCAGTGCCGTCATCAGTCGGGCATCCGCTGGGTCACCACCTCCACCAGGCGGTCCAGGCTTTCTCCCCAGCCCTGGTAGAAGCCCATTTCCTCATGGGCCCGGCAGTCAGCGGCATTCCAGTGCCAGGCGCGGGCGGTATAGCGGGTTTTGCCCTGCTCCTCGTCAAAGCTGATGACGGCGGTCATGAAGGCCTTGTCCGACGGCACCCAACCGGGGCCAAAGGCATCGGTGAACACCAGCCGGCGCGGCGCGGCAATTTCCAAGAAAACGCCCTGGGTCGGGTATTCACTACCATCCGGCGCCCGCATCAGGGTGCGGAATCCCCCCCCAACCCACAACTGCATCTCGCACTCCGGGGTGGTCATGCCGTGCGGCCCCCACCACTGCATCAGCCACTGGGGTTCGGTCCAGGCGCGAAACACTTTGGCCGGTGGTGCGTCGATCAGCCGGCTGATGGACAACTCGTGGCGTGCTTGCGCGGGGTGTGCAAGGCTCATGCTGATGGTTCTCCGTAGCTGTCAGGGTTGCAGTTCGCGCACCGGTCGCACCTCGACACTGCCGACCCGTGCGGCCGGGATGCCCTTGGCGATGTTCAGCGCTTCGTTCAGGTCGCGGGCTTCCACCAGATAGAAGCCCGCGAGTTGCTCCTTGGTTTCGGCAAACGGGCCGTCGGTCAGGCTCATGTGCCCGTTACGCACCCGCACCGTGGTGGCGGTTTGCACAGGCTTGAGCGCCTCGGCCGCCAGCATTCGCCCCGAGCCATGCACGGCTTCGGCGTAGGCCATGCATTCGGCGTCTTCCGGGCTGTCGGGCAGGCTGTGCAACAGCCCCTCGTCACAATAGACCAGGCACAGGTATTTCATGGTCGCCTCCAGGGCATCGGCAAAGTGCGTTTGGCGATAACGGCTCAGGGCTTGAGATCGAACAGGGCTTTTTGCGTTTCCATGTCGAAAGGCGCCGACCAGTGTTCGTGGATGACCTGCCACTGGTCACCTTTCCGACGATAGCCCACGGTGGCGCGCATGAAGCCGCACTGGCTTTCGTCGTCGCCCGGGCCGCAGCGGTTCAGCCAGTGGGCCAGGGCCAGGTCGCCCGCGGCATGTACGGTGAGTTCGGCCAGTTCGAAGACCATGGGGCCGGTGCACATGCCCATGCACATTTCCCAGTGCGCCGTGTAGGCGGCTTTGCCTTTGAATTGCAGGGCCTGGATGGCATCGAAGGCAACGATGTCATCGGCATAGGGGGCGGTGATATTGGGGATGTCACGATCGCGCACGGCCTGCATCCAGCGTTCGATCAGTTGGCGGATCTCGGTTTCGGCTGCGGTGCTCATCGGGGTGTCTCCGACAGTACGTAGGGTTTTGACACGCAGTGCGGCGTGCCTTCACCTATGGTCGAACGGAGAGCGGAGGAATCGACAGGCCTTGGTAACAATTCTGTTCAGTGACGGCAGGATATTACCTATGCGCTGCGTTAGAGCAGCGTGGCTCAGGCCATCGCGGCTTGTTCAAATACCTCATCAGCCCACTGATTCAGGCTTTTACCGGCAGCACGGGCAGCGACACTCGCCGCAGCATGAACCTCAGGCCGAATTCTCAGCATGACCTTACCCGAAGCAGGCTTCTCCGGAGTAATGCCCTGCTCTGCACAATCGGCCAGGTAATCCTCCAGTGCATCTCGGAACGCTTCATGCAATTCGGGCACCGACCTTGCGTGAAAACTGATGATGTCTCGCATACCGAGCACACGGCCGACGAAAATGTCATCACGCTCGTCGTACTCGATACGAGCGGCGTAGCCTTTGTAGCGCATGCAACTCATGTCCTGCCCCCTGCCCGTAATAGAAATTCGCGAGCTTCTTCAATCTGATACCGCTTGGCTTCTTTACCTGGATGAGGCCGGTGACACCTCCAGCAGTGCTCACCAAGCAGCAGCTTGACCCTTGAGCCTTGCCGCTCCTGCACCTGGCCACCGAGATGGAGTATCAATGCCTCAATTTCGGAAAAAGCCAACGACGCCGTGGTCGGCGTTCGGAAAATTGCGTCGAGAATTTTGCGGTATCGAGTGTTCATCGAAAAATGCTATCAAATTAAGATAGCACTTTTTCCTCGATATTCATTCAGGATTTTACATTGCCGAGTTGTAAGACCGCTGATGGCCCTCTAGCTTGGGGAAGCAAGAGGGCCATCAATCTTTGACAAGGCCCGATCAACCCTGCTGACAACCCTCACCCATGGCCCGGTACTGGATGGTGTGCACCTGGCCCTGGTGGTCTTCGTAGGTCATGGTCGCAGGCACCACTTCGCAGACATTGGGGATGGTCGAGAGGTTGATCACCCGTTTGATGTCCAGGTTCATGGTGTAGTCGTACTGCTGGGCCACAGGCTGGCTGGAGACAGGTTGGGCCTCGTCGGCAAGGGCGAACGAGGACAGACCGACCAATGCAAGAATCAGTAATGGTTTCATGTGGGTTTGCCTTTTGAGCATTCAAGCTGATCGATTGACTTCTAATGCCGTCAATGGCGCGGAGAAGTTGCCATCTACGGTGAAGATGGCACGAAGTACCGATCCCGCTTCGTACTGCCAGGGGGGATGAGTAAAATTTTACTCCCGGTTCGCAATAGTTGAACCCTGAAGTCGGATATTCACCCTTGCCGTATTTGCAACAATCTGCGTCAAATTGGCCGCAAAATCTCACGCCAGAGCCCTTGGCGAGCTTTCAGGGCAGGACCCGCCATCTCATTAAAAAATATTCACTGCTCGAAACTCTCGGCCACAGAACGCCGGCTGCTGGACCACTTTTACCGCCAACACGGCTCGCGCATGCGTGCTGCGGGCGACGCTGAACTGTGGGTGGCAAGGGCCCCGGGCATCGTTGCAGGCTTGAGCCTGAGTGGGGTGGGTGAAGGCTTTTGGTTGACGGGACTGTTCGTAGACCCGCAGCAGCGTGGCCAAGGTGTGGCCGGGCAATTGATCGAGGCGGCGCTAGAACAGGAAAAGGGACCAACCTGGCTGTTCTGCCACCCGGACCTGGTGCCGTTTTATGCGCGCCTGGGTTTCCACATGGCCGTGCAACTGCCCGAAACCCTGGCCGGTCGCCTACAGCGCTACCAGCGTAGCAAACGCCTGATAGCGCTACAGCGGGGTCAGTCGTCGCTGAGCTCAAGCCCGGGGAACAGCACCTCGGTGTAGCCGAACTTGGCAAAGTCCTGAATACGCGACGGGTACAGCCGGCCGATCAGGTGGTCGCACTCATGCTGCACGACCCGCGCATGAAAGCCGTCGGCAAAGCGGTTGATCGGGCTGCCCTGGGGGTCGACCCCTTCGTAGCAGATATGCTTGAAGCGTGGCACCACACCACGCAGGCCCGGTACCGACAGGCAACCTTCCCAGCCGTCCTCCACTTCAGTGGACATCGGCGTGATGACCGGGTTGATCAAAATGGTCTGCGGCACCGCTTCGGCATCCGGGTAGCGCTCGCTGCGCTCGAAGCCGAAAATCACCAACTGCAGGTCGATACCAATCTGTGGCGCGGCCAGGCCTACGCCGCCCACATGGCGCATGGTTTCGAACATGTCGTCGATCAATTGCTGCAGTTCGGCAGTACCAAGCATGTGCTCGGGCACTGGCGGGGCGATGCGCAGCAGGCGTTCGTCGCCCATCTTTAAAATGTCACGGATCATCTGGGGTTCGGCTCGGAAGGTTGGTGCTGGCTCGGTTGCGGGTGTTCATGGCCCAGCACGGTGATGGTTTCCGGGGCCTTGTGCCCTTCGAAATCCTTCTCGCCAGGGTTCTTGCCCTCGCTCGACATGTGCTCGATCACCGCATTCATCTCCGCGCCCAGCAGCAACACGGCGGCGGAAATATAGAAATACAGCAACAGCACGATGATTGCACCAATGCTGCCGTACATGGCGTTGTAGTCGGCGAAGGTTTTCACGTAGTAGGCAAAGCCCAGTGACGCCACGATCCACACCACCACCGCCAGCACCGAGCCGGGGGTGATGAAGCGAAACTTCTGTTTTACGTCAGGCATCACGTAGTAGATCAGGGCCACCGCCACCATCAGCAATATGATGATCACCGGCCAGCGCAGAATGGTCCAAAGCGTGACAATGAACTCCTGCATGCCGATCTGGGCGGCGATCCATTCCATCACCTGCGGGCCCAGCACCATCAGCGCTGCGGCCGCCAACAGCATGCCAGCGAGGCCGATGGTGTAGAAAATGGAAAGCGGGATACGCTTCCACACCGGGCGGCCTTCGGGCACATCGTAAGCAGCGTTCATCGCGCTCATCATCAGGCGCACGCCAGCCGACGCGGTCCACAAGGCAATCACGATACCCACCGACAACAGCCCGCCCTTGGACTGCTGCAACTGGTCGATCACCGGGTTGACCTGTTCCAGTGCCTGAGGTGGCAGCACCAGTTCCGATTGCAGACGCAGCCACGAAAAGAAGTCCGGCAAATGCAGGAAACCAATCAGGGCAATGAGGAACAGCAAGAAAGGGAACAGCGAGAACAGCGCCTGGTAAGCCAGCGCGGAGGCGTAGGTGGACATCTCGTCATCAAGAAATTCCTTGACGGTACGAACCAGCACGCGGTGCAAGGGCAGGCCCTGCAGGGCGGAAAAAATCATAGCGTCTCCTTTCGCCGCTCGATCGATTCAACAGACAAGTCTAATAGACCATACCGCTGCTGTGCTGCTCCCGGCCAATGCATCAAAATTGTGTAAGCCTGTATCAGCCTCTTCGCGAGCACGCCCGCTCCCACAGCCAGGTACTTGTGGGAGCGGGCGTGCCCGCGAAGAGGCCGGTTCAGGTTGCCTCAAATCAAGGCTTCTTCACTGCATCCTTTACATCGCCCTTGACCTGCTGCGCCTCGCCTTTCAACTCCTGCGCCTTGCCTTCTGCGCGCAGCTTGTCGTTGTCGGTCACCTTGCCAACACCCTGTTTCACGTTGCCGATTGCTTCGTTGGCCAGACCTTTCGCTTTGTCTTTAGTACCGCTCATGGCAAAACTCCTGCAAATGGAGACACGTGAACCGTGTCGACAGAAGGTGGACCCACTACCCTCGCCGGGAGTTTCAACGGATTTTCCAGTCACAAGCCGAGCGGTAAAACTGCGGGCGAATACCGCACCAAATCCCCCCGGCGCACCTACGCAGCTGGCATCGCTGCCCTAAAATGCCCGCAAACGTCCGCCCAGAGCAGGCTGACACTCGATAAAAACAATGTTTTCCGGATACCCGCACCCATGCGTCTGATGCCTGCGCTGGTGGCCTTGCTGCCACTGCTCCCCCTGCCCGCCCTGGCCGCCGCACCGGCCAACCCCGAAACCCTGCGTGTCGAGCGCTACGCTGACGACGACCAGCTCGGCTCGCTGCGCTGGGCCATCGAAACCAGTAACCAGAACCCCGGCCACTACAGCATCGACATTGCCGCCGTCGGCCAGCCGCCCTACGTGATCCGCCCCAGCCGTGCGCTGCCGGAAATCAAGGGCCCGGTGCGCATCACCGGCCTGCCTTGGGCCCGCGATGGCCAATACATCGCCATCGACGGTTCGGCCTACATCAAGGACCAGGGCGTACGTACCTGCCCCGGCGCCCTGCCCGGCCAGTTCGGCACTAACGTGCGCACCACCACCAACCCCGGGCTGGTGCTGCGCGACACCCAGGGCGTGCACCTGAGCGGCCTGGAAGTGCGCAACTTCTGCATCGGCATCCTGGTCAACCGCGCCAGCGGCAACGTGATCGAAGACAACCGCATCGTCGCCAACAAAGGTGGCGCGGGCATCATGCTGACCGGTGACGACGGCGCGGGTAACCCCACCGCCACCACCACGAACAACAACAAGGTGCTGCGCAACCAACTGATCGACAATGGCGACGGCCTGGAGCTGACCCGCGGAGCGGCATTCAACCTGGTGGCCGACAATCTGTTCCGCTCCACGGCGGCCAACCCCGAACCCTCGCAGGGTATCGAGATTCTGCTGGGCAACGACAACAGCGTGGTGCGCAACCGCTTCGAGAACTACTCCGACGGCCTGCAGATCAACTGGGGCAAGCGCAACTACCTGGCGGCCAACACCTTCAGCGGCAACTCGATCGGCGTCAGCGTCACCGGCGAGGGCAACATCCTCGACGGCAACCTGATCCACGGCAACCGCATCGGCGTTGCACTGCGCCCGGAACCGGATGCTACCGCCACGCGCCTGAGCGGCAACCGCATCTGGGGTAACAGCCAGGATATCCGCCGCTGTGAAGCGGGCGGTTCGTGCGTGCCGGGCCAACGCACCGGCGCCATCGTGTTTGGCGTGCCTGCGCAGGCGCATGCGCTGTATGTAGGTTCGCGCGGGGTGGGCGCCGACTTGCCGAAGAAAGACCAGGCGATCATCTGCGATGCCAACGGCGAGCCCAAGCCTTGCCAGCCGCTGCCCAACCATAACCAGCAGGCGCCAAGGCTGATTGCGCTGGAAGGCAATGTGTTGCGCGGTGAAGTACAGGGGCCGGAATCGAGCCTGCTGCGGGTGGAGTTCTTTGGCAATGCCGAGGCGAATGGCACCGAGGCGGAGCAGTACCTCGGGGAGGTGCTGGTGAACAGTGACAGACAGGGGCAAGCGCGGTTTGCACAAGTGCTGGAGAACATCGGTGGGTTGCGCAGCTTTACCGCGACCGTAACCACTGCCGATGGGGCAACCTCCGAGTTGAGCCTGCCGGTTCGGCGGTAAGGCTTCCCGCCTCTTCGCGGGCTTGCCCGCTCCCACAGGGACCGCACGGTTTACAAACCCGTGGTAAACCTGTGGGAGCGGGCGAGTCCGCGAAGAGGCCGGCACAGGCACCGCAAGTTACAAACCTTGCCCCGCCCGTTGCCACCCCTCACAATGCAGGCCTTCATAGCGTCAACCCGCAGGAACCTGCATGAAACTCGACAAACCCGCCGCCATCGCCCGGCGCAACGAAGCATTGGCCAAGCCGGTGCTGAACAGCAGCAACACCCTGTTCGCCATCCTGGACAACAAACGCAACCTGTGGTGGTTCGAAGTGCCCGTGAAGCTGCTGGGCAAGGGCCAGGCCGACTGGGTCAACCTGCTGCTGCACACGCCAGAGAGCGATGAGCTGCAGCACCTGAAAGTGCCCACCAACTTCCTCAAGGCTCACCTGGAGCAGATGGAAGTGCGCAAGCCCGGCAAGCGCCGCTCCACCATCAGCCTGGCCCTCAGCGCCGACCGCGACTCGCTGCTGCGCGACACCCGTCCGGGTGGCGAGCAGCTGGACTTCCGCAACTTCGTACAGCCGTAAGGCCGTCAGGCCTTTTCGATGCGATCGTCATGGATGACGATCAGGCCCTGCTTGAACAACGCGCCGATGGCCTTCTTGAAGTTGCCCTTGCTGACGTTGAACAGCTTGCTGATCAGGGCCGGGTCGCTCTTGTCGCACACGCCCAACACCCCGCCTTCAGCCTCCAGGCGCGCCATGATCTGCTCTTGCAGGCTGTCGGCCAGGGCCGCACCTACCGGTTGCAGGCTCAGGGCGATCTTGCCGTCGTGGCGCACTTCCTTGATGAAGCCTTTCTCGTGCATGCCCGAACGCAGGAACTTGAACACCTCGTTCTTGTGGATCAGGCCCCAGTGACGGTTGTTGATGATGGCCTTGAAGCCCATCGGCGTTTCGCCGGCCACCAGCAACTCGACCGGTTGCCCGACTTTGTAGTCGGCCGGGGTGACGTCGAGGTAACGGTCCAGGCGTGACGTGGCGGTGATGCGGCGGGTGCGCTTGTCGAGGTAGACGTGCACCACGCAGTAATCGCCGATCTTCAGCTGCCGTGCCTCTTCCGAGTACGGCATCAGCAGGTCCTTGGGCAGGCCCCAGTCCAGGAAGATGCCGGCACCGTTGATGTCCTTGACCTTGAGGCTGGCGAACTCCCCCACCTGCACCTTGGGCTTTTCGGTGGTGGCGATCAGCTGATCTTCGCTGTCCAGGTAGATGAATACGTTCAGCCAGTCATCCACCTCGGTTTCGGCGTTTTTCGGGATGTAGCGCCCCGGCAGCAGGATCTCGCCATCGGCGCCGCCGTCCAGGTACAGGCCGAAGTCCACGTGCTTCACGATTTGCAAACTGTTGTAACGCCCAAGCAGAGCCATTTCCGATGATCCTCAAGACAAGGGGGCTATTTTCCAGACAGACACGGGGTGGTGTCAAAGCTTCCGGACGGTTGCCCCCTGATCCTGAGGATCAGAAGTCGTAACGCAGCGTCACCGTGGCGTTACGTGGGGCACCGTAGTGACCATAGCTGCCAGCCATGCCGGCGTAGTACTTCTTGTCGAAGAGGTTGTTTACGTTCAACGTGGCGGCAAGGTTATCGTTGATCTTGTAGCGTGCCATCAAGCTGGTGACGAAGTAGTCATCCTGGGTGACATGACTGTTGTAGCGCGCATATTGCAGCGTGGACTTGGAATTCCAGTTCACGCCACCTCCCACGGTCAGCCTCTCCCAGTCACCTGGCAGGCGATAGGTGTTCCAAAAGCGGAACGTGTCCATTGGCAACTGAGTGGTCAGCCTGTTGCCAGCAGCATCCTCGGTGCGGGAGTGACTGTAACCGGCGAATACATTCCAACCGGGCAGCACTTCACCCGAGAGCTCCAGGTCCACGCCTTTGGTTTCCGCACCATCAACCGCCTTGTACGCATTGCCGCCATTCGGCGCAGGTTCGGTGGTCTCCTCGGCGAAGTTGTCCCTTTGGACCAGGTAGACGGCAACGTTGGCGTTCAGGCGGCCATTCAGGAATTCGCCTTTCCAGCCCATTTCGTAGTTCTTGCCGACCTCCGGGTCAAGTGGCTTGCCGCTAGCGTCGATATTGCTCTGTGGCTTGAAGATGTCGGTATAGCTGACGTACACCGATTGCTCATCTGTCAGGTCGTAGACCAGGCCTGCATACGGCGTCACCACACCATGTTCTTTCATGTTGTAGGTGCTCGGCGCGTTGGGGCTATCGATGATGCCAAGGCTATAGTCGAAGCGATAGTTGGACGCCCGCGCGCCCAGAATCAGGTGCAGGTCATCGGTGAAATTGAACCGCCCCGCAACGTAGTAACCGCTTTGACGGTTGAAGATATCGTATTTGATGCTTGGCGAAAGCTCGTCTTTGCCTGGCTTGGGTGTCACGTTTTCCCAGGTGAAGTAGTTGATGTCCTGATCAGGCCCGGCGTATTCGCGGTGTTTGTTTTCATATTCCAGGTAGTTGTAACCAACGATGATCTCGTGGGCCTGTCCAAACAGCTGGAAAGGCCCTTGCAGGGAAATGTCTGCACCTTTCTGGTATTGATCTGCTGAAGCCACACCAGCGCTGATGGTCGTCGAGCCATCAGGTTGCAGGTACGAGGTGTTGGTTCTGGTCGAAACGTACGAAGAGAACGTGTTGCGATCAACGTCCATGTAAAGGGTCGATACTTTCAGCTGCCAGTCGTTGGCCAGTTGCTGCTCGAGCGTCATGGTGTAGTTGGTGGTTTCGTAGTCATCGTAACCCCAGCGAGCGTCAGAGCTGTTCGAACGGGAAAAGTGGGTGGGCTGGCCGTTGGTGAAAATTAGCGGAACACCCGACGCTCCGTTGACTTTGTATGTTTGCCGGTCAATGCCGAATCGAATCAGGGTTGTATCGGTCAGGTCAGCTTCCAGGGCGCCATACAGAATGCTGCGGTCCTGGGTGTACCAATCCATGAAGGTATGGTTGTTCTGCTGCGCGGCGACAAAACGTCCACGCACGTGGCCCTCTTCGGTCAGGGAGCCGGAAACATCGGCTTCGGCGCGATAGTAGTCCCAGGAGCCGGCGCCGCCCTGGATATAGGACTTGAACTCTCGCGTCGGGCGCTTGCGGATCAGGTTCACCACCGCACTGGGGTCACCGGCACCGCTCATCAGGCCCGTTGCACCGCGGACAATTTCCACTCGGTCATACAGGGCCACATCCAGCAAGGTGCTGGGCATGTTGCGAGTCTGGTTGTCCTGAAACGTGGTAACACCATCGAACTGGTAAGTGTTGATCGCACTGCCACGCGAATAGATGTTAAAGCGCTCGCCGCCATCCTGGGACATGGTGATGCCCGGAGTTTGATTGAGCACATCGGTCATGCTCGCCAAGTGCTGGTCGTCCATGCGCTGGCGCGTGATGACGGTAATCGTTTGTGGCGTCTCGCGGATCGACAGGTTCATCTTGGTCGCCGTGCTGGTCGATCCGGTCGTATAGGACCCGGTCCCCTCAGTTATAGCCCCCAGCCCCATGGCATTGATGCTTGTCGCGCCCAGTTCGAGCGCTCCATCCGTCGAGCGTGGCACCAGCACGTAATTGCCATTGCTCGCGGCCATCACCTGCAGGTCAGTGCCGGCCAGCAACCGGGCAAAACCTTGCTCGACGCTGTATGTCCCCTGCAAACCCGGGCTGCGCTTGCCCTGGGTCAGTTCGGCTTCAAACGACAACACCACCCCGGCATCGCTGGCAAAGCGGCTGAGCACCGCACCCAGTGGCCCTGCGGCGATGGCATAGCTGCGAGCGGCTTCGGCGGCACTGGCTTGCCCGGCGCTGGTCAGTGGATGAACTACCCCGGCCTGCAGCAGCAAGGCGGCGCTGAACATGGCGACAACGAGGGGTTTTCTGGGGTAGCTGTGGCGGGTAACACGGGGGTGCATGGGGGGCTCCTTCAAAGGCCAGTGGTGGCGGTTTGCAGGAGGGGTCGTGTGAAACCGGAAAACCGACAATGCAAACGAGAAATATTTTAAAAAACTGTTTCCTGCACTATGGGGTCGCTTTGAGACCCTTCGCGGGCATGCCCGCTCCCACATTTACTGCAACAGCCTTGCCCCCTGTGGGAGCGGGCGCGCCCGCGAAGGGCTGCGCAGCAGCCCCAATCCCAGGTTCAGGCTAAAGGCCGTACCCGCACCCAGAACCGCGTGCGGGTTTCGATCCGCACTGGCAGCGCCTGGGCGATGGCGTCCAGTGCGCGTGCCGTATCGTCCAGCGGGAAGGCCCCGGACAGGCGCAGGTGCGAAACCTCCTTCGAACACTCGATGAAGCCCGGGCGATAGCGCTGCAACTCATCCAGCACCCGACCCAGCGGCCAGTTGTCGATCACCAACCGCCCATTGATCCATTCGTCCCGGTTCGGGTCTAGCAACTGTGGCGCGGGCAGCTGCCCTGAGCCAAAGCGCAGGCTCATGCCCGCCTCCACCCGCAACGGTTCAGGCTCTGCCCGGTTGCGCACGGCAACGGCATGCTCAAGCACATCCAGTTCTGTCTGCCCGTCCAGCTGGCGCACGACAAAACGCGTACCCAACGCGCGCATCTCGCCCTGCTGGCTGCGCACGCTGAGTGGTCGTGCATCCTTGCCTGTGGTCACCATGATTTCCCCAGCACGCAGGATGATCAGGCGCTGCTGGTGGTCGTAGCGGATGTCCACGGCACTGGCCGTGTTCAGGGTGAGCTGGGTGCCATCTTCCAGCCGCAGCTGACGCCGCTCGCCCGTGGCCGTGCGCACATCGGCCAGCCACAGCGGCGTCTGCCGGTAGCCAGTCCAGGCCAGGCCCGACACGCCAAGGCCCAGCACCAGGCCCTTGAGCACGGTACGCCTGCCTGCCAGTGGTTGTTCCACCAACAACGTGCGCTGCGCCACGGTCGCCGGCACGCTGCACAGCTCGGCGTGAAAGGCCTCCAGCCGCTGCCAGGCCCACTGATGAACAGGGTCGCCCTGGTGCCACGCCTGCCAACGCTGATACAGCGCCGGGTAGTCCGGCCCGGCACTCAAGCGGGCATGCCACTGCGCCGCATCGCGCAGCGCCTGGCGTTGCTGCGCCGGGCTCACAGCTCGGCATCCAGCGCGAACAGCAGGCACCGTTCGGTGGCCTTGGCGATGTATTTGGTCACCGAACTTACAGACACCCCCAGGCGCTCGCCGATTTCGGCATAGCTCAAGCCTTCGAGGTGCGACAGAAACAGCGCCTGGCGCACCTTGTGGTTCAGGCCGTCCAGCATGGCATCGAGCTGCAACAAGGTTTCCAGCAGGATCACCCGTTGCTCGGCAGACACCTCCAGCAACTCCGGCTCCAGTGCCAACGCCTCCAGGTAGGCCTGCTCCAGCGAGCGCCTGCGCAAATGGTCGACCATCACCCGCTTGGCCACCGTCGCCAGAAAATTGCGTGGCTCACGCAACGGGTGGGCCACTGTGCTGGCGATCAGGCGCACGAAGGTGTCCTGGGTCAGGTCCGCCGCCCGCTCCCGGTCGCCCAGGCGCCGGCGCAGCCAGCCTTGCAGCCAGCCGCTGTGGTCGCGGTACAGGCAGTGCATGTCATCGTGCGGTGCAGGCGGGACCTTGTACACGCAATCATCCTTGTAACGATGCGGATAAGAATTAGTCGCAATAATAGTGAGATTGCCGATGGAAGGGAATCGCCATTGCTGCGATGCAATGGAACCCTGCGGCTACCCTTACCTCTACCGATTGGCCGCCACTGCAAGGAACAGCAAATGCCTGCACGCCTGTCCAAAGCCCTGCTTATCACCCTCGGCTTCGCCCTGGCCCTGGCCGCCTGCAGCCGCATCGACCTGGCCTACCGCAACCTGGACCGCCTGGTGCCATGGTCGCTGGGCGATTACCTGGACATGAACAGCGAGCAGAAGGCCTTGCTCGACGACCGCTTGCGCGAACACCTGGCCTGGCATTGCAAGACCCAGCTGCCCGGCTACATCGACTGGCTGGACCGGGTACGCGGCATGGTCGCCGATGGCCAGGTGACCGACCAGGCGCTGGAGCAACGTACCCGCGAGGCCCGTGAGGCGATTGGCCGGGTGGCAGAGGAGATCACCCCGTCGGCCACGGAACTGTTGCGCGGCATGAGCGACAGCCAGGTGGCGGAAATGCGCGAGGCGTTCCGCGAGGACATCAGCGAACGGCAGAAAAAGTACGTGGATACCCCGCTGCCCAAGCAGATCGCCCGGCGTAGCGAGCGCATGGAGAAACGCCTGACCCCGTGGTTTGGCGAGTTGACCGCAGCGCAGAAGCAGCGGGTGCAGGCCTGGTCCGCAGCGCTGGGCGACCAGAACCGCGAATGGATCGCCAACCGCGCCCACTGGCAGCAGCAATTGTTGCTGGCGATGAACCAGCGCAACGACGCCAGCTTCGAGCCACGCCTGGCGACACTGCTGCAACGCAAGGAGAGTTTATGGACGCCTGAATACCGCTCAGCGTTTCAAAATACCGAACAACAGGCGCGCAGTTTGCTGGTGGACCTGGTGCAGCAGAGTACCCCGCGACAGCGGCGGTTCTTGCAAGAAAAGCTGGGCAAGGTGCGGACTGATTTCAGTGAATTGAAGTGTTTGAAGGGTTGAAGTCACTGGTTGCCTGTCTTGGCCCTATCGCCGGCAAGCCAGCTCCCACAGGTCCCGGAGAAAGCTCAGCCCTGTGGGAAGCCTGTGGGAGCTGGCTTGCCGGCGATAGGGCCAAGACAGGCCAAGCATTTACCGGGCCTTGCGCCGGTACGGAAACACATCAATCACTTTCCCCTCGCGAATTGCCGCCTGCAGCCCCTTCCAGTAATCCGCGTCATACAACTCCCCATGCAAGCGGCTGAACAACCGTCGCTGGCCAATATCGGCAAACAGGAACGGCGGAAACTCTTCGGGGAATACGTCGTGGGGCCCGATCGAGTACCACGGTTCGCCCGACATCTCGTCCTCCGGGTAACGCGGTGGCGGGATATGGCGGAAGTTTACCTCGGTCAGGAAGCTGATCTCGTCATAGTCGTAAAACACCACCCGCCCATGGCGGGTAACACCAAAATTCTTCAGCAACATGTCACCGGGGAAAATGTTTGCCGCCGCCAACTGCTTGATGGCCAGGCCGTAATCCTCCAGCGCCTCCAGCACCTGGCCTTCGCTGGCATGCTCCAGGTACAGGTTCAAGGGCGTCATGCGCCGCTCTGTCCAGCAGTGGCGTATCAGTACCGTGTCACCCTCCAGTATTACCGTCGACGGCGCCACCTCCAGCAGCTCGGCCAGGCACTCCGGCGCGAACTTGCCCTGTGGGAAGCGAAAATCGGCAAACTCCTGGGTATCGGCCAGCCGCCCCACGCGGTCAACGCTTTTTACCAGCCGGTATTTATCGATCACGGTGGCGCGGTCAACGGTTTTTGAGGGCGAGAAGCGGTCCTTGATGATCTTGAACACGGTGTTGAAGCCCGGCAGGGTGAACACACTCATGACCATGCCGCGCACCCCAGGCGCCATGACGAAGCGGTCTTCGCTGCCGGCCAGGTGGTTGATCAGCGCCCGGTAGAACTCCGACTTGCCGTGCTTGTAGAAGCCGATGGAGGTGTACAGCTCGGCAATGTGCTTGCCCGGCAAGATGCGCTTGAGGAAGTTGACGAACTCTGCCGGCACCGGCACATCGACCATGAAATAGGAGCGGGTGAAGGAAAAGATGATCGACACCTCGGCCTCGTCCGTGATCAGGCCATCGGCCTCGATACCATGCCCTTCGCGGTGCAGCAGCGGTATCACCAGCGGCCACTGCTCGTCGCTGTTGTACAGCCGGCCGACCAGGTAGGCACCCTTGTTGCGGTACAGCACCGGCGAAAACAGCTCCACCGCCAGCGTCGGGTCTTTGCAAACCCAATCCGGCAGGCACTCGCGCAGTTGCTCTTCAAGGCGCGACACGTCGCTTTCAAGGTCGCCATAGGCGAATGCGTAGTCGGAAAGAATCGCCCGCAGCAGGCCCTGCAGATTGCCATCGGGGCGGTAGGTACAGGTTTGTGTGGCGCGCTGGTGGCTGCGGATGGACGGCCGGGTGGTGTGGATGAACATGCAGCCGTCGCTGATCTGGTCATGGCTGAACAGGCTGCAGAACAACGAGTTGTACCAGGTCTCGGACAATTCATCGTCCAGGCGCGGGTCGATCAAGCGTATGTAGGCACTTTTCACCAGAGGCCACTGCTCGACCTCCAGCAGCACCTCGTCATCGAACGCATCACGCAACCAGCCGTTGACCTCGCCGACCTTCTGTTCGTAAAGGTTGATCCGAGCGGCGGCTGCCCGCTGGCTGTCTTGCCAACGCGCCTGCTCGAAGCGCTCGCGGGCGCCGAGGGTGATGCGGCGGAAATGCTCGCGGTAGTCGTCGAAGCCATCGAGGATCATCCGGGCGATCTCGCCGGCAGGCCAGTGCTGGGTCATGCGGTGGGCCTCGGTGCAAAGATTGAGTACTGAGCTTAGCCGCCCTTGTGATCATGGGTTAATGCCACACCTCGAAGGCCTGCATGGCCTTTGCAGGAGCAGCCTTGTGCTGCGAAGAGGCCGGTACAAGCACAGGTATTTTTCGCCTGTACCGGCCTCTTCGCAGCACAAGGCTGCTCCTGCAAGGGCCGTGCAGAGCGCAATGGATTGCACCGCAAGAAAGCACAAGAATCCCCCCGCCCCCTGGCGTACACTCGCGCCCTGCCCTGTACCCGGAGACCGCCGTGAGCCCCATCGCCCTAGCCCGCCTGCTGACACTTGCTGCCGTCTGGGGGGCGAGCTTTTTGTTCATGCGCATCATCGCCCCCGAGCTGGGCACGGTGCCGACCGCATTCTTCCGTGTGTCCATTGCCTGCCTGGGGTTGATCGGCATCGTCGCGGCCGCCCGCGTGCGCTGGGACTTCCAGGGCAAGCTGGGTGCCTGCCTGGTGCTGGGCATGATCAACTCCGGTATCCCGGCCACCTTCTATTCCGTTGCCGCTCAGGTATTGCCGGCCGGCTACTCGGCGATCTTCAACGCCACCACACCACTGATGGGCGTGCTGATCGGCATGCTGTTCTTCCGCGAGCCCATGACCCTGCCCAAGATGTGCGGCATCTTCCTTGGCCTGTTTGGCGTCGGCATCCTCAGCGGCGCCGGGCCAGTGGCGCTGGACATGGCCCTGGTGCAGGGCGCCCTCGCCTGCCTGGCGGCCACCACCTGCTACGGCTTTGCCGGCTTCCTTGCCCGCCGCTGGGTCAGCGGCCTGGACAGCCGCCTGTCAGCGCTGGGCAGCATGCTCGGCGCCACCTTGCTGCTAAGCCCACTGTTCGCCTGGAGCGCGCTGAGCCAGCCACCCGCCAGCTGGGGCGGCTGGCAGGTATGGCTGTCGCTGCTGGGCCTGGGCCTGCTGTGCACGGCGTTCGCCTACATCCTGTACTTCCGCCTGCTGGAAGAAATCGGACCGGTAAAGGCCAGCACCGTGACCTTCCTGATCCCGGTGTTCGGTGTATTGTGGGGGGCGTGGCTACTGGACGAGTCGCTGTCCATGGGGCACCTGTACGGCGGCTTGCTGATTGGCATGGCACTGTGGCTGGTGCTGCGCCCGGCGCGCAACTGAAGCGGGGCCCACGATGAACAGCATGTACAAAAAGGTCCTGTTCCGCCTGGAACAGGACGAGAACGGCTACCCGCCGGCCTCGGTCGAGGGCCTGTGGGCCAAGGCCGTGGAAGGTGGTTATGCCGTCGACAACATCCCCTTCCATGTTTACGGCATTGCACCAGGTGATGTAATCACCACCCGTGAAGAAAACGGCGAAACCTGGTTCGATGCACTGCGCAGCAGCAGCGGCAGCTCAGTGTTCCGGGTGCTAGTAAAGCCCCCGGAAACCCTGGACCAGGTAAGTGCGGCCTTGCAGGACTTCGGCTGCAACTGCGAAACCGAGCAGGCCGTGAAGATGCTGGCTGTCGAGGTCCCGCCGCAACGTTCGCTCGACACCCTGCTCTACTACCTGCTCACCCAGCGCGAAGCTGGGCTGCTGGACTTCGAGGAAGGCGTGCTACGCCACACCATCCCCGAAGAATTCCGCTAGGGCCTACGCCTGGGCAAGGCGTGCGGCGGGCTTGCGAAACACGAACAGCAGACCCACCACGATCAACCCCATGCCCAGCAGGCTGAGCGGTGCCAGGCGGTTGCCGAAGATCAGCAAATCCATCACTGCGGTCACCGCCGGCACCAGGTAGAACAGGCTGGTGACATTGACCAGGTTGCCCTTGGCGATCAGCCGGTACAGCAGCAAGGTCGCCAGCAACGAAACCACCAGGCCCATCCACAGCAGCGCGCCGACAAAGCCGCCGGTCCACTCGACATGCAGCGGTTGCAACGGTGCGAACACCGCGCACATGGCAAAGCCGGCCAGGGACTGCAACGGCAGCGTGCCCATAGGGTTATCGGTGATGCGCTTCTGCAGGATCGAGCCCAAGGTCATGCTGGCCAGCGCCAACAGGGCAAACAGCATTCCCGCCAGCGAGACCCCGCCCAGGTTGATGCCCTGGTAGACCACCATGATCAAGCCAGCCAACCCCAGCCCAAGGCCGAACAGACGGCTCCACGAGCGCTGACGCTCCATCAGCACCACGGTGAGGATCGGTTGTACCCCCATGACCGTGGCCATGACGCCAGGGGTGACATGGGTGTTGAGCGCCAGCAAGTAGAAGATCTGGTAGGCGCCGAGCAGCACACACCCGGTACCCAGGGCGCGCAGGATGGCTACACGGCTGCGCGGCCAGCGCAGCCCCAGCAGCGGGCCGATCAGCAGCAGGCCGGCCAAGGCCAGCGCCGAGCGCAACAGCAGGAAGGCGAACGGGCTGGCATGCGCCAGGCCCAGCTTGGAGACGATCGCCCCGCTGCTCCACAGCAGGACGAACAGGCTGGTAGTGGCCGCCGAGGCCACGGATGCTTTGGTAAAGACAGACATGTATTGCCACCTGATAGTAGGCAGGAAAGCCAAACGGACGGCGTGCGCTTCAGCGAGGGAAGTAGCCGACCGTGTTCAGTAGGTTGCGTGTGCGAAGGGGTTCGGCAAGCAGCCGATCAGCCCAGCACGACCACGCAAGGAGGCGGAGCTACGCCGCCTACAACGCCACTGACAGGTGGTGGGTAGTGACTGATCATGACCGGCTGCTGGCTGCCACGCACGACCATGCCCGCGACTGGCGCGATGGCAAAGCATGTGGTGGAAGGGCTGGCTGGCATGAACAGGTCTTCGGGAAGAGAACAGTGGGTTGGACTATAGCCCGGTGCCACATGGCTGGCAACTACCAGGCCGACACACTCCTGTGCAGGGGCAGCCTTGTGCCGCGAAGAGGCCATCACTCCCTGCACATATGTATGAGGCAGCACTGGCCCTTTCGCAGCATAAGGCTGCTTCTACACAGGCCACATCCGATTGGCCACTGGTTAATTTTCCATCGCTCCGGCTCGTCTGAATGCGAAACGCAGCACGCATTCACCCGTTCCGAGGATCACCCATGAACGCAAAAGCCTGGCTCTACCGGCCAGCCCAGATCACCTGCCTGCTGCTGGTCAGCGCCTACGCCCACGCCGCCAAGCCCGGTGATGTTTTCAAGGACTGCAAGAACTGCCCGGAAATGGTCGTGCTACCCGCCGGCAGCTACGTGATGGGCGCCCCCGACGACGAAGTCGGCCGCCAGCCCGACGAAGGCCCGTTGCACACCGTGACCTTCGCCAAGCCCTTCGCCATGAGCCGCTACCAGGTGACCGCCGCCGAGCTGGACGCCTACATCAAGGCCACCGGCACCGTCATCAAGAGCGGCGACGACCGCCCCGGCCGCTGGTGCGAGGCCAGCAAGCCGACCTATAAGCAAGGGCCCCGCCAGCCGGCGGTGTGCGTGGACTACGACGAAGTTCAGGCCTACACCCAGTGGCTCGCCAAGACCACCGGCAAGCCCTACCGCATGGTCAGCGAGGCCGAGCGCGAATACGCCGCCCGCGGCGGCTCCACCGGTCCGTTCCCCTTCCCCTTCGACGAGCCGGGCAAGTACGAAATCAGCAAGCACGCCAACACCTACGGCCCACGCGATGGCTACACCTACACAGCCCCAGTGGGCAGCTACCCGGCCAATGCCTTTGGCATGTACGACATGCACGGCAACGTCTACGAATGGGTTGCCGACTGCTACCACGAAAGCTATGAAGGCGCCCCCACCGACGGCAGCGCCTGGATTCAGGACCCGAAATGTATCCGCGCGCACATGCGTGGCAACGACTGGGGCGAGCCGCCAATTTTCTCCCGCTCGGCCAACCGCAATGACCGCCTCAAGACAACCCGCGGCGACTTCCTCGGTTTTCGCGTAGCACGTGAACTGTGAAGTTGTGACGCGGTTAACGCAGCACCGCTGAAAAAAACAGCCAATAAGAATCGTTCCGGTTTTTCACAGGTGCTGCGTCACATAGCTGACATTAAAAAAACCCTTCTGCCAACGAGACCGCAATAGATGTCCAAGTCCTTGCCCGGCCCGCTCAACCCGCTTGCAAAAGCGTTACTGATCCGTCATTCCCTTCGGCCCTGGCACGCGTTGTCACACGCCGGCATCGGTCTGGCGTTGTCCACTGCGATGGTTGCCCAGGTGCAGGCGCAGGAATGGGCGCTGGATATTCCGGCACAGTCGATGAACTCGGCGTTGCAGGCGTTGGCCAAGCAGACAGATACGCAGTTGCTGTATAGCCCGGAGGACATCGGTGGCTTGCAGTCCTCGGCACTTAAGGGCCGTCACGACCTCGCGACATCGCTGCGCATCCTGCTGGGCGGCAGTGGGCTGCGTTATCAGATCGACGGCAACACGGTGACGGTAACGGCGGGCTCTGCCGCAAAGGACGGCCAGGTCGAGCTTTCGGCGACTAACGTCAATAGCGTCGGCCTAGACGCAACCACCGAAGGCACAGGCTCTTACACGACGGGCGTGACAAGCACGGCCACAAAAATGAACCTGTCGCTTCGTGAAACACCGCAATCGATCACCGTTGTCACCCGTCAGCGCATGGATGACCAGCATCTGGGCGCTATTACCGACGTACTGAAACAGACGCCAGGTATCACCATTTCCCAAGACGGCGGGGAACGTTTCAACGTCTATTCACGTGGCAGCGCCATCGACACCTACCAGTTCGATGGCGTCAATACCAGCCAAGAGAACCAGACGCGCAACATGCCCAGCACACTGTTGGACATGGCGTTGTACGACCGGGTAGAGATCGTCCGCGGCGCCACAGGCCTCATGACAGGGGCAGGCGAACCCGGCGGGGTCATCAACCTGATTCGCAAAAAACCAACCCATGAGTTCAAGTCTTATATCAAGGGCAGCGTAGGCTCCTGGGACAATTACCGCAGCGAAGCCGATGTCTCTGGCCCGTTGACTGAAACTGGCAATGTGCGAGGGCGCATGGTTGCGGCCAAGCAAGACAACCACACATTCATGGATTGGTACGACCAGAAACGCGAAATCTTTTATGGCGTCGTCGAGGCCGATGTGACCGACACGACCCTGGTACGTTTTGGCGTCGACTACCAGAAATACCGCTCAACTGGCTCGCCTGGCGTTCCTTTGCTGTTCACCAATGGCAAGCAAACCGATTTCTCCCGCTCCACCAGTTCTGGCGCACGGTGGATGTACGATGATTTCGAGACCATGAACTACACCGCTACCCTGGAGCAGCAGTTGGTGAACGACTGGAAGCTGCGGGTAGTGGCCAACTACATGGATGTGGACCGAGACGCAGACTTGGGATGGTATCGGAGCACGTCGGGTGTCACTTACCTGAACGAAGCAACCGGTTCGGCAAGCGCCGAGCGGGCCAAGATTTCTGCCGACCAAACGCAAAAAGGCCTGGACGTCAATCTCGCTGGCACCTACGACCTGTTCGGCCGCAGCCATGATCTGGTGCTGGGCTACAACTACTCTGAATACGAGAATGACCACCGCTCCCAGACGGGCGGGATCGCCACCTTCAACTTCTACACTTGGGACAACTACCTGGCACGCGACGGCTACCGTCCATCCTTGATTTTCAACATCAAGACACGCCAGAGCGGCTACTACGTGGCCAACCGTTTCAACGTCACCGATGATCTGCACCTGCTGCTTGGTGCCCGAGTTTCGCAGTACACCTACGACTCCGACCTGACATCCCTGATCGCCAACACCAATACGGTCAGCAAGATGCGTGAAACCGGCCAGGTAACGCCGTACGCAGGTTTGATCTATGACCTGACGCCTGAACAATCCGTGTACTTCAGCTACACCGACATCTTCAAGCCGCAGACTTCGATGGACAAGGATGGCAAAGTCCTCGAGCCGGTTGTCGGCAAGAACTACGAAGCTGGCTGGAAAGGCGAGTTCTTCCAGGGCCGGCTTAACACCAGCGCTGCTGTATTCATGGTCGAGCGCGACAATTTTGCCGAACTCGATCCTGGCCAGCTCACTCCAACCGGCTCATCGGCCTATCGCGCAGTCGACGGGGCCAAGACCAAGGGCTTCGACCTTGAAGTCACGGGTGAGATCGCACCGGGCTGGAACGTACAGACAGGTTATAGCCATGCCAAAACCAAGGATGCCGATGGGGAGCGCCTGACCACGCAATTGCCCATGGACACCTTCCGCCTGTGGACCACCTATCACCTCAAAGGCGATTGGGACAAGTTAACGATAGGCGGTGGCGTGAACTGGGATTCGAGCAAATCGCTGACCTTTACCAACATCAACAACGCAAAGGCCAAGGATGACGATTATGCCGTCGTCAACCTGATGGCCCGCTACCAGGTCACCGAACACCTGGCGGCTACCGTCAACGTCAACAACCTGTTTGACGAAAAATACTACTCCGGCATGGCCGGCAGCTACGGTCACTACGGTGCACCACGTAATGCAACACTCGATGTCCGCTACGATTTCTGATCCTGCAAGCCAGTGTGAACAGCGCCCTTCTTCGTGAAGGGCGTTTTTTTTTCCCGGTACCGGCAATCAGTATCCGCCCAGGGGGCAACAAGCCTGCCCTACCTGGATAGCGGCAGGGCTGCACCCGCAGCCCAAGCAAAAAAAACCTGCGGAATCATCCTTGACGAATGACACCGCAGGTTGCTGAGCCCAGGCAAAGCCCGTGGTTCAGGGGCATGCTCCGTCAGTCACTTACCTTGTCTACCTCTTGCACCATTGTCACCAGGCCATCAATCACTTCCGGGTGTTTGAGGATGTCGTAATGCCCGGCGTTGATAGCCACGTTAACGGTACTACGGCGGGTCCAGTACGGGCTGACGGTGTCGCCCGCCCACCAGCATGAGGCCTGTGCCGAGGTGCTCGGCAAACCGCTGATCTGTGAGGACAGCGCCTTCAATCGCATGGCAACGACGAAAGTATGGGCCAACTCGCCGCTGCTGATATCGGCATAGGCCGATTGCTCGCAATGATCGGCGCGCCATTGTTGGACCATTTGTTCCAGGGCAGCCGCCTCGGTATCGACAGGCACCACCCCCGCGGGCAGTTGCTCCTTCGCAATGCCCAGGACCACGCTCAGGAAACCACGCAAATCATTACCCCAGTCGCCTTCAGCCGGTACTACCTCTGGCTTGGGCATGAAGCTGTCAACCAGGCCTAGCGCCGCTACTTGCTGCCCTTGGTTTTCCAGTTCACGAGCAACCATCACCGCCAGTGATCCACCCAGCGACCAACCCATCAGTCGATAAGGGCCCTCAGGTTGTTTCTGGCGGATGTACTGGGCGTAGTCAATGGCCATCGACTCCAGGGAGTCGTCTTCCCAATCACGATCCAGCAACATGCGGCACTGTAAGCCGTAGACACTGCAATGGCCATCCAGGCGACGCGCCAGCGGCTCGTAGTCAAATACCGTGCCGAAGCCTGCATGCAGGCAGAACAACGGTGTGGCATCGGCCACTCGGCTGTTGAGCAGCAAGAGCGGGTCAAGGTCATTTCCTGCGACAGTGAAGCCCGAAAGTTCGCCAATAGTCGGCTTGGCCATGACATCGCGCAACTTCAACTCGATGGGCAGATCTTCGTGCGCGCGTACCTTGGACAGCATCTTCAGCACCCGCAACGAGTCACCACCAAGCTCGAAGAAGTTGTCGTCGACCCCGACTTGGTCAACCTCCAACACCTCCTGCCAGATACGCGCCAGTACACGCTCGATATCATTGCGTGGTGCCACACGCTTGCGCTGCCCGGTAGCTTCGGGGGCGGGCAGTGCGTTACGGTCGATCTTGCCGTTTGGTGTAAGTGGCATCGACGCAAGCAGGACAACATGTGCTGGCACCATGTAATCGGGCAGCTCGGCACGCAACGCATCACGCAACTGGGCCGACATTACCATCGCGTTTGCTGACACCACATAGCCCACCAGTTGCTTGCCGTTGGCGACCTCGCGGGCCACGACCACCGCGTCCTTGACATCAGGAAGGTTGCGCAGACGGGCTTCAATCTCTCCAGGCTCGATACGGAACCCACGGACCTTCAACTGGTTGTCCAGCCTACCGATGAAGTCAATGACCCCATTGGCACGACGGCGTACCCGATCTCCCGTGCGATACAGACGTGAGCCTGGGTTGAACGGGTCTGCGACAAAGCGTTCAGCCGTCAGCGCCGGGCGTTGGTGATAGCCTCGCGCCACCCCCTCGCCACCGATGTAGAGCTCGCCGGCGACGCCGTCAGGCAACGGGTTCAGGTCCTGGTCGAGTACATGCAGGGTACGCTGACCGACCCGTTCACCGATCGGTGCATAGACCGCTTCGCACGACTGCTGCGCCGATACCTTCCACAACAGGGGCGTGACGACCGTTTCTGTCGGCCCGTAGCCATTGGTCAGGTATTGAGGACGCAACGTACGCTTGACCAGCTCGAACAGCGCATCAGGCACGGCATCACCGCCAAAGCAGTAGATTCGCACCGGTGGTGCAGCCTGCGTCGATGCTTCGGCGAATTCTGCCAACTGCTGCAGATAAGCTGGCGGGAAGCAGGCAATATCGATGCGCTGCGCATGCAACACCTGCCAGGTTTCTTCGGCCGTCCACAAACGGTTGTCGCGTACCACGAGGCTGCCACCACTCGACAAGGTCGAGAGCCAGCGTTCCTGAGCACCGTCGAATGCAAACGACATGAACAGCAGCTCGCGGGTCGCTGTATCCATCTCATACAACTGGGCGATAGCCTGGCAATGCATGCGTATCTGCCCATGGCTCACGGCCACACCCTTTGGCTTGCCGGTAGAGCCGGAGGTATAGATCAGGTAGGCCAGGTTGTCATCCTGCACCTGCACCTGCGGCGCGCTGTCAGGTAGTTCAAGACCTGTCAGCAGGTCGAGCTCAACGCAGCTGCGAACCTGGGCAAAGCGCTCACGCAAGCCACTGCTGGTGACTAGCAGATGCATGGCGGAGTCTTCGACAATCCACTGCAGACGGTCCTGCGGATAGTCTATATCCAGCGGCACGTAGGCGGCGCCGGTCTTCATCACTGCGAGGAATGCCACGATCACGTCCACTGACCGTTCCAGGGCGATCCCGACCGTGACTTCAGGGCGTGCCCCCAGGCTTGTCAGATGATGCGCCAATCGGTTGGCACGATGATCCAGCTCGGCGTAGGTCAATACCCGCTCACCGCAACTCACGGCCGATGCGTGTGGACGTTCGAAGGCATGCCGCGCGACTTGCCCGGCAAGGTGCAGCATGCTGCTTTCGCCGGCCGGCAGCCGATTACGCGCGACCATCTGCTGCACCTGGGCCGAAGTGAGCATGCCAAGGCTGCCGATGGCGGCCCGGGGATTATCCAGCATGGCCGTGAGCAAAGACTCGAAGCTGCCGCGTATGGCATCGGTGGCCGCCTGGGTGAAGCGGCTTCGCAGGTAGAGGAACTCGACCGACAAGGTCTCGCTCAGGTGTACGGCCAGGTCCATGGCGAAGTTGGTCACATCACGGTTGCTGACTTCACCGAACCGCAGGGTGCCATCGGCGCTTTCGCGCAAACGCTCATCCACGGGGTAGTTTTCAAAGACCACGATACTGTCGAACAACGCCTGCCCCGGTTGCCCGGCCCAGCGTTGTACGTCCGCCAGCGCTGCATGTTCATGGTCGCGCAGCTCCAAATTGTAGGCCTGCAACTGTTGCAACCAGTCAGACACCACTACGTCCGGTTGTGGAGCCTGGACCACGGGCAGGGTATTGATGAACAGGCCCAGCATTTCATCCGAACCCGCCAGTCCCGCCGGCCGCCCCGCAACCGTTGCGCCGAAGCAGACGCTGGACTGGCCGGTATAGCGTTGCAGCAACAACAGCCAGGTGGCCTGAATGAGGGTGTTCGGGGTTACCCGCAAACGCTGTGCCTGCTGGCGCAGGCGCGAGGTCTTCGCGGCATCCCAGTGCAGGTACAACGCATCGTGACCCTCAAGTTTGCTGTCGGCATACGGGGCAACCGTCCCTGCCAACAGGGTCGGGCTTTCGAGTTCGCGAAGCTTGCCCGACCAGAACGCCTGCAATGCAGCCTGCGGCTGGCGGGCGAGCCAGCGAATGTACTCTGCAAAGCGCGTGACCGGCACACTCGACCCTTGACCGTGGTAACACTGCAGAACTTCACCCAGTAGGCGCGAGTTGCTCCAGCCGTCCATGAGGATATGGTGTCGCGTCCAGATCAGATGCAAACGCTCATCGTCGAGCCTGACCAGTGTCAGTCTCATCAATGGCGCACTCATCAGATCGAAACCTTGCGCCGTTTCATCCGCTGCCAAGGCTTGCAGATCGTCAGTGCTCACCTCACGCCCACGCCAGTCCAGGACCCGCGTTGGCAATTCGGCCTGGCGGTGCACCACCTGAAGTGGCTCGGCCAGCATGGGTGAAAGCCAGAACCCGGTGCGCAAAATGTCATGACGCACGATCACCTGATTCCAGGCCGTAATGAAACGATCAATCTCGAGCCCGGCCACTTCCACCGAGGTCTGATTGATGTACAGTCCGCTCTCCGATCCCTGCAGGGTATAGAACAACATCCCTTGCTGCATCGGCGACAACGGATAGATATCAGCGACCTGTTGAACAGGTACTGGCAAGCTGTCCAGTTGAGATTGGTTCAGGCCAGCGAGCGGGAAGTCCGAAGGTGTGACACCGGTGTGCTGTTGAAGGCAGCAATGCTCGATCAATGCGTTGAGTTCGGTCACATAGTCATCGGCCAAGCGCTGCAGTGTGGCCTGCGCGAACCGATCCCGGCTGAAGCTCCAGTTCAACTTGAGCTCACCGCCGTATACCTGGCCATTTATCGTTAGCATGCTTGCCAGTGGCGCGGACTTATCCTGAGGTGCCCCTGGGTATTCCTTGGCCGGCACGAATAGAGCAGAGGATGCATCAAAGCTACCATCGAACTGGCCAAGGTAATTGAACACGACTTCGCCATGCGGTAGCTGCACCAACGTATTGCGTGCCTGCTCATCGCCCAGGTAACGCAGCAACCCATAACCCATGCCCTTGTCCGGCACCGCCCGAAGTTGCTCCTTGATCGCCTTGATCGAATCCCCCATGCCACGCTGTGGGTGCAGGTTTACCGGGTACATGCTGGTGAACCAACCCACCGTCCGGCTGAGGTCGATACCCTCGAACAAGTCTTCACGACCATGACCTTCCAGGCGAACCAGCAGCTGCGGATGTGCAGTCCAGCGGCAAACCACTCGGGCCAATGCAGTCAGCAACAGGTCGTTGATCTGGGTGCGGTATGCCGCAGGAGCAACCTGAAGCAGTTGACGTGTGCGCTCACGGTCCAGACAGCTGCTGACCGAGGCAGCGTGTTTTTGCAGATTGCCGCCTTGCGGGTTGTCACACGGCAGCGCATCGCTCGTACCTTGCAACTGCGCCTGCCAGTAGTCCATTTGCGCCACTAGCTGCGGGCTCGCCGCGTAGTCCCGCAATTGCTGCCCCCAGGCTTTGAACGAACTGGTCTTCTCCGGCAGGTTCAGCGGTTGACCGTCCCGCAGCGCCAGGTAAACCTGTTGCAGATCTGCTAGCAGTACGCGCCACGAGACACCATCAACGACCAGGTGGTGGATCACCAGCAGCAGGCGTTGCCCACCGTCGGCCAGGTCGATGAGCACTGCGCGCAAGAGTGGCCCCTGCTCAAGGTTCAAGCTGCGCTGCGCCTGCTCGGTCACCAGCGACAATTGGCTGGCATCCGTTACCGAACGCGTCCACAGCAATGCTTGGGGAGCCTCCTTGAACGCCGCATGCCAGCCGCTTTCGCTTTGGTCGAAACTCAAGCGCAATGCATCGTGATGCTCCACCAGCGCGGACAATGCGGCACCCAAGGTTTCGCTATGCAGTATTTCACTCGGCTGCAACAGTACGGACTGGTTCCAGTGCTGACGCTGAGGGATGTCTTCGGCGAAGAACCATTGTTGGATCGGAGTCAATGGCATGCTGCCAGAAACCTTCCCTTGATCGACAGCACTACGCACGTTGCGTCGCGCGATCGCCGCCAACCTTTGGACCGTCTGGTTCTCGAACAACTCTTTGGGTGTGAACTGAATGTCCTGCAGACGTGCACGGCTTACCACCTGCAACGAAATGATGGAATCGCCACCCAGTTCGAAGAAGTTATCGGTCAGCCCGACCCTCTCCAGCTTCAGCACATCCGCCCAGATCGCCGCAATCTGCTGTTCCAGCTCGCTTTGCGGGGCAACGTATTCACCCTGCAACTGGCTGGCATCCGGCTGTGGCAGGGCCTTGCGGTCGAGCTTGCCGTTCGGTGTCACTGGCAGCTTGTCGAGCAGCAACAAGTGAGCCGGCACCATGTAATCCGGCAAACCGGCCTTGAGCGCCTCACGCAGGCTGTCGCGCAGTGCGCTTTCATCTTGCGTATTGTCGACAGGCACCACATAGCCCACCAGCTGCTTGCCGCTTGACCCGTCCTGCGCCAGCACCACCGCTTCCTGCACGCTCGGCAGCTCCAGCAGGCGCGCTTCGATCTCGCCTAGCTCGATGCGCAGGCCGCGGATTTTCACCTGGTGGTCGATACGCCCGGCGTAGTCGATCACGCCATCGGCACGGTAGCGCGCCAGGTCGCCGGTGCGGTACAGGCGCCCGCCGTTATCACTGAACGGGTCCGGCACGAAGCGTTCGGCAGTCAGCGATGGGCGCTGGTGGTAGCCGCGAGCCAGACCGACGCCACCGAGGTACAGCTCACCGGCACTGCCGCGCACGGCCGGTTGCAGGCTGCCTTCGAGAATGTGGGTTTTCAGGTTGTCGATTGGCTGGCCGATCGGCACGCTGATGCTTTCGTCCGGCTGGCAGGTCCAGTGGGTCACGTCGATGGCCGCTTCGGTCGGGCCGTACAGGTTGTACAGGCCCGCTGCCGGCAGCCGTTGCAGGGTTTGACGCGCCAGCTCGGCCGGCAGTGCTTCACCGCTGCACACCACGCGCTTGAGGCTGGTGCAGCTTTCGACCGCTTCGTGGGTCATGAACGCCTGCAACATCGATGGCACAAAGTGCAGGGTGCTGATGCCATGCTGGTTGATGGTGTCCACCAGCAGTTGCGGGTCTCGGTGCGCCCCTGGCTGAGCCACGACCAAACGCGCGCCGGTCATCAGTGGCCAGAAGAATTCCCACACCGACACGTCGAAGCTGAACGGGGTTTTCTGCAACACGCTGTCGCTGGCGTCCAGGCCGTAGGCCTTCTGCATCCACCACAGGCGGTTGACCAGCGCCTGGTGGCTGTTGCCGGCGCCTTTCGGGCGGCCGGTGGAACCGGAGGTGTAGATCACGTAGGCGAGGTTCAGCGGCGCCACATCGACGGCCGGGTTGGCGTCGCTGAAGCCGCTGAGGTCTTCGACATCCAGGTCCAGGCTGCGCAGGCCGGCCGGAATCGGCAGGTTGTCACGCAGGTGCGACTGGGTCAGCAGCAAACCGATGCCGCTGTCTGCGAACATATAGGCCAGGCGGTCCTGCGGGTATTCCGGGTCCAGCGGCACGTAGGCGCCACCAGCCTTCACAATGCCCAACAGGCCGATGACCATCTCCAGGCTGCGCTCCATGGCGATGCCCACCAGCGCATCCGGGCCAACGCCCAGTTCGCGCAGCTTGTGCGCCAGCTGGTTGGCACGGCGGTTGAGCTCGACATAGCTCAGGGTCTGCTCGCCAAACACCAGTGCCGGAGCGTCCGGGGTGGCGAACACCTGAGCTTCGATCAACGAATGAATGCTGCGCTCGTTCGGATAGGCCGCTTGGGTGTGGTTCCAGCCTTCGACCATCAGTTGCTGTTCGGGCTGGGCCAGCATTGGCAGTTCACCAATAACGGCATCAGCACGATCGGTTAGCGCCTGAAGCAGGTTGGTGAAGTAACCCGCCAAACGGCCAATGGTCTCGTCGCTCCACAACGCACGGTCATGGCTGTACTGCATCGACAGGGTCGCACCCAGCTCTACTACCAAGGTCAGCGGGTAGTTGGTCTGCTCCTGCACGACCACCTCGCCAAAGCGCAGGCCACCGGGGGCGCCTTGTTGCAGCGCCTCGGACACCGGGTAGTTCTCGAACACCAGGATGCTGTCGAACAGCGCGTCACCGCCCTGCCCCGCCCAGCGCTGCACGTCGTACAGCGGCGTGTGCTCGAACTCGCGCACGGCCAGGTTGCCGGCCTGCACCTGGCCGATCCACTCGGCCACGGTCTGCTCGGCACGCGGTGCGCCGATTACTGGCAGGGTATTGATGAACAGGCCGATCTGCTCTTCCACGCCGGGCAGGTCTGCCGGGCGGCCGGCGACCGTGGCGCCGAAGCACACGCTGGCCTGGCCGGTGCAGCGCTGCAACAGCAGCAGCCAGGCCGATTGCACCAGGGTATTGACCGTGACCCGGTTGGCCCGGGCGAAGGCTTCGATGCGCGCGGTCTGCTCGTGGTCGAAGGCCAGCCGGTGGTCACCGTAGCCCGTGCCAGCAACGCCTGCGCTGCCGGCGATGGCCTGGGCCAGGCGGGTCGGCTCATCGAGGCTAGCCAGTTGGGCCTTCCAGAAGGCTTCTGCCACCGCTGCGTCCTGGTTTTGCAGCCAGGCGATGTAGTCACGGTAATGAGTGGCCTGCGCCTGTGGCGCCACGCCAGCATAGCGTTGCAGCACTTCACCCAGCAGGCGCGAGGTGCTCCAGCCGTCCATGAGGATATGGTGGTTGGTGTAGATTAGCTGGTAGCTGTCATCGCCCGTGCGTACCAGTACCAGGCGCAGCAATGGCGCTGCGGCCAGGTCAAAGCCACGCTGGCGCTCGCCTTCGGCCAACGCCTGCAAGGCCTGCTCCAGCGCCGGCTGGCCGCGCCAGTCGTGCTCGCTGAATGGCAGCTCGACCGCCTTGCGTACCACCTGCACCGCCTGCTCCAGTTCGCCCTGCATGAGGAAGCCGGTACGCAGGATGTCGTGGGCATCGAAAGTGGCCTGCCAGGCCTGCTTGAAGCGCTGCACATCCAGCCCGTGCACGTCCACGCGCAGCTGGTTGATGTAGTTGCCGGCCTGTTGGTCAAACAACGTGTGGAAGAGCATGCCTTGCTGCATCGGCGCCAACGGATAGACATCGGCGATCTCGGCGGCAGGCAGCGGCAGGCTGTCCAGTTGTGCCTGGGTCAGCCCGGCCAGCGGGAAGTCCGAAGGTGTAACACCATGATGCTCCGTCTTACAACAATGAGTAATCACAGCCTTCAGTTCCTGGGCGAGTTCATCGGCCAGGTATTGAACCGTCGACTCCTCGAACACTTCCTGGCTGAAGGTCCAGCTCAGCTTCAGTTCACCAGCATAGACCTGGCCATTGATGGCCAGCAGGCTGCTCAGAGGCGTGTTTTCATCCTGACCTTCACCACATCGCTCGGTTGCCGGAACCAGGAATGCCGCCTCATCTGCAAAGCTGCCATCGAACTGCCCGAGGTAGTTGAAAACGATATCTCCTTGAGGCAACAGCTCCAGCGCACGCTGCTGTTCCTCCCCCCCAAGGTAACGGAGTACGCCATAACCTACGCCCTTGTCTGGCACAGCCCGGAGTTGTTCCTTGACAGCCTTGATCGAGGCAGCCATTTGCGTGATGGGCTTCAACTTCACCGGGTAAATGCTGGTGAACCACCCGACCGTTCGGGTTACATCGATGTCGTCGAACAGGTCTTCGCGCCCATGCCCTTCCAGCCGGATGACCACCTCAGGTTGCCCGATCCAGCGGGCAACAACCCGGGCCAATGCAGTCAGCAGCAGGTCGTTGATCTGCGTGCGGTAAGCCGCAGGGGCTTCCTGCAACAGCTGGCGGGTATATGTCGGGTCGAGCTGGGTCGCCACCGAAGTGGCATATTTGGCCAGGTTGCGGCCCGCGGCATGATCCACTGGTAATGGGGCACTTCCGATGCCTTGCAAGCTGGCTTGCCAGTAGGCCATTTCACGTTGCAGTTCAGCACTACCCGCATAAGCATGCAGGCGCTGCGACCAAGCCTTGAAGGCGCTTGTCTTGGCTGGCAGTTTCACAGGCTGCCCGGCGTTGACTGCCTGGTAAGCCTGCTGCAAGTCTTCAAGCAGTACTCGCCAGGACACGCCATCCACCACCAGATGGTGGATGGCCAAAAACAGCCGTTGGCTGGCATCGGGCAACGTCACCAGCAACACGCGCAACATCGGCCCATGCTCCAGGCTCAAACTTCGCTGCGCCTCGTTGGCGAGCGCATGGAGCTGTTCGACACTTTCAAGAGCGCGTTGCCAAATGACCGCCTGCGCCTGCTGGGGAGCAAAGTGTGCCGACCAGTCGCCCTCGGTACACTCAAAGCGCAAACGCAACGCATCGTGATGGTCGAGCAAGGCTTGCAGGGCAGTGGTGAGGGTGGACATATCCAGAGGCGCGCGCGGACGCAAAAGCACCGACTGGTTCCAGTGGTGCCGCGCAGGTATCTCTACCGCAAAGAATCGCCGTTGTACCGGCGTCAAGGGCATGCTTCCGGTTACCGGCCCCTGGTCTATAACCAGGCCCGTCGAACGCCGGGCTACCGCTGCCAGCGCCTGCACGGTTTGATGCTCGAACAACTCCTTGGGTGTGAATTGCACGCCCGCCAGACGGGCACGGCTGACGACCTGAAGCGAGATGATCGAATCCCCGCCCAGCTCGAAGAAGTTGTCTGTCAGCCCCACCTTTTCGAGCTTCAAGACATCCGCCCAGATGGCAGCGAGCTGTTTCTCCAGCTGCGATTGCGGCGCCACGTAATCTGCCTGCAGAAGGCTGGCGTCGGGCTGCGGCAGCGCCTTGCGGTCCAACTTGCCATTTGGAGAAAGCGGCAGTTGCTGCAAAAACACCAGGTGCGTTGGAACCATGTAGTCAGGCAGGCTCGCTTTGAGGATGCTACGAAGCTCATCGCGCAACTCTGCCAACTGCCCGTCATCGATCTCAGGCCCGGCCGAGGGGGCAGGCACTACATAGCCAACCAGTTGATGGCCCTGCGGGCCAGGTTGCGCCACCACCACGGCGTGGAGAACGCTTGCATGCTCCTGCAAGCATGCCTCGATTTCACCGAGTTCGATCCGGAAACCTCGGATCTTCACCTGATGGTCGATCCGGCCCACATACTCCACTGCACCGTCGACGCGATAGCGGGCCAAGTCACCCGTACGATAAAGCCGGTCACCGCTGTGCTGTGCGAACGGATCGGGAACAAAACGTTCGGCGCTGAGCAGCGCCTTGCGATGGTAGCCACGCGCTAGCGCCTTGCCACCAATATAGAGCTCACCGCAGACACCAACAGGTACAGGCTGCAACCCTGCGTCAAGAATCAGAATGCGTGTATCAGGAAGCGCATTACCGATCTCGACATCGCCATTTCTTGCACTCAAAGCCTGGCTGTGAGTCGCGTTGATGGTTGCCTCCACCGGCCCATAGCGGTTGTAGATCTGCACATGCGGCAGGCACTCAAGGGCCTTGTTCAGCAAGTCACTGGACAACGCCTCCCCGCCCGAAAACAGGCGTTTGAGGCTGTGGCACTGGGCCAGCCCCTCGGCCTCCAGGAAGTTTCTGAGCATGGAAGGAATAAAGTGCAGGGTGGTCACGCCATGGGTACGAATCAGCTCGATCAACAACGCCGGATCACGTTGATCACCCTGACGGGACAACAGCAACCTGGCACCACAGGTCAGCGGCCACAACAGCTCCCACACCGATACATCAAAGCTGAACGAGGTCTTTTGCAGCACCACGTCGTCTTCCCCAAGCGCATAGGCCGCTTGCATCCATAACAAGCGGGAGCAAAGCGCCTGCTGATCAATACCAGCACCTTTCGGCCTACCCGTGGACCCTGATGTATAGATCATGTAGGCAAGGTTGCCGGGTTCGGTCACGTTTGGCAGATTGCCAGGGGCCTCAGCCATGCGAAGCGCGCCATGGTCGACCAACACGCATTCAACCTGATCGGGCACCGGCAGTTTCGCCTGGCAGGCCTGGTTGGTCAGCAGCAAATGCACGCCGCTGTCTTCAAGCATGTAGGTCAGGCGCTCACGCGGGTATTCCGGGTCCATAGGCACATAAGCGCCCCCGGCCTTCAGAATCGCCAGCAAGCCCACGACCAGGTCCAGGCTTCGCTCCATGGCGATGCCCACCAGCACATCAGGGCCAACGCCCAGCGCACGTAGCTCATGGGCCAACTGATTGGCCCGGTCGTTCAACCCCTGATAAGTGAGCGATTCATCGGCAAAGCGCACAGCTTGTGCCTGTGGAGTCCGTGCCACCTGCGCCTCGATCAAGGCACTGACGCTGAGCCCGTCCGTGGCGGTTGGCTGGCAACGGTTCCATTGCTCGACTACCAGGCGCTGCTGCTGTTCATCAAGCAGCGGCAACTCACTCACCGGCCTGTTCGCATCCTCGACCAACGCCTGAAGTACATTACGCAGATGCCCGGCAACACCTTGAATGGCAATTTCACTCCACAACGCACGATCATAGGTGTAGCGGATGGAAAGTACGTTGCCCAGCCCTACTGCCACGCTCAACGGGTAGTTGGTTTGCTCGACATTGTCTACCTCGCCAAAACGAAGGCCGCTGGGCGCCCCCTGTTGCAGGGCTTCGGAAACGGGATAGTTCTCGAACACCAGGATGTTGTCGAACAGCGCTTCCCCCCCAGCGCCGGCCCAGCGCTGGATCTCATAAAGCGGTGTGTGCTCCAGTTCGCGCATGGCCAGGTTGTTTGCTTGAACCTGGTTGATCCATTGCCCGACCGTCTGTTCACTGCGCGGCGAGCCAACAACTGGCAACGTGTTGATGAACAGCCCGATCTGCTCTTCGACGCCTGGCAGGTCAGCCGGGCGCCCGGCCACCGTGGCACCGAAACAAACGGTGTCCTGGCCGGTATAGCGTTGTAGCAAGAGCATCCAGGCCGATTGCACCAAGGTGTTCACGGTGACTCGATTGGTGCGCGCGAACGCTTCGATTCGAGCGGTCTGCTCCCGGTCAAAAATGTCATGCAGCGCAGCGTGGCCTGATGGTCGACCGTCTACGGGCAAACGCACAGCCTGAGCCAGGCGTGTAGGTTGTTGCAGGTTGGCCAACTGGCCTTTCCAGAAGGTCTCGGCAGCATTGCCATCCTGGCGTTGCAACCAGCCGATGTAATCGCGGTAATGCGTGGTACTGCTAGCCCGCCAATTGCCGGTGTAACGCTGGAGCACTTCGCCCAGCAGGCGCGAAGTACTCCAGCCATCCATCAGGATATGATGGTGGGTATAGATGAAGTGGTACTGATCGGCGCCGGTACGCACCAGCACCAGCCGCAACAACGGTGCTGCATCCAAGGGGAAGCCTCGCTGCCGCTCTCCCTCGGCCAATGCCTGTAGCGCGTGCTCGCGCGCAGGCTGCCCGCGCCAGTCATGCTCTTCGAAAGGTAGCGCAACGCTACGGCACACCACCTGTACTGCCTGGTCAAGATCGCCTTCCCAGATAAAGCCAGTGCGCAGAATATCGTGCGCCTGCAAGGCGGCCTGCCAGGCTTGCTTGAACGGCTCGACCTGCAGGCCTTCCACATCTACGCGCAGCTGGTTGATGTAGTTACCAGCACTTTGCTCATAAAGCGTGTGGAACAACATGCCCTGCTGCATCGGCGACAGGGGGTAGATATCAGCCACCTGGGCGGCATCGATCGGCAAGCTGTCCAGCTGCGCCTGGTTAAGTGCAGCCAGCGGGAAATCGGACGGCGTCATGCCATGATGCCTTGCATCACTGCAGTAGCTGATCAGTTGCTTGAGTTCCTCGACATATTCTTGCGCCAGACGCTGTATGGTCGACTCGTCAAACAGTTCGCGGCTGAACGTCCAGCCCATTTTCAGTTCGCCAGCGTAAACTTGACCATTGAGTGCCAACAGGCTACCCAAGGCGGCGTCTTCGCTTTGATTCGCCCCACCATACTCCCTGGCAGGTCGGAACAAGGTATTTTCATCTGCGAAACTGCCATCGAATTGACCCAGGTAGTTGAAGACGATTTCGCCCTTTGGCAACTGCGCAAGGATGTCCTGGCTTTCATCGCTTCCCATGTAACGCAGCAGACCATAGCCAATGCCCTTGTCAGGCACCGCGCGCAACTGCTCCTTGATGGTCTTGATCGTGCTGTCGAGTTGCGGCTGCACGTCCAGTTTCACCGGGTAGATGCTAGTAAACCACCCCACGGTCCGCGTCAGGTCAATCTGATCGAAAACATCTTCCCTGCCATGGCCCTCAAGCCGCACCAGCACCTGAGAACGCCCGGTCCAGCGAGAAATGACACGGGCGAGGGCCGTCAGCAGCAAATCATTGATCTGGGTGCGGTAGGCTGCCGGGGCCTCATGCAAGAGTTTGTGAGTCCACTGCGCATCCAGGTGGGAGCTGGCATAAGCAGCATCCCGTTGGAGATTGCCGCCCTGCGGATTGTCAACAGGCAAGGCATCGTCTGCATCACACAGGTGATCCCGCCAATAGGCCAATTCTTGCGCCAGATCATCACTCTTGCCGTAGCGTTGCACCTGCTCGGCCCACGCTTTGAAGGAGCTGGTCTTGGCCGGCAAGGCTACCGGCTGGCCTGCTGCAAGAAGCTGGTATGCCCCTTGCAGATCCTCCAGCAACACGCGCCATGACACACCATCCACCACCAGATGATGGACAACCAGCAACAGTCGCTGGGCGCCGTCGGCAAGCGTTACGAGCACTGCCCTCAACAACGGGCCGCCAAGGGTAAAGCTGGCCTGAGCGTCATCAGCCAGGCGCGAAAGCGCCTCAATATCGTCGACTGAACGATCCCACAGAACATCATGGGCATCCACGTCCTGGAAGGTGCCTTGCCATTGCCCTGCTACCTGATCGAAACCCAGGCGCAGGGCATCGTGGTGCTGTAACACGCAGCCCAACGCTGCACTCAGCCGCTGGGCATCAATCTGTTCACTGGGTGCCAACAGTACAGACTGATTGAAGTGATGTGGTCGGGTAATCGCCTGATCGAAGAACCAGTGCTGCACCGGCGTCAGGGGCATGGAGCCCGTGACAACGCCCTGATCGATAGCCAGGTTGTCAGCAAGCCGGGCAACCGATGCCAAGCCCTGCACTGTCTGGTACTGGAAAAGCTGCTTGGGCGTGAACTGGACGCCAGCCTGCCGCGCCCGGCTGACCACCTGCAAGGAAATGATCGAATCGCCGCCCAGCTCGAAGAAGTTATCGGTAATACCCACTTTTTCTAGCTTCAGCACGCTGGCCCATACCGCTGCAATTTCACGTTCCAGCTCCGAACGGGGCGCTACATGGCTGGCCTGGAAATGGCTGACATCGGGCTGCGGTAGCACCTTGCGATCCAGTTTGCCGTTAGGGGTCAATGGCAGTTTGGCAAGGAACAGCAACTGTGCCGGTACCATGTACTCCGGCAGGTTTTGCTTGAGCCGGGAACGCAATGCATCACGCAGCGTCGATTGTTGCGCGGGCGTGCCCGTCAGCGCTTCATCAACCGGCACGACATAACCCACTAGTTGCTTGCCAGACGGGCCATCCTGCGCCAACAGGACCGCTTCACGTACAGCCTCATGGGCCTGTAGCCGCGCCTCGATCTCACCCAGCTCGATACGGAAACCGCGGATTTTCACCTGATGGTCGATACGGCCGACATATTCAATCAAGCCACCCGCCTGATAACGGGCCAGGTCGCCGGTACGGTACATGCGGCCGCCACCCTGCTCGTCGAACGGGTCGGGAATGAAACGTTCGGCAGTCAGTCCCGGACGCCCCAGATAGCCACGCGCCAAGCCTGCCCCGGCCATGTAAAGTTCACCGTTCACGCCCACCGGCACTGGCGCAACAGCATCACTCAGCAGATAGACCGAACTGTTGGCGATGGGTCGGCCAATATTGGCTTTGCCATGGGCTGCACGAAGCGTGAAGGTTGAATACGTAGTGTCTTCCGAAGGGCCGTAAAGGTCATACACCTGCTGAACATGCCCGGTGGCGTAAAGGTCGTCGACCAACGACTGCTTCAAGGCTTCCCCGGCCAGGTTGATAGTGCGCACGGTAGCCGGCAAGCCTCCGGTCTCGTGCAGCATCTTGATCGCTGACGGCACGGTATTGACCAGTTGCACACGCTCTTTGGCTGCCAGATGAGGCAGCTCCAGGGCGTTGGCCGCCAGAACCACATAGCCGCCAGCCGACAACGTGACAAACAGCTCCCATACCGACAAGTCGAAGCAGATCGACGTGGAAGCAAGCACACCGCACAGATCCTGCTGGCTGTAAACGCTTTGTGCCCAGCCGATCAGCGCAGTAACGTTGCGGTGCTCGATCAGCACGCCCTTGGGCTTACCCGTGGAACCTGAGGTGTAGATGCTGTACGCCAGGTTGCCCGGCTGTGTGATGCAAACCGGGTCAGTGGTGGGGTAGGACGCCAAGGACAACTGGTCAAGCAACAACGTCCTGGCATGAAACTCCTCGGGCATGCGCGCAAGCAGGTGCGATTGGGACAACAGCAATATCGACTGGCTGTCCTCGAGCATGTATTCAATGCGGTCCTGCGGATATTCCGGGTCAAGCGGCACGTAGGCGCCGCCGGCCTTGAGAATGGCCAACAGGCCAACGACCATGTCCGGGGTACGCTCCATGGCGATACCTACCAGCACATCCGGACCTACGCCTTGCTGCCGGAGCCTGTGCGCCAGCTGGTTGGCACGCTCGTTAAGCTGTGCATAGCTCAGCTCATGCTCAGCGAAAAGCAATGCCGGTGCGTCAGGCGTTGCCTTTGCCTGGGTCTCGAATAACTGGTGCATGCATTGATCGGCGTGATATTCCGCCTGCGTGCTGTTCCAGTCACGAAGGACGCGTTGCAGTTCCTGGCCGTCAAGCATCGACAGGCCCGCCACAGGCTGGTTCGGTTGCGTCACGATACTGGCAAGCAGGTTCACCCAGTGTGCGGCCATGCGTTCGATGGTAGGTGCATCGAACAGGTCGGTTGCGTAGGTCAATGCTGCGCTGATGCCAGACTCATGGTCAAAGGTGTCGAGCGCCAGATCAAACTTGGCAACATGGCTCCCCCAGGTCAGTTCCTCCATCACCAGGCCAGGAAGGTTGCGAGCGCTGTCTTGGCGGGTTTGCGACTGGTGGTTGTACATCACCTGGAACAGCGGGCTCAGGCTTAGGCTCCGCTCAGGCTGCAACGCCTCGACCAGTTGCTCGAACGGCAGGTCCTGATGCGCTTGGGCACCGAGGGCACGCTGCCTGACCTGCTCCAGCAGTTCGGCAAAGGTGATGTTCAACCCAAACTCGGCACGCAATACTTGGGTATTGACGAAGAAGCCTGCCAAACGCTCCGTCTCCACACGGTTGCGGTTGGCGATGGGTACACCCACGCGTATATCCGACTGCCCCGAATAGCGATGCAGCAGCGTCTGGAAGCTGGCCAGCAGCAACATGAAGGGTGTAACACCTTGCTGCTGCGCCAACCGTTTGAGCGAGGAGGTAAGCTCGGCAGCCAGTGGGATTTCCAGCCGCGCGCCTTGCTGGCTATGGAGGGCCGGACGAGGACGGTCTGTCGGCAGCTCCAGCACAGGCTGTTCGTCGCCCAGTTGAGCTTGCCAGTACTCCAGTTGCCGGTCCTTTTCACCGGCCTCCATCCACGCTCGTTGCCAGATGGCGTAGTCGGCGTACTGAATGGGCAGCGGGGGCAGCTGGATGTCATGCCCTTGGCTGGCCCCCTCATAAAGCCGAAGCAGGTCTTCGACCATCACCGGCATCGACCAGCCGTCCGCAACGATATGGTGCAACGTGAGCACCAGTACGTGCTCTTGGGGAGCGAGTTTCAACAGCTTGGCACGCAACAGCGGCCCATGCTGCAGATCGAAGGGTTGCCGGGCCTCAGCTTCCAGGCAAGCTTGCAAGATGCCCGGCTCCTGAGACGCCACAGATTCCACGGCAAGTTCGAACTTCAAGCTTGCATGAACAACCTGTACCGCTTGCTCATCTTCGAGGCTGAACGTGGTACGCAGGATTTCATGGCGGCCGATCAGGACCTCGAAGCTGCGCTGCAAAGCGGCGATGTCCAGCTCGCCGCTGAATCTCAGGGCCGCTGGGATGTTGTAGGCCGAACTTTGCGGCTCCAATTGCCAGAGAAACCATTGCCGCTGCTGAGCATAGGAAAGCGGCAACCATTCTGCGTTCTGACGTGTTTGCGGAATTGGGAGCTGAGCCAGGCTCATGCCTTTTGATGCAAGTTTCTCCAGAAACAGCTTGCGCTGCGCCGAAGGCAGCCCGATAAAGCGCTGTACCAGTTCCATGTTGCGGTTATCTGTTTGCATCTCAAACTGCCTCAAGCTCGCTCATGAAGTCCTGGAGGTCATCCAGGTCAGCATCGGTATTGGTATTCAGGCCACTGATCATGGCTGCGTAGGTCTGCAGATCTGCGGCCTGGAACAACAGGCCGAGCGGCAGATTGACGCCCAGCTCCATCTGCAGGCGCGCCATCACCTGGGTGGCCAGCAACGAGTGCCCACCCAGTTCAAAGAAGTTTTCGTTCAGGCCAACCCTTTCCAGCTTCAGCACATCGGCCCAGATCGCCGCGATCTGCTGCTCCAGTGTGGTCTGCGGCGCCACGTATTCGCCCTGCAACAGGCTGGCACCCGGCTGTGGCAACGCCTTGCGGTCCAGCTTGCCGTTGCCGGTCAGCGGCAGCTCGGCCAGGAACAGCACGTGGGCCGGCACCATGTAGTCCGGCAGGCTGGCCTTGAGCCCTTCACGCAGCGTTTCGCGCATGGCCACTTGCGCTTCAGGGTTGCCAACCACCGCACTGTCGGCGGGCACCACGTAGCCCACCAGTTGCTTGCCGCTCGGGCCATCCTGAGCCAGCACCACGCACTGCCGCACGTCGTCTTGCTCATGCAAGCGCGCCTCGATCTCGCCCAGCTCGATACGGAAGCCACGAATCTTCACCTGGTGGTCGATACGCCCCAGGTACTCGATCACACCATCACCCGCGTAACGGGCCAGGTCTCCCGAGCGATAAAGCCGCCCGCCCTGCCCGTCGAACGGGTCCGGCACGAAACGCTCGGCGGTCAGCGCCGGGCGGCCATGGTAGCCGCGAGCCAGGCCGTCCTGGCCAATCATCAGCTCACCGTGGCTGCCTGGTACGATCGGGTTCAGCGCGCCGTCCAGCAGGTACCAGCTGAGGTCGGGAATCACCTCACCAATCGGGCTGCTGCCGACCTTCTTCAGGTCATCCAGGCCAATCGGTCGATAGGTCACATGCACCGTGGTCTCGGTGATGCCATACATGTTGATCAGCCGTGGCTGGCAATCGCCGAACACCTCGAACCATGGCTTGAGGCTGCTCACATCCAGCGCCTCACCCCCAAACACCACATAGCGCAGGGCCAGTTTCCGGCCAGCCTGCGCCGCTTCGCAGGCAACCGGGATCAGTTGCTGGAATGCCGAAGGGGTCTGGTTCAGTACCGTGACTTGCTCGTCTACCAGCAAGGCATGGAAGTCCTGCGAGGAGCGCGCCACGTCCTTCGGCACGATGATCGCCTTGCCGCCGTACAGCAGGGCGCCATACAACTCCCATACCGAGAAGTCGAAGGCGTAGGAATGGAACACCGTCCACACGTCGCTGGCATCGAAGCCGAACCAGTCTTGTGTGGCCGCGAACAGGCGCACCACGTTATGGTGCGCCAGCAGCGCGCCCTTGGGCTTGCCGGTGGAGCCGGAGGTGTAGATCACGTAGGCCAGGCTCTGCGACGACACGGACACATTCGGGTTGGCGTCGCTATAGCCGGCCAGGGTCTGCTCGTCCAGCGCCAGGCACTGAATACCCGATGGCGCAGGCAAGGCAGCGCGCAAATGGGTTTGGGTCAGCAACAGGGCAATGCCGCTGTCTTCGAACAGATAGGCCAGGCGATCCTGCGGGGATCCAGGGTCCAACGGCACGTAAGCACCGCCTGCCTTGAGGATCCCCAGCAGGCCGACCACCATCTCCAGGCTGCGCTCCACGGCCAGCCCCACCAGGACGTCCGGGCCCACGCCCGACTCACGCAGGCGATGCGCCAGGCGGTTGGCCCGGCGGTTCAGCTCGCCGTAGCTGAGTGTCTGGCCGCCACAGCTCAGGGCGATGGCATCCGGAGAGCGCTGGACCTGCGCTTCGATCAGCTGGTGCAGTGTGCGTTCGCCGGGGAAGCTTGTATGGGTGCGATTCCAGTCCTGAATGACCTGCATTCGCTCATGCTCAGCCATCAACGGCAGGTCGACCACTCGCTGCCCGGGTTCACCCACGATTCCCTGCAACAGGTTCAACCAATGCCGGGCCATGCCCTCGATGGTTGAGGCATCGAACAGATCCGTCGCATAGGTCAATGCCGCACCAATACCCTGCTCGTGCTCGAACGTATCCAGGGTCAGGTCGAACTTGGCGGTGTGGCTTTCCCACGCTAACTCTTCCATCTCCAGCCCATGAAGGCTGCTGCGTGCGCCCTTGGCCTGGGTCTGGTGGTTGTACATCACCTGGAACAAAGGGCTGTGGCCTGGGTTGCGCTCGACTTGCAAGGCCTCGACCAGTTGCTCGAACGGCAGGTCCTGATGGACCTGGGCGTCCAGTGCGCACTGCTTTACCTGCTGCAACAACTGGCTGAAGGTCGTCGTCAGATCGAAATCGGCGCGCAACACCTGGGTGTTGACGAAAAAGCCGATCAAGCGCTCGGTCTCGACCCGGTTGCGGTTGGCGACCGGCACGCCTACACGGATGTCGGGCTGCCCGCTGTAGCGGTGCAGCAGTGCCTGGAAGCTGGCCAGCAGCAACATGAACAGTGTCACGCCCTGCTGTTGGGCGAGTTGCTTCAGCGCCGCAGCCAAGCCGTTATCCAGTGCAACCGTGACACGCGCTCCCTGATAGCTGCTTACAGCAGGGCGCGGGCGGTCAACAGGCAGTTCCAGCACAGGCTGCTCATCACCCAACTGCGCAGTCCAGTAAGCCAGTTGCTTCTCTTGTTCGCCGGCCTCCATCCAGTTGCGCTGCCAGGTGGCGTAATCGGCGTACTGCACCGGCAGTACCGGCAGTTCCACCGCCTGGCCCTGGCTGTGGCCGTGGTAGAGCTGCACCAGCTCGTTGACCATCACCGGCATCGACCAGCCGTCGGAGACAATGTGGTGCAGGGTCAACACCAGCACATGCTCGTCCGCCGCCAGGCGCAGCAGGTGCACACGCAGCAGCGGGCCTTGCTGCAGGTCGAAAGGCAAGTGCGCTTCGGCCTCGACACGCTGACGCAGATGGTTGTCGTCAGCCTGCTCCAGCACTTCAATAGCCAGTTCGAAAGGGATGTGAGGGTGGATTACCTGAACCGCCCGCTCCCCCTCCAGCTGGAAAGTGGTACGCAGCGTTTCATGGCGTTCGATCAAGGTCTCGAAACTGCGCTGCAGGGCCTGGATGTCCAGATGGCCTTTGAAACGCAAGACGGACGAAAGGTTGTACGCGCTGCTGACCTCGCCCAGCTGCGACAGAATCCACAGGCGTTGCTGGGCATAGGAAAGCAACGCCGGTTCTTCAGGGGTCCTCGGGAGGATTGGCGTGACACCGTACAGGTTCACGCCTTGTTTCTTGAGCAAGGCTGCCAACGCCTTACGTTTTTGGGTGGACAACGATACGACTGTATCGAGCAGCTCTTGCACAGGGAATCTCCTAAGAAATCAGCTCATCAATTTCCTCCGTAGTTAGACGGTTGAGTGGTGGCATGGATTTAGCCGGAAATTCGTGGCCGGTATCGCGCGGCATCTGTACGCATGAGACTGGAGGCTGCTCCAGGCCTGCAGGAGATCCCCCAGCCCTGCGGACTGCGCTGTCGCGCAGAGAACTGTGTCCACTGTGGGAGATTCTATGGTTTTCAGCAAGGCGCTTTCCCACCCTTGGTGACATATTCGTCCTGATTCTTCATCAGGGCGAATGCCACTCGTGCAAGCTTCCTGGCCAGGATTACCAACGCCTGGGTTGTTGCTTTACCCGCATTGCGATGCTGTTCGTAGAGCCCTTTCCAAGTGGCCGTCCGGCTGGCTGACATCGCCGCGTTATGCAGCAGGCGACGGATTTCTGAGCAGCCTCGCTTGGTAAGGCGACGACGTCCATTCTTCTGCCCAGAATCAATCACTCGTAGATCCATTCCCAGGAATGCAATGTACGAATCACTGCTCTTGAACTCGCCCCGCATAAAAGCCATTACCAAGGCAGTGGCCGTGAGAAACCCAATACCCTCTACCGCCTGGCAGCGAGCAACTTGCTCGTGCAGCCCTGCTTCGCGCAGCACTTCTTTAATTTTCTTTTGGATCAACAAATCCAGCCGGTCTATCGATTTTACAAAGGTTGTGAAGGCGGCTTTCAAAAGGGCTTCATTAGCCCAGCTCTGAGTCATCGCCGTGCGGGCAGTCACCAAGGCCGCTCGGCGTCGCAGAAGGCTCTGAAGCTTGCCGTAGACGGCGGGAGGGGGAGTCCAAGGGCGGAGGTCTTCCCCCTCGTTTCTCAACAACAACCGAGCATCAGTGGGGTCCGTTTTTACCCGTACACCCACGCTTTTGCGGTAGTTGCTCAGTTGGAATCCATCAATGACATAGACCTCGAAACCCAGGCTATGGGCCAGCTCAACCAAGTCCAGGTGGTAAACATTGGTCGCCTCAACAGCAATTGCCGTGTTGAGAGGCTGTTGCTTCAGCCATTTCTTGATTTCTGGTTTGGTATTTTTCACCTTGATGATCTCATCGCGATCATCGTGATGAATCACTAACTCAGCTTTCGCGACATCCGCACCGACGATCAATTTGCCAACCTGCATTGCCACGGGAGCCTCCTCACGTTATGGTTTTTTGGCTTGAAGGGGTTTCACCAAGAGGCGCTGGCTTGCTTCTATCGTCGTTTGCAAACGATGCATTCTTTATCGGCGCTTTGGTGGAAGGGGTGGGGCGATGTCTCCCACGGTCTGTACTGCTGTGAACAGTCAGAATCGGGCATTTAGTCCCACCACCCCTTCAAGTCTAACCATACAAGCGGGCTTGTCCCGCGAAGGGGGCCACGCAGTGCATCGCACCGGCTTCGCCGGTGTTCGCGGGACAAGCCCGCTCCCACAGTGATGGCGCCAGCTTTCAGATCTTGTGTAAGACCATTGCTGCCACAAGGCAGAAGGCTCAGGAAATCAGTTCATCGAGTTCTTCCATGCTCAGGCTATCCAGCAGCGCCAAGGACTTGGCCAGCTGGTCCTGGGTGGTATCGACAATTGGCGCCTTGCCCTCGAGCAGGCGGCAGAAGTCGGCCAACACCGGGTACTCGAAGAGTTCTTTCAGTTCGGCCGCTACACCCGCTTGCTCCTGGATGCGCACAATCACGGAGGTGGCTAACAACGAGTGCCCACCCAGCTCAAAGAAGTTGTCGCTCAGCCCGACCCTCTCCAGCTTCAGCACATCCGCCCAGATCGCCGCGATCTGCTGTTCCAGCTCGCTTTGCGGGGCAACGTATTCACCCTGCAACTGGCTGGCATCCGGCTGTGGCAGGGCCTTGCGGTCGAGCTTGCCGTTCGGTGTCACGGGCAATTTGTCGAGCAGCAACAAGTGAGCCGGCACCATGTAGTCCGGCAAACCGGCCTTGAGCGCTTCGCGCAGGCTGTCGCGCAGTGCGCTTTCATCTTGCGTGTTGTCGACAGGCACCACATAGCCCACCAGCTGCTTGCCGCTTGACCCGTCCTGCGCCAGCACCACCGCTTCCTGCACGCTCGGCAGCTCCAGCAGGCGCGCTTCGATCTCGCCCAGTTCAATACGCAGGCCGCGGATTTTCACTTGATGGTCGATACGACCGGCGTAGTCGATCACGCCGTCGGCGCGGTAGCGCGCCAGGTCGCCGGTGCGGTACAAGCGCCCGCCGTTATCACTGAACGGGTCCGGCACGAAGCGTTCGGCAGTCAGCGATGGGCGCTGGTGGTAGCCGCGAGCCAGGCCGACCCCGCCCAGGTACAGCTCGCCCGCACTGCCGCGCACGGCCGGTTGCAGGCTGCCTTCGAGAATGTGGGTTTTCAGGTTGTCGATTGGCTGGCCGATCGGCACGCTGATGCTTTCGTCCGGCTGGCAGGTCCAGTGGGTCACGTCGATGGCCGCTTCGGTCGGGCCGTACAGGTTGTACAAGCCCGCTGCCGGCAGCCGTTGCAGGGTTTGACGCGCCAGCTCGGCCGGCAGTGCTTCACCGCTGCACACCACGCGCTTGAGGCTGATGCAGCTTTCGACCGCTTTGTGGGTCATGAACGCCTGCAACATCGATGGCACAAAGTGCAGGGTGCTGATGCCATGGTGGTTGATGGTTTCCACCAGCAGTTGCGGGTCACGGTGCGCCCCTGGCTGGGCCACGACCAAGCGCGCGCCGGTCATCAGCGGCCAGAAGAATTCCCACACCGACACGTCGAAGCTGAACGGGGTTTTCTGCAGCACGCTGTCGCTGGCGTCCAGGCCGTAGGCCTTCTGCATCCACCACAGGCGGTTGACCAGCGCCTGGTGGCTGTTGCCGGCGCCTTTCGGGCGGCCGGTGGAACCGGAGGTGTAGATCACGTAGGCGAGGTTCAGCGGCGCCACATCGACGGCCGGGTTGGCGTCGCTGAAGCCGCTGAGGTCTTCGACATCCAGGTCCAGGCTGCGCAGGCCGGCCGGAATCGGCAGGTTGTCACGCAGGTGCGACTGGGTCAGCAGCAAGGCGATGCCGCTGTCTTCGAACATATAGGCCAGGCGGTCCTGCGGGTATTCCGGGTCCAGCGGCACGTAGGCGCCGCCAGCCTTCACAATGCCCAACAGGCCGATGACCATCTCCAGGCTGCGCTCCATGGCGATGCCCACCAACGCATCCGGGCCAACGCCCAGTTCGCGCAGCTTGTGCGCCAGCTGGTTGGCACGGCGGTTGAGCTCGACATAGCTCAGGGTCTGCTCGCCAAACACCAGTGCCGGAGCGTCCGGGGTGGCGAACACCTGAGCTTCGATCAACGAATGAATGCTGCGCTCGTTCGGATAGGCCGCTTGCGTGTGGTTCCAGCCTTCGACCATCAGTTGCTGTTCGGGCTGGGCCAGCATTGGCAGTTCACCAATAACGGCATCAGCACGATCGGTTAGCGCCTGAAGCAGGTTGGTGAAGTAACCCGCCAAACGGCCAATGGTCTCGTCGCTCCACAACGCACGGTCATGGCTGTACTGCATCGACAGGGTCGCACCCAGCTCTACTACCAAGGTCAGCGGGTAGTTGGTCTGCTCCTGCACGACCACCTCGCCAAAGCGCAGGCCACCGGGGGCGCCTTGTTGCAGCGCCTCGGACACCGGGTAGTTCTCGAACACCAGGATGCTGTCGAACAGCGCGTCACCGCCCTGCCCCGCCCAGCGCTGCACGTCGTACAGCGGCGTGTGCTCGAACTCGCGCACGGCCAGGTTGCCGGCCTGCACCTGGCCGATCCACTCGGCCACGGTCTGCTCGGCACGCGGTGCGCCGATTACTGGCAGGGTATTGATGAACAGGCCGATCTGCTCTTCCACGCCGGGCAGGTCTGCCGGGCGGCCGGCGACCGTGGCGCCGAAGCACACGCTGGCCTGGCCGGTGCAGCGCTGCAACAGCAGCAGCCAGGCCGATTGCACCAGGGTATTGACCGTGACCCGGTTGGCCCGGGCGAAGGCTTCGATGCGCGCGGTCTGCTCGTGGTCGAAGGCCAGCCGGTGGTCACCGTAGCCCGTGCCAGCAACGCCTGCGCTGCCGGCGATGGCCTGGGCCAGGCGGGTCGGCTCATCGAGGCTAGCCAGTTGGGCCTTCCAGAAGGCTTCTGCCACCGCTGCGTCCTGGTTTTGCAGCCAGGCGATGTAGTCACGGTAATGAGTGGCCTGCGCCTGTGGCGCCACGCCAGCATAGCGTTGCAGCACTTCACCCAGCAGGCGCGAGGTGCTCCAGCCGTCCATGAGGATATGGTGGTTGGTGTAGATTAGCTGGTAGCTGTCATCGCCCGTGCGTACCAGTACCAGGCGCAGCAATGGCGCTGCGGCCAGGTCAAAGCCACGCTGGCGCTCGCCTTCGGCCAACGCCTGCAAGGCCTGCTCCAGCGCCGGCTGGCCGCGCCAGTCGTGCTCGCTGAATGGCAGCTCGACCGCCTTGCGTACCACCTGCACCGCCTGCTCCAGTTCGCCCTGCATGAGGAAGCCGGTACGCAGGATGTCGTGGGCATCGAGCGTGGCCTGCCAGGCCTGCTTGAAGCGCTGCACATCCAGCCCGTGCACGTCCACGCGCAGCTGGTTGATGTAGTTGCCGGCCTGCTGGTCGTACAGGGTGTGGAACAGCATGCCCTGCTGCATGGGCGACAGCGGGTACACATCGGCGATCTGCCCGGCGGCCAACGGCAGGCTGTCCAGTTGCGCCTGGGTCAGCGCGGCCAGCGGGAAGTCAGATGGCGTCACACCTTGGTGTTGGGCATTGCAGCAATGCTCGACCAGTTCCGTCAGGGCCTGCCCGTAGGCATGGGCCAGGTGCTCGATGGTGGCCGGGTGGTGAACGTCGGCGCTGTAGGTCCATTCCAGGAACAGTTCGCCGCCGTACACCTGGCCAGTGATGCTCAGCCAGTTACCCAACTGCGCTCCAGCACATTGGGTGCGGCCTGCCGCCTCACTGCTTGGGGTGAACAGTGCGCTGGCTTCGCTATCGAAGCTGGCGTCAAACTGGCCCAGGTAGTTGAAGGTGACACGGGGCCGGGCGGCGCTCGCCAGTTGCTCACGCACCTCGGGGGCGCCAAGGTAGCGCAGCAGACCATAGCCGATGCCTTTGTCCGGTATTGCGCGCAACTGCTCCTTCACCCGCTTGATCGATTGGCCAAGGTCGTGGCCAGGGGCAAGGCGCACCGGGAACAGACTGGTGAACCAGCCCACGGTGCGGCTGAGGTCGAGGTCGTCGAACAGGTCTTCGCGGCCATGGCCTTCCAGTTGCACCAGTACGTTGTCCTGGGCACTCCACTGGCACAGCGTGCGCGCCAGTGCAGTCAGCAGCAGGTCGTTGATCTGCGTGCGGTAGGCGGCTGGGGCCTGCTTCAGCAGCTTGGCGGTACGCTCGGCATCCAGTCGCGTGGCGGCGGTGCGGGCATGGGTGTTGTCCAGGCTGCCCTGCGGGTTGTCACGCGCAAGTTCTGCGTTGTCGCCGGCCAGCACCTGCTGCCAGTAGCCTTGCTGTGCGTGCAAGGCCGGGCTACTGGCGTGGGCGGCAAGGCGCTCGGCCCAGGTATTCACCGGGCTGGTCTTGGCGGGCAGGCTCACGGCCTGGCCGTTCAGCAATTGCTGGTAGGCCTCCTGCAAGTCTTCCAGGAGGACGCGCCACGACACACCGTCCACCACCAGGTGGTGAACCACCAGCAGCAGGCGCTGCTGGCCGTCGGGGAAGTCGAACAGTTCGGCGCGCAGCAACGCCCCTTGCTCCAGGTTCAGGCTGGCCTGCACACCGTTGCCGGCAGCGTCCAGTTCGCCCAGCGAGGCCAACGTGTGCTGGCGCAGCAGCGGCGCATTGTCCAGTGGCTGGAAGCGGGCTTGCCACTGGCCGTTGTCTTGGGTGAAACGCAGGCGCAGGGCATCGTGGTGTTCAACCACGGCGCGAAGGGCGGATTCCAGTTGCGGCACCTGTACCGGGTCGGCCGTCTTGAGCAATACGGACTGGTTCCAGTGCGCAGGCTGGGCGACATCCATTTCGAAGAAACGCACTTGGGCGGGCAGCAGCGCGGCCTCGCCGCTGATGGCGGTGTCCACGGCTGCAGCTGCAACTACCGGCTGTTTGGCCTCGATGCGCTTGGCCACCTGGGCCAATTGGGCGATGGTCTGTTGCTCGAACAGTTGCTTGGGAGTGATCTTGATACCCTGGCGCTTGGCCCGGGCGATGATCTGCAGGCTGAGGATGGAATCGCCGCCCAGCTCGAAGAAGTTGTCGCTGCTACCAACCTGCTCCAGCTTCAGTACATCGGCCCACACGGCGGCCAGTTTCTCTTCGATCTCACCTTCCGGCGCCACGTAGCCACGGCTGACCGCGCCGGGTACCGGCAGCGCGCGTTTGTCTAGCTTGCCGTTGGCGGTCAGCGGCAGGCGCTCCAGCAACAGCATCTGTGCCGGCACCATATATTCCGGCAGGCGTGCTTGCAGTTGCGCCTGCAACTGCTGCGTCGTCACGCCAGCATCGACCACTGCGTAGGCCACCAGTTGCAGGCGCTCGGCATCACCTTCCAGCGGCAGTGCCAACACCACGGCGTCGTTGACTTCAGGCAGGCCGGCCAATACCCGGCCGACTTCCCCCGGCTCCACGCGGTAACCGCGGATTTTCACCTGGTCGTCGGCACGGCCAATGAACTCGACCAGGCCATCGGCCGTCAGCCGTGCACGGTCACCCGTGCGATACAGGCGCAAACCGTTCTCGGCCGGCACGAAGCGCTCGGCGGTCAGCGCGGGCTGGCCCAGGTAGCCCTGGGCAACGCCCTGCCCGCCCAGGTACAGCTCACCGGGCACCTGTGCCGCCAGTGGGTTGAGGTAGCCATCCAACACCTGGGCGCAGGCATTGCCCAACGGGCGACCGACCGGCACCGTACGGCAGCCTGGCACAGGCTGGGCGGGTTCGAAGGTAAGCACACCGACCGTGGTTTCGGTCGGGCCGTAGTGGTTGATTACCCGGCAACCCGGGCGAAGCTCCCGGACTTTTTCCAGCAGGCCCCAGCTACATGCCTCACCGCCCAGGATCAGCGCCTCGACAGGCAGTACATCGGCGGCGCGGGCTGCTTGCAGCAAACCTTGCAAGTGGCTCGGAACCAACTTCAACACGCCAACCTGATGCTGCGCCATGTAGCTGGCGAAGCCATCCGGGTCGAATGCCAGCTCTTGCGGCAACAGGTGCAGCAAGCGGCCGGACGCCAGAGCGCCGAATAGCACGGTATGGCCCAGGTCGGCTGCGGGAGTGGACACCATTGCCATGCTGGCCGAACCCGGCAGTTGCAGGCGCTCCAGCACGGCCTGGGTGTAGCTGGCCAGCGCGCCGTGGCTCACCACCACGCCTTTCGGCTGGCCGGTCGAACCGGAGGTATAGATCAGGTAAGCCGGCTGCTCAGGCGCGATTGCCACCTCGACCGGGCTGTCGCTGCAGGTTGCCCAGGCGGCGTGCTCGCAGGCAATCACCTGCACGCCTTGCAGGTCGGTGAAACGATCATCACCGGGTTCGTGCAACAGCACTGACGCACCACTGTCAGCAATCAGTTGTTGCAGGCGCTCCTGCGGTTGCTGGCCGTCCAGCGGCAGGTAAGCCGCACCGCTCTTGAGCACCGCGAGCAAGGCGCTGACCCACTCGATGGAACGCGGCAGGCACAGGGCTACGATGCTGCCAGCACCCACACCGCGCTGGCGCAGGAAGCTGGCCAGGCGATTGGACGCTGCCTCCAGCCCGGCCTGGGTCATGAACCGCTCACCGGCTCGCACGCCGCCGTGGGCCTGGCCTTGGGCTATGGCCTGGCGCCACAACGCAAGAATGTCACCCTGCGGATAAGACTGCACAGCAGCCGGCAGCACAGCCACAAGCTCTGGGCAGTCGACGATTACCTGCTGCGGGTCGCGGGTCAGCGCTCCCAGCAGATGGCGCAAAGAGCCAGCCATACGCTCGATGGTGGCCTGCTCGAACAGGTCAGTTGCGTAGGTGAAGTAGCCCTCGATGCCTTCGGCCTTGTCGGAAAAATCGAACGCCAGGTCAAAGCGCGCGTCGCCACCGTCACGGGCAAAGCCCTCCACCTCCAGCGTACCTAGCCGCTTGCGCTCGGTGTCGCTGGCGGCCACGTGCTGGTTGATCTTGAACTGGAACAGCGGGTTGTGGGCCAGGTTGCGCTCCGGCAGCAAGGCATCCACCAGATGCTCGAACGGCAGTTCCTGGTGCGACTGTGCGCCGCCGATCACGTCCTTGACCTGCTCCAGCAGCGCGGCAAAGGTGGCGCGCTCGTCCACCTGCACACGCAGCACCTGGGTGTTGATGAAGAAGCCGATCAGGCCTTCCAGCTCCTTGCGGTTGCGCCCGGCGTTCGGCGCGCCGATGCGGATATCGGCCTGGCCGCTGTAACGCGACAGCACCACCGCCATGGCCGCCAGCACCAGCACGAACAACGTATGGCCACCCTTGCGGGCCTGGTTGCGCAGGGCTTCGGCCTGTTCGCCGGCAATGTCCACGCGCACCACCGCGCCGCGCTGGCTTGGCGTGGCCGGGCGCTCGAAGTCCAGTGGCAGGCTAAGCACCGGCTGCTCATCGCCCAGCTGTGTCTGCCAATATTCCAGCTGTCGCTGTGCCTCGCCGGCTTCCAGCCAGGCACGCTGCCAGATGGCGTAGTCGGCGTACTGGATTGGCAGGGCCGGCAACTGCGCCTGACGGCCTTCGGCCAGGGCGGTATACAGCTGGATGAACTCCTGCACCAGCACATCGCTCGACCAACCGTCAGAAATGATGTGGTGCATGCTCAGCACCAACACATGCTCCTCGTCACCCACGCGGAGCAGCGTTACCCGCAGCAGCGGCCCAGTCAGCAGGTCGAACGGCCGCTTGAGTACGGCGTCCACCGCCGCGCCCAGCGAGGCCTCATCGTCGGCACCGTCGAACACCGCCAGCTCCAGTGGCAGCGGGCAGTGGTCGAGGATTTCCTGATGAAATTCGCCTTCGTCCGAGGCGAAGCGCGTGCGCAGAGACTCGTGCCGTTGCACCAGTGCATCCAGCGCCTGCTGGAGCACCACCTGGTCCAGCGCACCTTTGAGGCGCACCGCCATCGGCACGTTGTAGGCCGGGCTGTCAGGCTCCAGCTGCCAGAGGAACAGCAGGCGCTGCTGGGCATACGACAGCGGGATGCGCGCCAAACCCTGGCGTGCGGGCACGATGGGCAGCAGGCGGAAGCTCTGGCCGCTGGCCTGCATCTTTTCCAGGATCTGCTGGCGCTGCTCCACGGGGAGGCCGACGAAACGTTGGGCGATGCGTTGTGCTGCAGTGAGTTCCATGTCAGGCCTCTGTGAATGCGTTCATCATTTGTTCGATATCGCTCAGGCCGTCGTCGGAAAGCGACAGACCTTGCTCGTCCAGTGCCTGGGCGAACGCGCGCAGTTCGGGGTGGCTGAAGATCAGCCGCAGGGGCACGTCGAGCCCCAGCTCCACGTTGATCCGTGACACCGCCTGAGCGGCCAGCAGGGAGTGGCCGCCCAGCTCGAAGAAGTTGTCGTTCAGGCCCACCCGGGCAACGTTCAACAGCTGCGCCCAGAGCGCGGCCAGCTGCTGTTGCCGCTCGGTCTGTGGCGCCTCGTAGTCATGCTGCGGCTGGCTTGGGTCGGGCAGCGGCAGCGCCTTGCGGTCGAGCTTGCCGCTGGGGGTCAGTGGCATGCTTGGCAGGGTCACCAGGTAAGACGGGATCATGTAGTCCGGCAGGCTGGCCTTAAGGTACTGCTTCAGTGCCATGCGCAAGTCGCCGCTGTGGCCTTCGGCTGGCACGGCATAGGCACACAGTTGCTTGCCACTGGGCAGGTCGATGGCCAGCACGGTGGCCTCGCGCACGTCCGGGTGCGCCCGCAGGTACTGCTCGATTTCGCCTAGCTCGATGCGAAAGCCTCGTACTTTCACCTGATGGTCGACCCGGCCGCGATAGGCCAGCTGGCCGTTTTCGTCGTAGTAGCCAAGGTCGCCGGTGCGGTACAGGCGGCCACCGCCAACCGGGTCGAACGGGTCGGGGATGAAGCGCTCGGCAGTGAGCGATGGCCGCTGGTGGTAACCGCGTGCCAGGCAGCCTGCACCGCCGATGAACAGCTCACCGGGGACACCCACCGGGGTTGGCGCCAAGCCATCGTCCAGCGCATGCAGGCTGCGGCCCGGCAAGGCGCGGCCGATGGGTACGCCCCCCAGGCTGATCTGCTGCTCGGTCATCTGCGAGCAGTCATAAGTGGTGGCGACCACGGTGGCCTCGGTCGGGCCATAGGTGTTCAGCAGGCGCACGGCTGGTGGGCCATCCGCCAGCCAGGCGCGCAGGGCGTCTTCCGGCACTGCTTCGCCGCCCACGTGAATCTGCTTCAGGCGGCCATAGGCTTCGGGGGCACGGCGCTCCAGCGCCAGCAGGCGCCAGTAGGCGGCCGGCAGGTCGGCCACGGTCACGCCATGGCGGTTGATTTCGTCCAGCAAGGTGGCTGTATCCCACAGCCGCAGGTCGCGCAGCACCACGCAGGCGCCGCAGGCCAGCGGCGGGAAGAACTGCTCGATGAAGCCATCGAAGCTGAAAGTGGCGAACTGCAACACACGGTCGTGCGGGCTCAACCGCGAATAGTCGCCGGCCACCTGGCAGAACACCGACAAGGCATGGTGGTCGATGGCCACGCCCTTGGGCATACCGGTGGAACCGGAGGTGTAGATGACGTATGCCAGGTTCTGTGGCGTAACCAGGTTCGGTAGCGGCTCGGCTGGCCAGGCTTGCAACCACTCGCTGCCAGGCTCCAGCACCAGGCAAGGCAGCTGCTTGGCCAGCTGCAGGCGCTCCCGCGAGGCGGCATCGGCCAGCAGCAAGCCGATTTCGCTGTCCTCGACCATGTAGGCCAGTCGATCCTGCGGGTAGTCTGGGTCCAGCGGCACATACGCGCCTCCGGCCTTGTGAATGGCGATCAGTGCCAAGGCCATGCCCAAGCCACGCTCAACGGCAACGCCGACCAGGCAGTCCGGGCCTACGCCCAGTGCCCGCAGGCGATACGCCAGCTGGTTGCTGCTACGGTCCAGCTCGGCATAGGTCATCTGCTGGTCGTCAAAAATCAGCGCCAAGGCGTCTGGCCGCTCACGCGCCTGGTGTTCAAACAACTGGTGCGCGCACAACCCGCTGGTGGCTTGAGGCACGGGGTTCCAATCGTGGGTCAACTGCTGGCGCTCGGCGATGCCAAGGAAGTCCAGCTCGGCAATGCAACGCTGCGGCTCGGCGCAGATGGCCTCCAGCAATGCCTGCCAGTGCCCGGCCATGCGCTCGATACGCGCCGCGTCGAACAGGTCGGTGGAGTAATTGAATGAAGCCGTCACGCCATCGGAGCGCTCCAGCGTGTTCAGCGAAATGTCGTACTGCGCGCCCGGCTCCAGCAGGTCCACTTCCTTGACGCTCAGGCCGTGCAGGGCATCGCTGGACACCTGCTCGCCCAAGTCGCGCAGGTGGTTGTACAGCACCTGGAAGAACGGGTTCACGCCCTGGTCCCGGTCTGGGTACAGCGCTTCGGCCACCTCCAGGAATGGCACATCCTTGTTGGCCTGGGCTTGCAGCGTGGTTTCCTTGATGGCGGCCAGCAGCTGGGGGAACGGCTGGCTGCCATCCACGCCGATCCGTGCCACCACCACATTGATGAAGAAGCCGATCAGCCCTTCCAGCTCCAGGCGGTTGCGGTTGGTGACCGGTACGCCGATGTTCAGCGTGCCCTTGCGGCTGTAGCGCGAAAGCACGATGGCGTAAGCCGCCAGGAACACATGGAACAGCGTGGCGTTGGATGCCACCGCCAGTGCACGCAGGCGCTCGGTCAGGGCCAGCGGCAAGCGCACGTCGAAGCGGCTGCCCTGGTAGCTTTTGACCTGCGGGCGAATGCGGTCGGCGGGCAGTTCGAGCACTTCGAAGTCGTCTTCAAGGCGCGTCTTCCAGAAGTCGATCTGGGCCTGCATCTGCCCTTCGGCAAGCCATTTGCGCTGCCAGGCGGCGAAGTCGGCATACTGCACCGCCAGCGGTTCGACGGCGTGCACCTGACCAGTGGCAGCAGCGTTGTAGGCAGCGGCGAACTCGCGCACAAGCAGGCTCATCGACCAGCCGTCGGAAACGATGTGGTGCAGGGTCAGCGACAGCAGGTGCTCCTGCGCATCCACCTTGAACAGGCGGGCACGCAGCAGCGGGCCGTGCTCCAGGTCGAACGGGACGAACGCTTGGGCTTCCAGCTTGCGCATCTGCGCCGCGTGGTCCTGGCCGCTGATATCTTCGAAGCCGATCGGCACCGAAGCCGCCGGCTGGATGCGCTGCCAAGGCAGGCCCTCAGCCTCCACGAACACCGTGCGTAGCGATTCGTGACGGGCGACCAGGGCGTCCAGCGCAGCCTGCACCGCTGCACGGTCAAGATTGCCCTGCATGCGCACAGCCATTGGCGTGTTGTAAGCCAGGCTTTCGGGGTTCAGCTTCCAGAACAGCCACTGGCGGTTTTGCGAGCGAGACACTGGCAGCGGCTGCTGCCGGTCAAGGATTTCGATCTCCAGCCCGGCGCCCTGCTCTCCCTCGGCTACCGCTTGAGCGAAGGCTTGCAGGTCGACGGTATCGAACAGGGTACGCAGCGGGAGGTCCACGCCCAATTGCTTGCGCACCCGTGATACGGCCTGGGTGGCCAGCAGCGAATGGCCGCCAAGGGCGAAGAAGTTATCAGTCAGGCCCACCTGCGGCACTTGCAGGACTTCGGCCCAGATTTGTGCCAGCTGCACTTGCAACGGATTCTGCGGTGCCTGGTAAACCACCTGTGTCGCGACCGGCTCTGGCAGCGCCTTGACGTCGACCTTGCCGTTGACAGTGAAAGGCAGGTGCTCCAGCACCATCAGATATGCTGGCACCATGTGTTCGGGCAGCAGGCCTTTGAGGGTGGCGCGGATCGCGTCCTGCCAGGCCACGCTGTCGGCCGGCACCTGGCTGGGCACCAGCCATGCGGCCAGTTGCAGTTGCGGTGCCTGGCCATGCACGCGCACCAGCGCGTTGGCGACACCCTCCAGCGCACGCAGCTGGCTTTCGATTTCGGCCAGCTCCACACGGTAGCCACGGATTTTCACCTGGCCATCCATGCGCCCGGCAAATTGCAGGTCGCTGCCCTGGCGTACCCAGTCGCCGCTGCGGTACAGCCGCTGGCCGTGCCTGCCGCCTGGATCAGGGACGAAGCGCTCGGCCGTGAGCGCCGGGCGATTCAGGTAACCACGGGCCAGCCCGGCGCCACCGATGTACAGCTCGCCCTTGGCCTTGGCCGGCAGCGGTTGCAGGCAACGGTCGAGTACCGCAACGCAGGTATTGGCCAATGGCTGGCCGAGGCGGGCTTGCTCGTCAAGTTCAGCGACCAACACGCCGACAGTGGTCTCGGTCGGGCCGTAGTGGTTGAACACCTTGAGCGCCGGGTTCAAATGGCTAATTTTAGCCAGCAGGCCCGGGCTGATGGCCTCACCGCCCAGCACCAGGCACTGCGCTGGCAGCGCCGAACGGCCAGCCACCAACATCGCCTCCAGGTGCGACGGCACGATCTTCAGCGCGTCTACCTGATGCTCGGCCAGGTAGGCAGCGAAGCCTTCGGCATCCAATACCTGTTCACGCGACAGCATGTGCAGAGTGTGGCCGCCGCACAGGGCACCGAACAACATGGTGTGGCCCAGGTCGGCGGCCGGCGTCGAAACCTGGGCCATGCTGCGGATGCGCTCGACCGGCAGGCGCGCGGCGATGCCATCCACGTAGTTGGCCAGAGCGCCGTGGCTGATCGCCACGCCCTTGGGCTGCCCGGTGGTGCCAGAGGTGTAGATCACATAGGCCAGGTTGGCCGGCTGGGGCGCTGGGCGAACGGTACTGGCGCTACCCGTTTGCGCCCAGTCGATGCGCTGCACGCCATCAGCCAGTTCAGCCTGCCAGTGACTGGGTGCCAGCACCAGGCGCGTGTCGCTGTCGGCCAGCATGTAGGCCAGGCGCTCGGCAGGTTGTTCAGGCTCCAGCGGCAGGTATGCGCCACCGGCCTTGAGCACACCCAGGATGCTGGCGAGCATGCCAACGCTGCGGTCGGCCAGCACGCCGACCAGCGTGTCCGGCCCTACCCCGGCCTGGCTCAAGCGGCCGGCAATAGCTTCGGCACGGGCATCGAGCTCGGTAAAACTGGCTTGCTCGCCCGCGGCCATTACCGCCGTACGTTCGGGGTGACTGCTGGCGGCAGCGGCAAATCGTTGGTGCACCAGCCGGGTTGCCTCGACCGGCTTCAACTCACTCTGGGCAACGGCCAGGCCCGGCAATGCCAGCTCGCCGACAGCACCACCGGTTTCATCGGCCAGCGCTTGCACCAGGGCCAGCCACTGCTCGCCGAGAGCTTCGACAGTAACAGCGTCGAACACATCGGTGGCGTAGGTGAACGCCGCGTGCAATTGCCCGGCGCGCTCGTGTGTGTCCAATGCCAGATCGAAGCGGGCGCTGTGCTTCTTCAGCGTGATCGGCGCCAGGCTCAGGCCGGAGCGGGTTTCAATGGCCTGCACATCCGCCACCTGCGCCTGGTGGTTGAACAACACGCGGAACAGCGGGCTCTCGGTGCTGCGCGGCAGCTCCAGGGCCTCGACCAACTGCTCGAATGGCAAATCCTGGTGGCTTTGGGCGCCCAAAGCGGTCACGCGCACGCACTGCAGCAGGCCAGTGATGTCCAGCAGCGGGTCGATCTCAGTGTGTAGCACTTGGGTATTGATGAAGCAGCCGATCAGGCCCTGGCCTTCTGCACGATTGCGGTTGGCGATAGGCACGCCGACACGGATTGCGGCTTGGCCGCTGTAGCGTTGCAGCAGCAGTTTGAAGGCAGCCAGCAGGACCATGAACAGCGTGACGTTGTGCTTGCGGGCCACACTCCGCAGGCGCTCGGCAACGTCTGCGGCGATGGAGAACTCGTGGCGTGCGCCCCGGTAGCTGGGCCGGCCCTGCCGTGTGCGGTCCAATGGCAGTTCCAGCGGTGAATGGTCATCACCCAAACGGGCTTGCCAGTAAGCCAGCTGGCGCTCCTGCTCTCCGGCTTCCAGCCAGCTGCGCTGCCACAGGGCATAGTCGCGATACTGGATTGGCAGCGGCTCAAGGGTGGCGTCGGCACCCGCCACGGCGGCGTCGTACAGGCGCAGGAACTCGTCGATCAGCACGTTCATCGACCAACCGTCGGCGACGATATGGTGCAGGGTCAGTAGCAACACGTGATCTTGCGGGGCCAGTTGCAGCAGGCGCACACGTAGCAGCGGGCCGCTGGCCAGGTCAAACGGGGCCATCGCCTCGGCTTCGGCGATGGACTCGACAGCGGCCTGGCGGGCACTTTCATCCAGTTCGGCCAGGGCATCCTGGCGCAACTGCAACGGGGCAGCGACCGCATCGACCTGCTGGCGTACGTCATCGCCATCGGCGACGAACCGGGTACGCAGGGTTTCGTGACGGGCGATCAGGGCGTCGAAGGCGTGCTGCAGGGCAGCCAGGTCCAGCGGGCCATGCAAGCGCACAGCCATGGGCAGGTTGTACGCCGCGCCCTGCGGGTCGAGCTGCCAGAGGAACCACATGCGCCGCTGGGCGTACGATAGCTGGTCGCGCTCAGCTACTTCCACACCGGGCGCGATCGGCAGCACGGAAAAGTCCATGCCCTCGCCCTGCAGCGCCTTGAGGAACAGGCGGCGCTTGTCGGGGCTGAGTTCGATGAAGCGGCGGGCGAGCTTGAGGGTTTGATCAGCATTCATGTCGAGCGGTGTCCTGGCAGTCGAGCGGTAACTGTCAGACGAAGGCATGGGGGGCTGATTTAGGGGGAGCTAAAAGAGAGCAACTGCTGTGTACAAAATCCAGAAGCTGGCGTGATCACTGTGGGAGCGGGCATGCCCGCGAAACAGGCGACGCGGTGGATGGCACCGGCTACGCCGGTGTTCGCGGGCACCCCGCTCCCACAGGTTCTGCGCTGGTTTCAGCTACTGCGCAATCGTTGCACATTGATCGTGGCGCATATCAGCGCAGCAGTTCGGAATGCCCCTCAGCCATCGCTACCACCACCTTGCGCTTGCCGGTAAACGGCGACCGCGCATGCGCCGCGAGCATGTTGTCGAGCATCAGCACATCATTCGCCAGCCAAGGGAAGCTGATGGTGCAGTCATCGAGCACCCCGCGTACTTCATCGAGTAGCGAATCTTCGATGGTTGTACCGTCGCCGTAGTACACGTTGCGCGGCAGGTCCTCTTCCTCGACGATGTCCATCAGCGACTCACGCACTTCTGGTTGCAGGTTCGACACATGAAAGAGGTGCGCCTGGTTGAACCACACATTGTCCCCGGTCACGGGGTGGCGCCCCACCACCTGGCAACGCTGGCGGGTGCGCAGCTCGCCGTCGTCCTTCCAGATACACTCGATGGCATGCGCCCGGCAGTAGGCCTCGACCTGGCGCGGGTCTTCGGTGTTGAACACTTGCGACCACTCCACGTCCAGGCCGTTACCGTAGTTGCGCACGTACATCAGCCCTTTCTCTTCCAGACGTTGGCGAATGCGCACCGGCATGCGCCGGTACACCTCGCGGCTGTCGGCAATCGGCGTCTCGCCACCGGTCTCGGCGGGGATCACGCTGTAGAACCAGATCTTCATCGGCCATTCCAGGGTGTAGGCCTGCTCGTTGTGCAGCGGGATGCTCTGGTGCGCGGGGTACTCCGTTGAGGTGTAAACGCCCTTGGTCACGTTGCTGCGTGGCGTGGAGCCAAACTCATAATTGAGCAGCGGGTGCCCGAAAGAGGCGGCAAACTGACGGAAGGCTTCGGCGCCACCGACCTCGAACCCGCGGAACAGGATGCCACCCGCCTGCAGCAGGTGCCGGTCCACCAGCGGCTGCAATTCGGCAAAGGCCTCCAGCAGGTCAATCCCCGGCTCCGGTGCGCGCACCAGCAGCGGCAGGTTGCCGCGCGTGGCGTCCAGGGGTTCGATGGCAAAGCTCAGCAGTTCACTCATGTACGGTCACCTCAAGCCAGGGCCGCTTTGGCGGCGTAATCGGGTTTTGCGCCATGGCGGCGCCTGACTAGATGAACGAGCGGGCCAGCGGGAAATTCACCAGGGCAGCACACGCAGGTAAAGCGCAGCCGCGCCGGTTCGTCTGAACGATGTGACCCTTTAATCGCCCAGGAACCGTACATGACTCGCCAGCTTCTGCTCCTCGCCCTGCTTGCCGCGGCCCCTGCCGCCTGGTCGGCGGAGCAATGCGCCGTGGAAATCCATGGCACCGACCAGATGACCTTCGACAAGGCCGCCATCACCGTACCCAAGGCGTGCACCTCGTTCACCGTCACCCTCACCCACCCCGGTGACATGCCAAAGAACGTGATGGGTCACAACTGGGTGCTGAGCACCCCAGCCGACATGCAAGGCGTGCTGGATGAAGGCCAGAAGGCCGGCGAGGCGCAGGACTATGTGAAACCTGGCGACACCCGGGTCATCGCCCACACCCGCCTGATCGGCGGCGGCGAAAAGGACAGCGTCACCCTCGACACCCGGTCGCTGAAGACCGGTACCGACTACAGCTTCTACTGTTCCTTCCCGTTCCACAGCACCTTGATGAAGGGCACCCTGACCCTTGGCAGCTGACCCCGCCCCCACCTCACCAGCGAGATCACGCTTCATGAAAACCTCCTCTCCCGGGGCCATCCGCGAATTGCTGGGCCTGCTCAAACCCTACCGCCCTGCGGTAATCGTGTCGGTGCTGCTGGGCATGCTCGGCGGCCTCGCCGTGACTGCCCTGCTGGCTACCGTCAACCAAGGCCTGCACGCTGACGGCGGCATGAGCCAGGGTGTGATCCTGGCCTTCGCCGGCCTGTGCGTACTGGCCCTGGTCAGCAGCGTGGCGGCCGATAGCGGCACCAATTACGTCGGCCAGAAAGTGATTGCCCGCCTGCGCAAGGACCTGGGTGCCAAAGTGCTGTCGGCGCCGATCGAACAGATCGAGCGCTACCGCACTCACCGCCTGATCCCGGTGCTGACCCGTGACGTCGATACCATCAGCGATTTCGCCTTCGCCTTCGCCCCATTGGCCATCTCGCTGACCACGGTGACCGGCTGCATGGCCTACCTGGCCTGGCTGTCGTGGCCGATCTTCGTCATCACCCTGGTGGCCATCGGCATCGGCAGTGGTGTGCAGTACATCGCCCGGCAAAAAGGCCTGGCCGGCTTCAACGCCGCTCGCGATGCCGAAGACAACCTGCAGAAGCACTACTCGGCCATCGCCGAAGGCGCCAAGGAGCTGCGCATCGACCGCCGCCGCCGCCATGCCATGCTCACCCGTAATATCCAGGGCACCGCCGACTTCATCGCCAACACCCACATCCGTGCCATCAACATCTTCGTGGTGGCCAAGAGCCTGGGTTCGATGCTGTTCTTCGTGGTCATCGGCCTTACCCTGGCCCTTCAATCGCTATGGCCGAGCAACGACCCGGCAGTGATGAGCGGTTTCGTGCTGGTGCTGCTGTACATGAAAGGCCCACTGGAGACGCTGATCGGCAACCTGCCAATCCTTGGCCGCGCCCAGGTGGCTTTCCGCCGCATTGCCGACCTGGCCGAGCGCTTTTCGTCGCCCGAGCCGCACCTGCTGCTGGAGCCGCCGGTCAAGCGCGAGGCCTTGGCTACCGCGCACCTGGAACTGCACAACGTCGAGTACGCCTACCCGCCTGTGGACGGCAACGAGCCATTTCGCGTGGGGCCGGTGAACCTGAGCATCGAGCCGGGCGAAATCCTGTTCATCGTCGGTGAAAACGGCTGCGGGAAGACCTCGCTGATCAAGCTGCTGCTGGGCCTGTACACCCCGCAGCGTGGCGAAGTGCGCCTGAACGGCAAGGCTGTCGGCCCGGAGGGGCTGGACGACTACCGCCAGCTGTTTACCACTGTGTTCGCCGATTACTACCTGTTCGAAGACCTGCCAGAGCACGAGCACAGCCTGCCCAGCGATGCCACACGCTACCTGGAACGGCTGGAGATCGCCCACAAGGTCAGCGTGCGTGATGGCGCCTTTACCACCACCGACCTGTCGACAGGCCAACGCAAGCGCCTGGCGCTGGTCAATGCCTGGCTGGACGGGCGGCCGGTGCTGGTGTTCGATGAATGGGCGGCGGACCAGGACCCGACCTTCCGCCGGGTGTTCTACACCGAGCTGCTGCCGGACCTGAAGCGGTTGGGCAAGACCATCATCGTGATCTCGCATGACGACCGGTATTTCGATACGGCGGACAAGGTGGTGCACCTTAGCCGTGGGAAGATTGTCGAGGCGTTGGAACCGGCCTGAAAAAATAGTGGGGGCGTTTTGCGCCCCCACTCGCAGAATCAGAACAACCAGCGATACAACGCGTATGCCACCACCACCGCCAGCACCGGCCGCAGCACGCGGTAGGCCTTGGGGTTGGCGCGCTTGAACTGCTTCACGTGGGTGCTGATTTTATTGCTGAACCGCTTGCTCCAGGCATACGCCTGGTTGATGCCGCCCACGCGCTCGTCGTCGGTGTTCTGCGGCGCGGTGGCGCGGCCGAGGAAAGCACTGACCTGGCGGTTGATGCGGGCCATCAGCGGGCTGCTCAGCGGGCGCTCGATGTCACAGAACAGGATCACCCGGGTAACGTCGGTCTCGTTCTTCACCCAGTGCACGTAGGTTTCGTCGAACATCACGTCCTCGCCATCACGCCAGGCGTATTCCTCGCCATCGACGTAGATGCGGCAAGCATCGGAATTCGGCGTGGACAGGCCCAGGTGATAGCGCAGCGAGCCTGCGAACGGATCGCGGTGCGGGTTCAGGTGGCTGCCGCCGGGCAACAGGGCGAACATCGCGCCCTTGACGTTGGGGATGCTGCTGACCAGCTCGACGGTGCGCGGGCACAGGGCTTCGGCCGAAGGCAGCGGTTTGTCGTACCACTTCAGGTAAAAACGCTTCCAGCCTTTCTTGAAGAACGAACCGAAGCCGGCGTCGTTGTCCTTTTCGGCGGCGCGAATGTAGCCTTCATCGAACAGGCGCATGGCCTCTTCGCGGATGTCTTGCCAGTTGTCCTTCAGCACGTCCAGCTCAGGGAAGCGCTGGCGGTCCAGGTAGGGTTTGGACGGCACGCCGGAAAACAGGTACATCAGGGCGTTGTAGGGGGCGAACAGCGCCGAATGGTTGACGAACTGGCGCAAGACCGGCAGGCGAGCCTTGCCGCGCAGGTGCACGAACAGCACGCTGCCGAAGAACACCAGCAGGACACCCGCCTTGGCTGCAAAGGAAAAGGTCATGCTTCACTCCTTGGAAAGGAGACAGGGCTGCGCAGCCTGGCTCCTGAAAATCATCCTGCCATCATAAACCGATCCCGCCGCGGTAAAAACAACCCGGGCGGGATCGCATTCATGAAGATTTTGCAATAAACCACGCCGCCAAACGTTGCGCCGGATCAGCGGCGAGGCCGATTACTGCTGGTTTTCCTGCTCGCTGAACATGTCGCTGAACAGCATGCTCGACAGATAACGCTCACCCGAATCGGGCAAAATTACGACGATGGTCTTACCCTGCATTTCGGGTTTTTCGGCCAGGCGCACCGCGGCGGCCATTGCCGCACCACACGAAATACCACAAAGGATGCCCTCCTCCTGCATCAGGCGAATGGCCATGGCCTTGGACTCTTCATCGGTCACCGTCACCACTTGGTCGACAATCGACAGGTCGAGGTTTTTCGGCACGAAACCGGCGCCAATGCCCTGGATCTTGTGCGGGCTGGGCTTGAGCTCTTCGCCCGCCAGGGTCTGGGTGATCAGCGGCGATGACACGGGCTCGACAGCCACCGACAGGATTGCCTTGCCCTGGGTGTGCTTGATGTAGCGCGACACACCGGTGATGGTGCCGCCGGTGCCCACGCCCGCCACCAGTACGTCGACTGCGCCGTCAGTGTCGTTCCAGATTTCCGGGCCGGTGGTTTTTTCGTGGATGGCCGGGTTGGCCGGGTTCTCGAACTGGCCAGGCAGGAAATACTGGGCCGGGTCGGAGGCGACGATTTCGTTGGCCTTCTCGATGGCGCCCTTCATGCCTTTTGCCGGCTCGGTCAGCACCAGTTCGGCGCCCAATGCCTTCAACACCTTGCGCCGCTCCAGGCTCATGGAGGCTGGCATGGTCAGCATCAGCTTGTAGCCACGGGCGGCGGCAACAAAGGCCAGGCCGATACCGGTGTTGCCCGAGGTAGGCTCGACGATGGTCATGCCCGGCTTGAGCTTGCCGCTGCTCTCTGCGTCCCAGACCATGTTCGCGCCAATGCGGCATTTGACCGAGTAGCCCGGGTTGCGCCCTTCGATCTTGGCCAGGATGGTCACGCCACGCGGGGCGATGCGGTTGATCTGCACCAGCGGTGTGTTGCCGATGGAGTGGGCGTTGTCTGCAAAGATACGGCTCATGGCAGGGGTCCTTGGCATGAAAAACAGCAGGGAAAGACCCCAAGGGTAAGCCCCGACCGGTGGCCCGTAAAGCCTGTTCGAACTCGACCGGGCGCGTTGCGGTCAACCACACATCCCGCCTTGGAGACGCCCTGATGAGAGCCCGTTACCGCTGGCCGCTGATCGGCCTGGGCAGCCTGATCGTGCTGCTGGTAGCCCTGCACCTGGCCCTGCCCTACCTGGTGCGCGATTACCTGAACGACAAACTGGCCGACATGGGCGATTACCGTGGCCAGATCGCCGACGTGGACCTGGCCTGGTGGCGGGGCGCATACCAGATCAACGGGCTGAAGATCGTCAAGACCAGCGGCAAGGTACCGGTACCGTTTCTGGACGCGCCGCTGATCGACCTTTCGGTGAGCTGGCATTCGCTGTGGTCCGACAGAGCGGTGGTGGCCGAAGTGACCTTCGTGCGCCCGGAGCTGAACTTCGTCGACGGTGGCACCAAGCAAGCGTCGCAGACTGGCCGGGGTACCGACTGGCGCCAGCAACTGGAAAAACTGCTGCCCATCACGCTCAACGAAGTGCGCATCGACAATGGCGTGCTGACGTTCCGCAACTTCAACTCCAAGCCACCGGTCGACCTCAAGGCCACCCGGCTGAACGCCAACATCCGCAACCTGACCAATGTTCGAGACCCCAAAGGCCGTCGCGATGCGAGTTTCGAAGGTACTGCCCTGATCGCGGGCGATGCGAAGGTCGAAAGCCGTGCCACGTTCGACCCGTTCAGTGATTTCGATGACTTCGAATTCAGGCTGCGCGCCACCGGCATCGAGCTACGCAAACTGAACGACTTCGCCAGCGCCTATGGCAAATTTGATTTCAATGCCGGTCACGGGGACGTGGTCATCGAGGCGCAGGCGGAAAACGGCCGGCTAAACGGCTACATAAAGCCGCTGCTGCGTGATGTCGATGTGTTCGACTGGCAACAGGACGTCGAGGAAAAGGACAAGGGCTTCTTCCGCTCGGTGTGGGAAGCGGTGGTGGGGGCGACCGAGACGGTGCTGAAAAACCAGCCGAAAAACCAGTTTGCGACCCGGGTGGAGCTCAGTGGCAGCGTGCGCAAGCAGGATATCAGCGCCTTCGAGGCGTTTTTGCAAATCCTGCGCAACGGGTTTATCCAGGCGTTCAATGCCCGATACGAGCGAGGGGCGCCGGATTCCGACTGAGTGGGCGTGACGGGGCATTCAGGGACTGAATACCCGGTCTGCGTTTCCAGCCGCTCAACCCCGCGTTATAGTCGGTAACAAATCGAAAACAGGTGTTGGGCCTTTCGCGGGCACGCCCGCGAAGAGGCCCTGACAGGCATACGGCAGAGGACAGACCCATGAAGTTCGAAGGCACCCGCGACTACGTCGCCACAGACGACCTGAAACTGGCGGTAAACGCGGCCATCACCCTCGAACGCCCGCTGCTGGTCAAGGGCGAGCCCGGCACCGGCAAGACCATGCTTGCCGAGCAGCTGGCGGCCTCGTTCGGCGCGCGGCTGATCACCTGGCACATCAAGTCCACCACCAAGGCCCACCAGGGCCTGTACGAGTACGACGCGGTCAGCCGCCTGCGTGACTCGCAGCTGGGCGTGGACAAGGTGCACGATGTGCGCAATTACCTGAAAAAGGGCAAGCTGTGGGAGGCTTTCGAGGCTGATGAGCGGGTCATCCTGCTGATCGACGAAATCGACAAGGCCGACATCGAGTTCCCCAACGACCTGCTGCAAGAGTTGGACAAGATGGAGTTCTACGTCTACGAAATCGACGAGACCATCAAGGCCAGACAGCGCCCGATCATCATTATTACCTCCAACAACGAAAAAGAGCTGCCGGACGCGTTCCTGCGCCGCTGCTTCTTCCACTACATCGCCTTCCCCGACCGCACCACGCTGCAGCAGATCGTCGACGTGCACTACCCGAACATCAGCCAGTCGCTGGTCAGCGAAGCCCTGGATGTGTTCTTCGACGTGCGCAAGGTGCCGGGCCTGAAGAAAAAACCGTCCACCTCCGAGCTGGTCGACTGGCTCAAGCTGCTGATGGCCGACAACATCGGTGAAGCAGTACTGCGCGAGCGCGATCCGACCAAGGCCATCCCGCCGCTGGCCGGCGCGCTGGTAAAAAACGAGCAAGACGTGCAGTTGCTGGAGCGCCTGGCCTTCATGAGCCGGCGCGGCAACCGCTGACAGGAGCCGGGCCATGCTGCTCAACCTGTTCAATGAAATGCGCGCGGCCAAGGTGCCGGTGTCGGTACGCGAGTTGCTGGACCTGCACCAGGCCCTGCAAAAGCATGTGGTGTTCGCCGACATGGACGAATTCTACTACCTCGCGCGCGCCATCCTGGTGAAGGACGAACGCCATTTCGACAAGTTCGACCGGGCCTTTGCGGCCTACTTCAAAGGCCTGGAAAACCTCGACCGCCACATTGAGGCGCTGATCCCCGAAGACTGGTTGCGCAAGGAGTTCGAGCGTTCGCTCACGGATGAAGAGCGTGCGCAGATCCAGTCCCTGGGTGGCCTGGACAAGCTGATCGAGGAATTCAAGAAACGCCTTGAGGAGCAAAAGGAACGCCATGCCGGCGGTAACAAGTGGATCGGCACCGGCGGCACCAGCCCGTTCGGCTCGGGTGGTTTCAACCCCGAAGGCATCCGCGTGGGCGATGCAGGCAAACGCCAGGGCAAGGCGGTAAAGGTGTGGGACCAGCGCGAGTACAAGAACCTCGACGACCAGGTTGAACTGGGCACGCGCAACATCAAGCTGGCCCTGCGCCGGCTGCGCAAGTTCGCCCGTGAAGGCGCCGCCGAAGAGCTGGATATCGACGGCACCATCGACCATACCGCGCGCGACGCCGGCTTGCTGAACATCCAGATGCGCCCCGAGCGGCGCAATACGGTAAAGCTGCTGTTGCTGTTCGACATCGGCGGCTCGATGGACGCCCACATCAAGGTTTGCGAAGAGCTGTTCTCGGCCTGCAAGACCGAGTTCAAGCACCTGGAGTACTACTACTTCCACAACTGCGTGTACGAGTCGGTGTGGAAGAACAACCTGCGCCGCACCTCGGAGCGCTATTCCACCTTCGACCTGCTGCACAAGTATGGCGACGACTACAAAGTGGTGTTCGTCGGCGATGCGGCCATGGCGCCCTACGAAATCACCCAGCCGGGCGGCAGCGTGGAGCACTGGAACGAAGAGGCCGGGTATGTGTGGCTGCAGCGCTTCATGGAAAAATTCAAGAAGATCATCTGGATCAATCCGTACCCCAAGCAGGCCTGGGACTACACCGCATCGACCCATCTGGTGCGGGACCTGATCGAGGACAAGATGTACCCGCTGACCTTGCAGGGGCTGGAAGAAGGGATGCGCTACCTGTCCAAGTGATGTTGCCGGTGCCGGCCTTTTCGCGGGCTCGCCCGCTCCCACAGGTGCACCACAGACCCTGAGGTTTGTGGAATACCTGTGGGAGCGGGCAAGCCCGCGAAAGGGCCAGCAGCCTTACAACCAACGGCCCAGGTAAACCTGGTGCTCCCGCCAGGCCTCATCCTGCACCACCGCCCTGAACCGCGCCACCGCCCCCGGCATGCACTGCGCCAGTTGCGCCAGTGCCAACGGCGTCAACGCCCCCAGCCGCGGATACCCGCCAATGGTCTGCCGATCATTGAGCAACACAATCGGCTGCCCATCCGGCGGCACCTGCACCGCCCCCAGCGGTATCCCTTCAGAAATCATCGGCGCCCCCTGGTAAACCAGCTGCGGCCCCAATAGGCGGATGCCCATGCGGTCAGCCCGGCTGTCCAGCGTCCACTCCCGGTTGAAGGCTTCGAACAGGCTGGTACCGCTGAAATCACCGATCTGTGCGCCCATCACCAGGTCGAGCACAGGCTTTTCTGCGTACTGCGGGCGCAGCGCTGGCGGCACCTCGCGCAGGGTTGCATCGCTAACGGTAAACGCTAACGCCTGGCCTTTGGCCAGCGCCGCACCCTGCCCACCGATGCCACCCAGTGCTTCACGTACCACCGTGGCACAACTGCCCAGTACATCTTCGCCCAGGAACCCGCCCGGTGCCGCCAGGTAAGCCCGCACACCCTGCTTTGGCTGCTTCAGGATCAAGCGCTGGCCCTTGCCCAGGGCAAAGCTGCGCCAGGGCGCGACAGGCTGGTCATCGACTCGGGCATCCAGGTCGGCACCGGCCAGGGCCAGCACGCAATCCTGTTCGGCCACCATGCAAAAGCCACCCAGCGCCACCTCGACCACCGGCGCCCCCAACGGGTTGCCCAGCAGCCAGTTGGCCCAGCGCATCGCCACCCAGTCCAGCGCCCCACCCTGGGTCACGCCCAGGTGGCGTAAGCCAAAGCGCCCGGCATCCTGCAACTGGCACAGCGGCGTGCTGGCCTCGATCTTCAATTGCTTCATCCTTGGGCCTCCACGTCGCCGCCCATCGCCAGGAACTCGCTGCGCGAAACCGGCACGAAACGCACCCGGTCGCCGGGTTGCAACAGGCTGTAGCCGTCACGGTCACGGTCGAACAGGCGCACCGGCGTGCGCCCGATCAGGTTCCAGCCACCCGGCGATACCGCCGGATACGCCGCCGTCTGGCGCTCGGCGATGCCCACGCTACCCGCCGCCACCCGCTTGCGGGGGGTGCTCAGGCGTGGGCTGGCCAGGCGTTCGTCGACCAGGCCCATGAAACCGAAACCGGGGGCGAAGCCCAAGGCGAACACGGGATAATCACGTTCGCTGTGCAAGCGCACAACCTCGGCTTCACTCAACCCGCTGCGGGCCGCCAGCACAGGCAGTTCAGGGCCGACGCTGGCGTCGTACCACACCGGGATCTCGTGGCGCCGGCCGCCGCTGCCGGTGTCTGGCTGCAAACCCTCCAGCGCCTGGTTGATCAGCGCCCTCGCCTCGCCCGGTGGCAGGTCGAACTGCACCATCAGCGTGGTGTAGGACGGCACCAGGTCCAGCAGGTGCTCGCCGAACACGCCGCTCAGGCGCTGGCTGGCGGCGAGCATCCAGGGCATGTTGGCCTCGTCGATCCGGTCGAACAGGCGCACCATCAGGCTGTCGATGGCCACCACTTCGATACGCGCTTTCATTGCGGCTCCAGGGCGTCGAGAGCCTGGCGTATCTGCCGCACCGCCGCCACCGAACTGTCGTTGTCGCCATGCACGCAGAGGGTGCTGGCCTGCAGGCGCAGGGCGCTGCCATCGTCCGCCACCAGCGTATCGCCACGGGCCAGGCGCACCGCCTGCTCCACCACCAACGCCGGGTCGTGATGCACCGCGCCAGGCAAACGGCGCGACACCAGGTGGCCGCTGGCGGTGTAGGCGCGGTCGGCGAACGCCTCGAACCACAGCGGCACACCGATTTCATCGCCCAGGGCCTGGGCGGCGCGGTTGTCGGCGGTGGCCATCAGCATCAGAGGCAGGTTGCTGTCGTAGGCCGCCACAGCTTCCAGTACGGTACGCAGCTTGAGCGGGTCGGCCATCATGTCGTTGTACAGCGCGCCATGGGGCTTCACATAAGCCACGCGGCCACCCAGCACTTTGCAGATGCCGTCCAGCGCACCGATCTGGTAGTGCAGCAGGTCGCGGATTTCCTCGGGGCTGCAGGCCATGGAGCGGCGGCCGAAGCCGACCAGGTCCGGGTAGGCCGGGTGCGCGCCGATGGTTACCCCATGCTCCAGCGCCAAGGCCACGGTGCGGCGCATGATGCCGGGGTCGCCGGCGTGGTAGCCACAGGCAATGTTGGCGCAATCGATGTAGGGCATTACCTCGGCGTCCAGGCCCATGCGCCAGCTGCCGAAAGTCTCGCCCATGTCGCAATTGAGTAGCAGGCGTTCCACCACGCGGTCTCCCTTGTTGTTGTTCATAGGCTTACCTTACCGCGCCTGCAGCTGTTTGACGCGTGTTTCCGGCAAGCTCAAGGCCGCCAGGATGCGCACGCCATGGGCCATCCCGGTAGAAAACAAAGTCGACCTTGCGCACGGCCACCAGAGTCTGTGTGAAATTCTTGGAACGAAGGTCGGGCAGGCGAAAACGTAGTTTACGGATTGTGAATGAGCGTTCCGAGACTGTTTTCAACAGAGCATCACCGAGTACCAAGGCTTTTCGTACTGCGTCTGGAAAAGGGAGATAGCGAGCGTTGAACTCAACGCCGCCTAGGTTTGGAAATTGTAATTATTTCACCTTCACCAATGGAAAAAGACAAACTTCTAATTTCCATGCCTTGATCTTGTACCGTACGAAAGAGCTGATCTGTAGAGTTATCCGCAAACATTTCAATTACCTCCGTAGCTGGAACCCCCTCCATACTCTTCGAGAGTGCTGCATTACGAAGGAGTTTCCTTTCGAACAACCGTCCCTGAGCGGCACCTGTTGCTAAGCCAACGTTCAAGCCTTCCATATAGCTCGCTTGGCCAAGCGCATCCCCCCCAGCTTCAAACCCCTCTACGAAACCTTCCTCACGCCCTTTTTCTATACCCTTATCGAAGGCTTCCTGAACATCCATTTTAGCCTTCGCCTCTTTTTGGGCTTTTTTCTTCGCTCTGTATCGCGGAGAGAGCATTTTGATAAATTTAGGCATTAACCGACTGAGCCTAGAGGAAGATTGCCCGGTCGGGTCTATACGATTAATCGGATCCCCCAAACAATAAACATAGCTATTAAACCCACCTCGATCAAATGGACTGAGGGGATCCGCCGAATAAAACCTCATGAGAGCGGGTGAGTAAACGCGGCGCCCAGCGCCTAACAAATAACTACAAGAAGGCTTATCCAAAAGCTGCGCTACAAAACCGGTTCTTGACTCAATTGCTTAGTGATTAAATCCCAAAAAGCCATAAGCCGTGTACCCTAGGTGTTGAGCGACGCCACCAACACCAACTACCGTTCCAGCCCTATCCACCAACGGTAACCGGCTTAAACCGGCCGCTTGTTCGCCCAACAGCAAGTGAGCATGCCGAAAGAACGATACAGTTTCACCAGCCTGCAAAGTGGAAACAGCACCATTCGAATAGAAGAATCTTGCTGCCGTCTTCAAAGGCTTCATGCTCATCACCCTGTGACTTGGCTTGATTTAAACAACAATCAAAATTAAGTCATGCATCCACCAGGGCATCAACTAGCAAAAATGACAGGTATATTGGGAATTCTTATCGCCAACTTTCCTTGACTGCCCTGCGCCGCCCGCCCAGGATCACCCAGCCAAGCCCCAGCAACAGGCTTTCGACCACGAAGGCCAGCACAAACCCCGCGCCAACACCCCAGCCAATCGCCTCGGGCACCAGCAGGATCTGGTAGCTGTAACCATTGAGCGTTTCTTCGCGCAGCTGCGGGTCGGCCTGCACCAGCACATGCCAGGTACGCTGGGCCCAAGGCCCTTGCAGCGCCTGCCATTCGTTTTCCAGCAGTTGGTTGCGGATCATCAGGCTTTCGATGCTGTTGGCATCACTGTTGAACACCGGGTCGTCACTGCTGCGGTAATGCTGCAGCAACGCCTGCAAGTCGCCCTTGAAGAAGCGCTCGGCCGTTTGCCGGAACCCATCAAGCGCCTCGCGTGATTCGAACAGGTGCGCCTCCACCCGTTGGCTATAGTCCTTGACCAGCCCCGGGACCTGGATACCGGCCAGCAGGCCGAAGGTGAACAGCAGCAACCGCAGGTAACTTCTGAACATGCAGCGTCCTTAGCTCTGGCCGTGCGCCACGCACTCGCCGTGCCGCCACAGGGCCCATTGACCCGGCTCGTAGCGGTGCCAGGTCTCGTTCTCGGTCAAGGCCTCGGTGGCAATCACCGTGACCACGTCGTTGGGGGTGGTTTCGGTATGAAAATCGACGATCAGGTCGACATCCTTCAACCGCGCGGCGCCAAACGGCGCACGGCGGGTAATGTGCACCAGCTTGGTCGAGCAGAAGCAGAACAGCCAGTCGCCGTCGCTGAGCATGCAGTTGAACACGCCCAGGCCACGGTAGCCGGCACAGGCTTCGACCAGCACCGGTAGCAGCTGTTCCACCGGCACCGGCTCGGGGAAGGCACTGCGGATGCGGTTGAGCAGGTCGCAGAAAGCCGCTTCGCTGTCGGTGTCGCCCACCGGCCGGTAGAAGCTGGCCAGGCCCTTGAAGTCGCCCAATTGCCCGTTGTGCGCGAAGCACCAGTTGCGGCCCCACATTTCCCGCATGAACGGGTGGGTGTTGGACAGGCACACCCGGCCGACGTTGGCCTGGCGGATATGGCCAATTACCACTTCGCTCTTGATCGGGTAGCGCTGCACCAGGTTGGCCACTTCCGACTCGCTGCTCGCGGCCGGGTCCTGGAACAGGCGCAGGCCACGGCCTTCGTAGAAACCGATACCCCAGCCATCACGGTGCGGGCCGGTACGGCCACCGCGCTGCATCAGGCCGGTGAAGCTGAAAACGATGTCGGTGGGGACGTTGGCACTCATGCCCAGCAGTTCGCACACAGGCGTGTCTCCTCCGTTTACAAACGGGGCTCGACCCGGCCATTGCCGCGGGGTGCGGCAGGGCGTGGGTCGTCGCGGTAACGGTCGCCGCGCTCAGCGGCCAAGGGCGCTTGCCCGCCGACCTGGTTATCCTCGTCCGCCTGGCGCTTGGCGGCGGCCTCGGCTTGCGCACGGCGCTCGTTGGCGCGCTTTTCCAGCGGCCAGCGCAGCAGCACGAAGAGGAAATACAGGCCGAAGGCGATCATGCCGTACATGGCGAAGTCGGACACCGCACGCCAGGCGTTGTTACCTACCTTGAAGGCGACATCCAGGGCGGTGATGGCGATGGCCGGGGCGAAGCTGTCCTTGACCGGGTCGACCACGGTCGGGGTCAGCAGCAGCACTGCCAGCACCACCCGCAGCGGTTCGCGCAGCCAGCGCCACATCCAGCCGGTGACCTTGAAGGCCACCAGCAGGCAGCCCAGGGCGGCCACGGCGTACAGGCCCCAGGCGAAGGTGTAGTCGTTCTCGGTCATGGTGTTCGTGCAAGCCAGGCAAAGAGATGCCTATGATAAACACTTTTCCGGGCGCAGACAGTGTTTGCCTGTCCCTAGCCAAGAGATCACCAATGCCCAACAAGCCTCAGCCGCCCATCGCCCACGCCGACAACGCCACCGACCCGTACGCCTGGCTGCAGCAGCGCGACACCCCCGAGGTACTCGCCTACCTGCAAGCCGAAAACGCCTACCAGGAAGCCTGCCTGGCCGACCAGGCGCCGTTGCGCGAGCAATTGTTCGAAGAGATCAAGGGCCGCATCCTGGAAACCGACCTGTCGCTGCCGGCACCCTGGGGCCCTTACCTGTATTACACCCGCACCACCGCAGGCGACGAATACCCACGCCACTACCGCTGCCCGCGCCCGGCCGACGACTCGAACACCGTGGATGAAAGCCAGGAGCAGCTGCTGCTCGACCCCAACGCCCTGGCCAATGGCGGCTTCCTGTCGCTCGGGGCGTTCAACGTCAGCCCCGACCACCGCCTGCTGGCCTACAGCCTCGATACCAGCGGCGATGAAATCTACACCCTGTACGTCAAGGACCTGGCCACTGCCAGCATCACCGCGCTGCCCTTCGACGACTGCGACGGCAGCCTGACCTGGGCCAACGACAGCCAGACGCTGTTCTTCGCCGAACTGGACGACACCCACCGGCCTTGGCGCCTGCGCCGCCACACCCTGGGCAACGACGATGCGCCGACGGTGTTCGAAGAACCAGACGGGCGCTTCTTCCTGCACTGCTACCGCACCAGTTCCGAGTGCCAGCTGGTGCTGCTGCTGAACAGCAAGACCACCAGCGAGGCCTGGGTACTGGACGCCGAAACCCCGCAGGCGCCGTTCACCTGCCTGGCGCCGCGTGTCGAAGGCCATGAGTACTTCCCCGACCATGGCCAGCTCGATGGCGAGTGGCGCTGGTTCATCCGCACCAACCAGGACGGTATCAACTTCGCCCTGTACCACGCCCCGGTCACACCGGTGCCCAGCCGTGAACAATGGCAGGTGCTGGTGGCACACCGTGATGCGATCATGCTCGAAGGCCTCAGCCTGAATGCCGGCGCCCTCACCCTGAGCCTGCGCGAAGGCGGCCTGCCGATCATCGAAGTTCGCCCGCAAGGCCTGCCGGCCTACCGCGTGGAACTCCCCGACGCTGCCTACAGCCTGTACGTGCAGGACAGCCTGGAGTTCGCCAGTACGCGCATACGCCTGCGCTACGAAGCGCTCAACCGCCCAGCCCAGGTGCGCCAGCTGGCGCTGGCCACGGGCGCCCAGGCGGTGCTCAAGGAAACCCCGGTGCTGGGTGCGTTCGATGCCGATGACTACGTGAGCGAGCGCCTGTGGGCAACCGCCGCGGACGGCACCCAGGTGCCGATCAGCCTGGTGCGTCGCCGCCAGGACCTGGGCAAAACCGTGCCGCTGTACCTGTACGGTTACGGCGCCTATGGCGAAAGCCTCGACCCGTGGTTCTCCCATGCCCGCCTGAGCCTGCTGGAACGCGGCGTGGCCTTTGCCATCGCCCACGTGCGCGGCGGCGGCGAGCTGGGCGAAGCCTGGTACCGCGCCGGCAAGCAGGAGCACAAGCCCAACACCTTCAGCGACTTCATCGCCTGCGCCGAGCACCTGATTGCCGAGGGCGTGACTACTGCCGAGCGGCTGGCCATCAGCGGCGGCAGCGCCGGCGGCCTGCTGATAGGCGCAGTGCTGAACCTGCGGCCCGAGCTGTTCCGCTGTGCGATTGCCGAAGTGCCGTTTGTCGACGTGCTCAACACCATGCTCGACCCCGAGCTGCCACTGACGGTGACCGAATACGACGAATGGGGCAACCCGGAGGAGCCGGAGGTGTATGAGCGGATCAAGGCGTATGCGCCCTACGAAAATGTAGAAGCGCAGGCCTACCCGGCGATGCTGGTGGTAGCGGGCTACAACGACAGCCGCGTGCAGTACTGGGAAGCAGCCAAGTGGGTAGCGCGCTTGCGGACGCGCAAGACCGACAACAACCTGCTGCTGCTCAAGACCGAGATGGGAGCTGGGCACGGCGGGATGAGCGGGCGGTACCAGGGGTTGAAGGATGTGGCGCTGGAATATGCGTTCGTGTTTGGCGAATTAGGTATCGCATGAAGGGAGGTTTGAGCACCTGCGCGATACCTGTGGGAGCGGGCAAGCCCGCGAAGCAGTCAACGCGGTGCCTGGCACCGGCTACGCCGGTGTTCGCGGGCATGCCCGCTCCCACAGGACCGGCGCAGGCCGCTCATGCTCAATCATCCTGCGCCGCCGGCCTCGGCGGGTCTTGCCGCACCCCCGGCAATGGCTGGTCCTTCGGCGGCCCGGGCACTGGCATTGGCGGCAACAAGGGCGCCCCCGGCTGGCTGTCGTAGGCCTTGGGCGGTGTACTCGGGGTTATCTGCGGGTATGGCGTGGGCGTGGGCGTACCCGGTGCACCAGGCACTGGCGTAGTGAGTCGTGGTGGCGTGCTGGCAGCTTCGGCCATGGGCAGGCCAGCCATCAACAACGCGGTGAGGATCGCGTGAAACATCAGCAACCTCCTGTCGGGAACCTGCTTACAGGCTACGCCTAAATCACCGCTTTCGCCTGTCCGCCTGCCCTGCAAGCGCGCTAGACTCAATGCCATAACCGTCATCTGCCTGATCAGAACAAAGGAAACACCATGAGCTCCACCTCTTCCGCCGCCGCCACCGCGCGCCTCGACCGCATCCTGGCCGATGCCAAGCGTGACAAGGAAATGGGCTACCGCGACAAGGCCCTGAGAATGTACCCGCACGTGTGCGGCCGCTGCGCCCGCGAATTCGCCGGCAAGCGCCTGAGCGAGCTGACCGTGCACCACCGTGACCACAACCACGACAACAACCCGCAGGACGGCTCCAACTGGGAGCTGCTATGCCTGTACTGCCACGACAACGAGCATTCGCGCTACACCGACCAGCAGTACTTCAGCGAAGGCTCCACCAGCACGCCGAGCATCGCCAAGGCCACCCACAACCCGTTCGCCGCGCTGGCGGGCATGTTGAAGAAAGACTGACTATCGATTCGGCCCCCGCTACTACCGGGCAGCCCGTATAATCGCGCTTTTTTCGCGAAGGGCCCCGGTACGTGGCAAACAAACGATACAGCTGCATCGGCCTGTTCAACCCCAAGTCGGCAGAAAACGTCGGCTCGGTGATGCGCGCTGCGGGCTGCTATGGCGTCAATTCGGTGTTCTACACCGGCAAACGCTACGAACGCGCGCGTGACTTCGTCACCGACACCAAGCGCGTGCACTACGACATCCCGTTGATCGGCATCGATGACCTGCAGCGCATCATCCCGCTGGGCTGTACGCCGGTGGCCGTGGAGCTGGTGGAAGGTGCGCGCCCACTGCCGGACTATACCCACCCGGACCGGGCCATCTACATCTTCGGGCCGGAAGACGGCAGCCTGAGCCCCGAAGTGCGGGCGTGGTGCGAAGAAACCATCTACATCCCCACCGAAGGCTGCATGAACCTGGCGGCGACAGTGAACGTGGTGCTGTATGACCGCTTGGCCAAAGGGCTGAATACCCGCTCGGGGCCCAAGTTCAAATAAAAAGGCCGCCACTGCGACAGCGGGACCGGCCTCTTCGCAGCGCAAGGCTGCTCCTACAACAGCGGGCAGTGTGAGCCCGGTAGGAGCAGCCTTGTGCTGCGAAAGGGCCAGCCCTGCCAGCACAGGGCGGCCAGGTGCTGAGCTCCGTCAGAACAGCACCGCTCTTGCTCAGATCACGAAGCGTTGATCCAGATGGTCTTCAGCTCCGTGTACTGATCGTGTGCCCAGATGGACTTGTCGCGCCCACCAAAGCCAGACTCTTTGTAGCCACCGAACGGCGTAGTCACGTCACCTTCGCCGAAGCAGTTGACCGTGACCACACCCGCGCGGATTTCCCGCGACAGGCGCAACGCATTGCGCAGGCTGCCGGTGTACGCCGAAGCCGCCAGGCCGTAGATGGTGTCGTTGGCCAGTTCGATGGCTTCATCGATGGTCTCGAAGCTGGTCACGCTCAGCACCGGGCCAAAGATTTCTTCCACGAACAGCTTGTTGTCGCGGCCCACGTTGTCGACGATGGTCGGCTGCACGTACACGCCTTGCTCGGTTTCGCCACCCTGGACAATGCTGAGTTTTTGCTCGGCAGCGTATTCCAGGTACGACTTCACCTTCTCGAAGTGCGACTTGCTCACCATGGCGCCCAGGCGATTGTCCGGGTCCATCGGGTCGCCCAGTTTCCAGTCCCTCAGGTGCTTGGCCATCAGGCCCAGCAGCTCATCCTTCACATCCTTGTGCACGATCAGGCGCGAAGAAGCAGAGCAGTTCTCGCCCATGTTCCAGAACGCGCCGGCGGTGACGAACTGGGCCACTTCGTCCAGGTCTTCGCAGTCGTTCATGACCACGGCCGGGTTCTTGCCACCTAGCTCCAGGACGATGCGCTTGAGGTTGGACTCGGCCGCGTATTTCAGGAACAGCCGGCCAGTGTCGGTGGAGCCGGTGAAGCTGACCATCGGGATGTCCATGTGGCGGCCGATGGCCTCGCCCACTTCACGGCCACCACCAGGCACCAGGTTGAACACACCGGCCGGAATACCAGCCTCATGGGCCAGCTCGGCCACGCGCAGTGCGCTGAGGGTGGTCTCCTTGGCGGGCTTGACCACGATCGAGCAACCGGCGGCGAGCGACGGGGCGATCTTCCAGGCCAGCATCAGCAGCGGGAAGTTCCACGGCAGCACCAGGCCGACCACGCCGATGGCTTCACGCACCACCATGGTCACGGCAGCATTGCCGGTCGGGGCAGTGGCGTCGTAGATCTTGTCGATCAGCTCGGCGTGCCAGCGAATGGTGTGGATGGTTTCCGGCACATCGACGGTCTGGCACTCGCTGACCGGCTTGCCGCTGTCCAGCGCTTCCAGCACCGCCAGTTCGTGGGCGTTGTCTTCCAGCAGCTGGGCGAACTTCTGCAACACGTGCTTGCGGTCGTTCGGCTGCATCTTCGACCAGGTGCCCTCTTCGAACACACGCTTGGCAGCCGCTACGGCCACGTTGACGTCATTGACGTCACAGGCGGCGACTTCGGCCAGTTGCTTGCCGGTGGCCGGGTTGGTGGTGACGAAGGTGCGGCCCGAGATGGCATCACGGAATTCACCGTCGATAAATGCCTGGGTGCGCAGTTGCAGGTCAGCGGCGATGGCCGCGTATTGTTCCTTGCTCAGCAATTCAGCCATTTTTCCAGCCTCCTTATTTGATCTGGGCGATGGTGGCCTTCAGTTCGCTGACCACACGTTGCAGTTCCTGCTTCTCGCCAGCGTCGAGGTCGTACAGCGGCTTGCGCACGCCACCGGTGCTCAAGCCATTGAGGGCGCAGCCGTACTTGATCGACTGGACGAACTTGCCACCTTCCAGGAAGTCCATCAGCGGCATCATGGCGGCCATGATCTTGCGGCCTTTGGCAAAGTTCTTTTCGATCACGCAGGCCTCGTACAGGGCCACGTGCTCACGCGGAATGAAGTTGGAGCCGGCGCAGACCCAGCTCTGGGCGCCCCAGGCGAAGAACTCCAGGGCCTGGTCGTCCCAGCCGCACGACAGCTGGATGTTCGGGCGATGGATGGCCAGGCGGTGCAGTTGGGCCATGTCGCCGGAGCTTTCCTTGATGGCGACGATGTTCTTCACATCAGCCACGGCATCGAAGAACTCTTCGCCCATGCTTACGCTCATGCGGCCCGGGTAGTTGTAGAGCATGATCGGCAGGTCGGCAGCGGCGTCGACCGCTTTGACGTGCAAGGCGATTTCCTGTTGGGTCGGCAGGGCGTACGGCGGTGTGCCGACCAGCAGCGCGTCAGCCTTGATCTCCTTGGCGTGCTGGGCGAAAGCCACGGCGTCTTCGGTGCGGATGCCACCGGTGCCGACGATCAGCGGCAGGCGGCCGTGGAGCACGTCCTTGGCCTGGGCGGCCAGCTCGATGCGCTCCTGGGTGGTGTGGGCGTAGTACTCGCCGGTGGAGCCACCAATGATGACGCCGTGGATTTTCGACTCGACCAGGTATTCGAGGACCTCGGCGAACGCCGCCTTGTCGATCGAGCCGTCCGCAGCCAGCGGGGTGATTGCCGGGGTGTAGATGCCTTCGAATTTCACGGTAGGTTCTCCAGTGCGTTGCTCAGTGTTGTAAAGAGTCGCCACGCAACCACGCGGCGGCTTAAGGTTTCAGCTCAACGAAGCCGCTTGTTGCAGGTTCAGCGAACGGGTTTCCGGGGCCAGGGCGACCGAGAAGGCCAGGCCGACAAAGGTCACGGCGGCAGCGGCATACATGGTGGCGCCGATGCCATAGCTGTCGAGCGCGATGGGCACCAGCCAGGTGCCGACTGCCGCACCGATCCGCGACATGGAAGTGCCCACGCCCACGGCGCCGGCACGGATTTCGGTAGGGAACAATTCGTTGGGGTACACCAGTTGCAGCACTTGGGCGCCACCGATGAACAGGGCATAGGCACCGAACAGCACCAGGATCAGCATCTCGTTGCCATTGCTGAAGGCACCCAGGCCCAGCAGTGCCAGCCCAGACCAGAAGAAGCTGTGCAGCAGCGTGGTGCGCCGACCGAGGGTGTTGAGCAGGCGGGTGCCCACGATGCAGCCCACCACGAACAGGAAAGTGATGGCGATGGAGCCGATCGATGCCCAGTCACCTTTCAGGTTCAGCGCGCCCAGCACTTTCGGGGCGAATGCGTACACGGCGAATACCGGGATCACCGAGCAGGTCCAGAACATGGTGACGAACAGCATGCGTTTGCCGTAGCCGGAGTGCAGCAGGCTGAGGAACGACAGCTTGCGGGCCTTGGGCTCTTCCGGCAGGTTCTTCAGCGAAAAACCGTTGCCGTAGACGCGCTTGATCACCTGCTCGGCCTCGGCCAAGCGGCCTTTGCTGATCAGCCAGCGCGGCGATTCCGGGGTACCCAGGCGGATGGCGAACAGCAGCGCACCAATGACGGCAGCACTGGCCAGCACCAGGCGCCAGGCATCGTCGCCACCCTGGCGCAGGATGGCCTCACCGGCCAGGTAGGCGGTAGCGGCGCCGGCAAACCACAACACCGTCAGGGTAGCCAGGCGCGGGCCACGGTTCTTCTTGGGCAGGAACTCCACCAGCAGCGAAGTTGCAACCGGGTATTCGATGCCTACGGCAATGCCGATGGCAAACCGCAGCAGGAACAGAACCAGCGCCGACTCCACCCAGAACTGCGCGACCGAGGCCAGGATAAACAGGGTCGGGCCAACGAAAAACACGCGTTTGCGGCCGAAGCGGTCGGTTAGCCAACCGCCGAAAAAACCACCGAAGAAAATGCCGATCAACGCCGAAGCGGCGATCATGCCCTGCCAGAAACTGTTCAGGCTCAGGCCTGCAGACATCTGCACCATGGCCACGCCAATGATGCTCAGTACATAGCCATCGACGAACGAACCGCCGCCAGAACGCAAGGTCAGCAATTGGTGGAAGTTGTTGATCGGTACATCTTCAATCGAAACATTCGGATTTGTCATTGTTGTTCCTGCCATTTCGGCTACATGCACATTTTCAAGGCGAGCGTGTCCGCGAAACTGAAAACTGCCTTCAGCCCCGGGTGATCGGACGACGCATCTCGATCATAAAATTCGGGCAAGCCGTGCCCGTGCCGGCCAACTAACGCCGACGTAAAATACTCTTTGGTCTAACTCAGGCAGCGATCAGCTTTCTTTGCCAGCGCGGAACTGCCCCCACATCAGGTTGGCGTTCAAGCCCAAGGAAACCAAGGGCTGCGGCGGGTTTGCACAAGGCCCTGGGGCATTGAGCAAAAACTCGATCAGTTCGTGCTTGTCGCCCGCCAGCCAGTCGGCCAGCAACTTGCCGGTGACCGTGCCTCGGGTAACGCCCAGGCCGTTACAGCACAGTGCGCCGACGACATTAGGCGCCAACTTGCCGAAGAAGCCCATGTGGTTGCGCGACAGTGCCAGCGCACCGCCCCAGGTATATTCAAAGTTCACCCCAGGCAACATCGGAAAACGCCGGGCGAACGATTCGCGGTGGCGCTGAACAAAGCGTTCCAGATATTTGCGGTTGCTACGGCCGTCGGGGTTGTAGCTGAAGCTGTTACGGATCAGCAGGCGGTTGTCGACGGTGCGGCGCAGGGTGGTGCCGAACGGGTCGGCCGGGATCACGCCCCAGTAGGGTTTACCGCCCAGGCGCGCCTGTTCTTCCTCGGTCAGCGGGCGGGTGATACTGGCGTAGGTAAACACCGGCAGCATGCGCCCCTTGAGGAAACCGAAGCTCATGCCGAAGGCGTTGGTGGTGAGCACCAGCTTGTCGGCGGTGATCGAACCCTTGGCGTGGCGCAGCACCACCTTGTCGCCGTACTCGACGTCGGTGATCGGTGTGTGCTCGTACAGCGAGACGTTGGACGGCAGGCTATCGGCCAGGCCTTTGACCAGCGCCGAGGGTTGCAACAAGGCTGTGCCTGGCGTGAACAGGCCTTTGCGGTAGAAATCCGTGCCGATATGATCGGGCAGGTCGCGGCCCTCGATCACTTCGTAGGGTTGACCCAGTTTGTCCAGGCCGCGGCGGTAGGCATCCAGCACGGCAATGCCGCGGTCTTCGATGGCCGCCTGGTATTTGCCGCAATGGCGGAACTGGCAATCGATGTTGTAGCGCTCGATCAGGTCCTTGAGGCATTGCTGCCCACCCAGGTTGAGCTTGAGGATCGTCTTGGCGATGTCGATGTCACCAATGTAATCCTCGGCGCCGATATCGTGCGGCAGGTCGATGGCAAAGCCGGCGTTGCGCCCGGAAGTGCCGAAGCCAACCTCCTGCGCTTCGACCAGTACGATCTCGTCATGCGGAAAGTTCGTTGCCAGCTGCCGCGCGGCAGCCAGCCCGGTGAAGCCTGCGCCGACCACCACCCAGCGCGCCTGGCTGTGCCCACTGTGGGCCGGCCGTGGCGTACGCGGTTTGCTCAGGTGGTACCAGCCACAGGTGGCATCATCGGCAGGTAACGAACTTATTCTTGTCATCTCACTAACCTGGATCTTGTTGTCGACGGGTGGTCAACGCCGGTGGCCTGACCCTGGTAATTCATATCTGAATCGGTACATCCAGCCCTTGCGGCGCGGCGTACTCGGCCATGCGGCGGCGCGACAGTTCGAAGTGATAGCGCACCAGCTGGCCAGCCGCTTGCGGGTCGCGGCGCTCGATGGCCTGAATCATCTGCTCGTGCTGCTCGCAGGCGATTTCGAGGTCGCGCTGCATGTCATCGGTAGTGGGATGGCGATAGAAAATCTTGCCCAATCGGGTGTGATCGATCAGCAGGCGACGCAGGCTCGGCATCAGGTAGTCGTTGTGCGCCATCTTGCCGATTTCCAGGTGGAAGGCGTCGTTGTAGAGCACGCGGTTTTCAACGTCGCGTTCTTCGATGGCCTGACGGAACTGGGCCTGGATAGCCTTGAGCACCTCGATTTCTTCAGCGCTGGCGTAAGTGGCGGCCAGCTGGGTAGTGGCCACGTAGATAAGCGGCGCCGCAACGTAGAAGCTGTGCAGCGACTCGTGATTCATGGCGGCGACGCGTGGCGCGCGGTTGGCTTCCAGCTCGATGTAGCCTTCAGCGGCAATCTGGCGCAGCAGCTCGCGGACCGGGGGGCGCGACAGGCCAAACTCGTCGCACAGGGCCAGTTCGTCCACCACGGCGCCCGGGGCCAGTTCCATGCTCATGATCCGGCGGCGCAGTGCTTCGGCGAGGACGGCTTTGCGGTCCTGCGGCACGTCTGCAGCGAGTGGTTGGACGGTGGCTTTCATGGCGGCCTTCTTTGTTGTCATAGAGCTGTGTCTACTATTTGTATAACGACTATAGGGCACTGTTAGACAATGTGTCTACAGCATTCTCGATGAACGGTGAAAACTGCCTGGCCCTTTGTTTTCAAGGGTTACAGCGGCTCCCGGGGTGTGATTAAACACCCTTGGGGGTGCATTGCCAAACCAGACAGGTAATTGGCCAAATGCGACACAGCGAGCACTTTTGGCGCCGCTGGGCGACCCGAATGAACGCCGGCGGCCTCCGGCAGGTCAGCTGCTTACATTTCACACGGAGGTCTTGCCATGCTCGATATCCACGCTGCTGCGGCTTCGCAGCATAATGTTCATGGTCTGGAGCGGGTCAGTTCGCTGGCCGGCGGGGCGCTGATGCTCAGCAAGGGGCTGCGCCATGGCGGGCTGGTCGGCTTGCTGCAGATGGTGGTGGGCGGTATTGCGGTGGCACGCGGGGTCAGCGGGCATTGCTCGACCAAGGCGTGGTGGCAGCGGCATCGGCAGGAGTACCACCGGTTGCGTTCGGATATTGAACGCAGTGCGGCGGAGCTGGAGGCGTTGAAGGCCAGTGCCAAGGCGGCGACGCGGGGAGTGACGGTGACCGGTAAGGATCCGTTGGCTGACAGCTGATCTTTTTATCGCCTGGACCGGCCTCTTCGCGGGGCAAGCCCGCTTCCACAGGTACCGCACAGTGTTGGAGGTGCAGCCGGCAGGGACGTCTAGCGCAACGCCTTGCTTTGTAGTACCTCGGACTTGCGGCCCAGCACGTTCTCGCTGATTTGCACGAACTCTTCGGTGGTTACGCTGGGCAGCCGCATCAGCCCGCGCACCACATCGTCCAGCGAACGCTTGGCCTGGGTATGAATGCGGATTTCCTTGTCCAGTGCCTGTAGCAGGATTACCCCGCGGGCTACCTGGGCCGGGCTTGCGCGTTCGCCCTTGAGCTGGGTGACCTTGGCGCCCTGCTTGCTCAGGCGCGCCTGCCAGGCCTGGTAGCGGTCATCGCTGACCCCGCCCGAACGGCGCAGCAACTCGCTGGCGTAGTAGTCGGTCAGGCTTTCCACCAGCCAGTCATTGCCGTCGCGCCCCCGGATCTGCGCAAACAGCTGCACCACTTCGCGCAGTAACGGGCTGCTGCCGTTCTCGCTCACCATCGGCCGGGCGCTGTGCAGGTACAGCGAACCCTGCGCGGCCATTGCCCCGCGCCACATGCCGTCACGGGCACCGACCAGCAGCAGCTTTGGCGGGTTGCGCGGGAACACCGCCTGCAGCTGCGGCCAGACGTAGGTCAGCAAGGTCAGGCTATCCATGCGCCGCATGCCCTGCCCCACCGGCGCGGCCACGGTGACCTCGGTATCGCCCAGGCGGGCACGGCGGCTACCCAGGTCGCCGGCCAGCATCCAGCCAGTCGGGCGGTCGAACAGGCGCGAAACGTTGTCAATGCGGAACTTGTCCTTGCCAATGCGTGGCCAGGAGGTCTCGATGCTCTTCCAGCCCTCGGGCAAGTCGAACGCCAGGCGCGCCACCAGCTCGGTGCCATCTTGCTGGTCAAGCCGCGCAGGCGGTACCAGCTGGTCGCCGAGGAACAGCGCCCAGTGCGGGGTAATACGTGAGGAATAGGCACCGCTTGCGAGCTGCTGGTCCAGCTGCACGCGGTAGCTGAGGCTGGTCTTGCCGGCCGCCGGCTGCCACACGCCACGCTGGCCCTTGAGTTGCCATTGGCCATCAGCCTGGAAGCCGCTGAAGGCACCCGCCTTGCCCAGGTCGAAGTCGAGGCTGCGCACAGCACTGCCTTCTGCCAGGGTCAGGCGGACTTCCGCCTGGCCACTGGCGGGCAACAGGCGCACCTGGTAGTCAAGGTCGACCTTTTTCGCCCAGGCTGGCGAACTGGCCATCAGGCCCAACAGCAAGAACAGCTGGCAACGCATACAGAAACTCCTTGTTTCCCCGTGGCAGCGGGCCGCGCCGGTCAGCTGGCGCGGAAGATCAGGTGGTCTTCCCAGTCGTCTTCGTGCACATCCTGCTCCCTGAGCATACGCCCCGACTGGGAAATGCGCTGTTCATGGACCTGCTGGCGATCGCCACAGACAAGATGGTGCCAGGCCGGCAGGTCCTTGCCCTCGCTGACCAGGCGATAACCGCAGGTGCTTGGCAGCCACGTGAACTGGTCGGCCTTGCCCGGGGTGAGCTGGATGCAGTCCGGTACATGCGCGAAGCGGTTGGGGTAGTCGCTGCACTGGCAGGTATCCATGTCCAGCAACTTGCAGGCGATACGCGTGTAATAGACGCTATTGTCGTCTTCGTCCTCGAGCTTTTGCAGGCAGCACAGGCCGCAGCCGTCGCACAGCGACTCCCACTCTTGCGGGCTGAGTTGTTCGAGGGTCTTGCGCCGCCAGAACGGCGCGTTTTCAGCGATCATCACACGGTTTCCTGCATTCATCTTGGGGCCACGGCGCGCGGCGGCGCCAGTCTAGAGCCTGGCCTTCGGCAAAGCCAGACCGCTTGTCAGTCGCGACGGGACGCAGTAGCGTGCCGCTTTCCCGTACGTTTGCAGGAGCTGTCATGAGCGCCACCCCCCGCATTGCCGATTACGCCATCAACGAACAGTTCATCAACCGCTGGTCGCCACGCGCCTTCACCGCCGAGCCGATCAGCGAAGAAACCCTGCTGAGCTTCCTGGAAGCCGCACGCTGGGCACCGTCGGCGTACAACTCGCAGCCTTGGCGCTTCCTGTATGCACGTCGCGACACGCCGAACTGGGAGCGCTACCTGAACCTGCTGGTGCCGTTCAACCGCAGCTGGGCGCAACAAGCCTCGGCGCTGGTGCTGATCATTTCCAAGACCACCTTTGCAGCCCCGGGCGCCACGGAAGAAAAACCGGCGCTGTGGCACACCTTCGACACAGGTTCCGCCTGGGGCCACCTGGCCCTGCAGGCCAGCATCAGCGGCTGGCATACCCATGGCATGGCCGGTTTCGACCAGGACCTGGCGCGTCAGGAACTGAAGGTTCCCGAGGGCTACGTGCTGCATGCCATGGTGGCGATTGGCAAGCTGGGTGACAAGGCCAGCCTGGATGAAGCGCTGCAGTCGCGTGAAGTGCCAAGCCCGCGCAAGCCGTTGAGCGAGCTGGCTGCCGAGGGTGATTTCAGCCTGTAAAGCCTGTGTAGGCTGCACTGGCCTCTTCGCGGGCTCGCCCGTTCCCACAGGCACGGTGTTGTACCTGTGGGAGCGGGCGAGCCCGCGAAGAGGCCGGCACAGGCAACATCAATCAGTAGCCCCGAGCGAAGTCCACTTCCCCACGCAACCCCTGCCCCGCTTCATAAGCCCGCACATTCTCGACAAACAACCGCACCATCGCCGCCGGCGAGGTGGGTGCCGAACTGTGCCCGGTCAGCAACAGCCCCCAGGCGGTCCAGAACGGGTGTTGTTTGGGTAGTGGTTCCTGCCGGCAGACATCAATCACCGCACCGGCCAGATGGCCTTCCTTCAGCGCTTCGACCAGGTCGGCATCGACCACAGCCACGCCACGCCCGGCATTGATGAACAACGCCGTGGGCAGGAAGCACTTGAACAGCGCCGCGTCATACAGGTCATGGGTAGCCGGGGTGTCCGGCAGCAGGTTGATCACGTAGTCGACCTGGCCAACCATGCGCGGCAAGTCGGCCAGGGCCGCCACCTCGACGAACGGTGCCTGTTCCCGGGCGGTGCTGGCCACACCGTACAGCACCACACCAAACGGTTGCAGGAACTCGGCCACACGCTGGCCAATGTCGCCGGTGCCGACAATCAGCACCTTGCGCCCTTCCAGCGTGCGCCCCGGGCGGTCATCCCAGCGCCGCTCGACCTGGCTGACCAGGCGCGACAGCACCTCGCGCTCATGGCCAAGCATGTAGGTCAGCATGTACTCGGCCATCACCTGGCCGAAAATGCCCACCGCACGGGTCAGGCGATAATCACGCGGCAGGCCGTCGGCCAGCAACGGCGTGATACCGGCCCACGTCGATTGCATCCACTGCGGCTTGAGGCCCTGGCGCAGCAAGCTTGCCAGCAGGTCCGGCTGGCCCAGCCACACCGTGCACTGCGATGCCTGCTGCGCCAGTTCGGCGGAGTCACCGCTGGTCAGGATTTCAACTTCAGGCGCTGTTTCACGCAATAGCCCGGCGTATCGAGCATGCTCATGCTCAGCAATCAGTACACGCATGGTCAGACCGGGTCGTTACGGCGCAGCAGCTCTTCGGGCAGGTGTTCGATGTACTCATCTTCCAGCGGCGGCATCTGCAGGTGGTAGCCCTGGTTGTCGAGGTTTTCCAACACCTTGGTGATGTCCTCGCGGGCCAGCTTGCGCTCGGGGCTGAGCACCAGGTCAAACGCGTGGATGGGGGTACCGAAGGCCGGCAGCAGCCCTTCGGGCACGCGCTCCAGGCCGTCAGCCTTGAGCACGTAGAGGTACATTTCGTTCTTGCGGGGGCTCTTGTAGATCGAGCAAATGCGTTTCATCGGGTCTCTCCGGCACCTGCGAGGTTGTCCAGCAGGGCCTGGCCCATGCGCTCACGGCGCCAGCCGCGCAGCGAATCGGGCAGTTGATAAGGGCCGTTGGGGTAGCCGCTCTTGAGCAGCGCCTCCAGGGCTTTCTTGCGCAGCATCAGCTCGGGGGTAATCCCCAGGCGCTCGCCTTCGGCCTGGCCGATGGCACGCAGCTGCTTGAGGATGCCGGCGGCCTCGATCGGCAATGGCTCGGGCAAGGGCGCTGGCCACTGCTCCGCTGGCAGACTACCGGCGCGCTTGATCAGCTGGATGAGGAACTCACCGTCCTGACGAATGGTGCGCGGGTGCATCTCGTCGATCTTGGCCAGCGCCGACAGGTTGCCTGGCTGGCTCTTGGCCATGGGCCACAACGAGTGTTCCTTGAGGATGCGGTTACGCGGTACATCGCGGTTGCGGGCTTCGCGCTCGCGCCAGGCGCACAGTTCACGCAGCACCGCCAGTTGCTGGGGGGCCAACTTCCAGGCGAGCTTGACGTCGCGGTACAGGCTTTCGGGCTCGACTTCACGACGCAATGCGGCCACCAGTTCGGCACCGTCCTCCAGCACCCAGGCGTACTTGTCGTCGGACAAGCGCGGGCGCAGCGCGGTGAACAGCTCGGCCAGGTGCACGGCATCCTCGGCAGCGTAGCTGACCTGGGTTTCCGAGAGCGGGCGCTGCAGCCAGTCGGAACGGGTCTCGCCCTTGGGCAGCTCGATACCCAGCACCTCTTGCACCAGGCGCGAATAGCCCATGCTGAAGCCCAGGTTCAGGTAACCGGCAGCCAGCTGGGTGTCGAACAGCGGCTGCGGCAGCTTGCCGGTCAGGCGCAGCAGCACTTCAAGGTCTTCGCTGCAGGCGTGCAGCACCTTGACCACGCCACTGTCTTCCAGCAGGTCGGCCAAGGGCTGCCAGTTGCCGATCAACAGCGGGTCGATCAGGAAGGCCCGCTGGCCGTCACCGATCTGAATCAGCCCGGCTTTCGGGTAAAAGGTGTCGACCCGCATGAATTCGGTGTCGACGGCGACAAAGGGCAGTTGGTGCCAGTCGCGGCAGTGTTCGGCCAGGCTCTGGTCGTCACGGATCCAGTGAATTTCGATGGCCACGAGGCTCTCCCACTAACATTGGCGCGCAGTATATACGGCGCGGGCACTGCTGGTGAAACCCGGGCCATCCTTGATATCGATCAGTGGTGCAATTGTGTGGGTGCCGGCGCTGTTTCAGCGCTTGGCCGCCAGCCAAGGCCGGCAGCTGGCGAACAGGTCCAGCGACTGCTGGTAGAGCTCGGTGTGCACCTGCAACAGGCCGAGCATGGAGTGGAACAGGTTGTCCTGCGACAGCGGGGCATCGCTGAGCTTGGCCAGGCAGTCGGTGTCGAGGCCGAAGTCTTCCTTGTAGCTGTCGGAGAACCAGGTCAGCAGCGGCACGTGCTTCTGCTGCTCTGGGGCGATGGCGTAAGGCGTGCCGTGCAGGAACAGGTTGTACTCGCCCAGCGACTCGCCATGGTCGGACAGGTAGATCATGGCCGTGTCGACTTTGTCCTGTTTGCTGCGCAAGGTGTCGATCAGCGACGCCAGCACCTTGTCGGTGTAGGCCAGGGTGTTGTCGTAGCCGTTGATGATTTCCTGCTCGCTGCACTGGTTCAGCGCGTTGCTCTGGCACACCGGCGTGAAGCGCTCGCCGCCATTGGGGTAGCGCTTGAAGTATTCCGGGCCGTGGCTGCCCATCTGGTGCAGCACCAGCACGGTATCCTTGTCGAGGTTGTCGATCAGCTCGTCCAGGCCTTGCAGCAGGATCTGGTCATGGCATTCGCCATTGGCGCAGAGCTGGGGGTCCTTGAGGTTGCTGACATCAATGAACTGCACGCGGTCGCAGGTACCCTTGCAGCCTGACTGGTTGTCACGCCATTGCACGGCCAGGCCGGCACGCTGAAGGATGTCCAGCAGCCCTTCGCGGTTCTTCGCCACGCGGGCGTCGTAATCCTTGCGCTTCATGCCCGAGAACATGCACGGCACCGAAACTGCCGTTTCCGTACCGCACGAGTGCACGTCGGAAAACGCCAGCAGGCCCTGTTCCCTGGCCAGGTTCGGCGTGGTATCGCGGTCATAGCCCAGCACGCCGAAATGGTCTGCACGGGCACTTTCACCCACCACCAGCACTGTCAGCGACTTGCGCTCATGTTTTTGCCAGGCGGCATCACGCTTGGCATCTTCGCCATAGTGCTGGAACGGGCGCGAAGCAGTACCGACTCGCTCGCTGACATAACCAATGGAGGCCCCGACGATATTGCTCGGGGTCAGCATCAGACGCAGTTCGTGGTGGTTGCGAAACAGCGACGACAAGCCTTGGTAGTTGACCAGCGCTACCGAGCCAAGGGCCACTACACAGGCACCACTGACCACCAGCTTGCCCAGCAGCTCACGGTGCCAGGGGCGGTAGGCGACAGGCGCTTTCCAGAGCAGCACCGAAGGCAATACGCCCAGCAGCAGGATATAGGCAGCAAACTTCAGCGACATCAAGTCGCGCACTTCTGCAACATTGGTTTCAGCCATATTGCGGAACATGCCGGCATCAATAAGTACACCGTACTGGTTCATGAAGTAAGCCACACCGGCTCCACTCATGAACAACACGATAAGTAACGGCTTCAATATATAGCGGAAGGCAAACAAGGTGAGGATCAGATTGAAGGCAAACAACATCAGCACGGCAAATGCCAGGCTCAGCCACAGCCCTGACAGGCCGGCGGGCACGACCTCTTGCAGATGCTCCCAAAGGAACATGTTGAAGCCAATCAGCAGGTAAAGGCTGGCCAGCAGCGTGACCCATTCAGTCCGCAGGGATTTGAAGTTGAGCATCAGCGTTCGCAATCAAGAGTGATTATCAACCCCCAGGCCGCATGGCACCGCGGGAAAGTTGGGCGAACTCTAGAAAGCGCGTCATCAATTTTTCGTGAAAAAGACGGTAACAATTTAGTGAAGCTGCGTCTTTTATCAATTACCTGACAGCGGTTCAGCTGGCATTCAGCCTGGCAGCCGTCACAAGCCTGCGCAAACGCGGCTATCCTCAGTGGTCAGGACCTTACCGACAACCCTGACAGAGGTGAAGAAATGCCAGTTCCGCATGATCTGCTCGCTGACCTGCACGTTACCGCTGATGCATTCCAGGCGCTCATAGACAAGGACCCGACGCTGCATACGCTGCACAAGGAATACAACGCCAAGGACAAGGAGGTGGTCGCCGCCGAAGGCAACGGTACCAACGACGACGCCGTCAACCGGCTGCGCAAGGAACGGTTGCTGATCAAGGACAAGATCGAACGGATCATCCATCCGCCCAAATCCTGACAAAAATTCATCAAACCTGCTGGCCTCTTCGCGGGCTCGCCCGCTCCCACAGGGTCGTCACAGCCGTCAAGACCTGTGCAGTACCTGTGGGAGCGGGCGAGCCCGCGAAGAGGCCAGCAGCCCTTACACTGCAGCCAGGGCTTTCAGTGCACCATCCAGGTCCTCGATCAGGTCGCGGTAATCCTCGATCCCCATCGACAGTCGCAGCAGGTTCTCGCTGATCCCCATCACGCCTTTCTGCTCCGGGCTCAGCGAGCAGTGCGACATGGTCCACGAGTGGTTGATCATGCTCTCCACCCCGCCCAGCGAGTCCGCCAGCACAAAAATCTGCAACGCCTCCACCAGGCGGTTGAGCGCGGCCCTGTCACCCTTGACCTTCATCGCCACCACCGCCCCGCCACTGCGCATCTGGCGTTTGCACAGTTCATGCTGGGGGTGGCTTTCCAGCCCCGGGTAATACACCTGCTCGATCTGCGCATGCCCTTCGAGGAAGCGTGCCACCTGCAGGGCGTTGCTGCATTGGCGTTCCATGCGCACATCCAGGGTTTTCAGGCCGCGCAGGGCTAGGTAGCAGTCGAACGGCCCCTGCACCGCGCCAATCGCCATGCTGATGCGGCGCAGGCGCGCCAGCAGCGCATCATTGGCCGCCACCACCACACCGCCGGTGAGGTCGGAGTGGCCACCGATGTACTTGCTGGCCGAGTGCATCACCAGGTCCACACCCAGGGTGATCGGACGCTGGTTCCACGGCGAGCAGAAGGTGTTGTCGATGCAGGTAAGGATACCCCGCGCCCTGGCCAGGTCGCACACGGCCTTGATGTCGACCAGGTGCAGCAAGGGGTTGGTCGGCGACTCGATCCAGATCAGCTGGGTTTCCGGCTTGATGGCGGCGGCCACGGCCTCAAGGTCGTTGAGGTCGACATAGGTGGTGGTCAGGCCCGAGGTACGGCTGCGGTAGTCTTCCAGGATGCGGAAGGTGCCGCCATACACGCCGTTCATCACTACCACATGGGAGTCCTTGGGCAGCAGCTCCAGCACCGTCGCAGTGGCATTCACCCCCGAGGCACAGGCCACCGCGCCCACGCCTTCCTCCAGGGCGGCGACACAGGTTTCGTAGGCATGCCGGGTGGGGTTGCCGACCCGGCTGTAGGAGTATTCCGGCTTGTCGTCCAGGCTGCGCTTGGTGAACGAGCTGGCGGTGACGATGGCCGGGAAGATGGCGTTTTCGGCGACGCTGAACTGCTCGCCGGCGTGAATGGTACGGGTGGCGAAATTGCGCGGCTTGTCGGACATGGTCAGGCCCATTGGCAGAGTGAAGGCTGCAACTATCGCACAACCCAAATCATCTGGCCTTGGGGTAATCTGTGAAAAATTTTTCTACACGGCTCGCGCGCGATATGGACAGTTTCGACCAGCACATTCTTACCCTGCTACAGCGCGATGCCTCGATCTCGCTCAAGGACCTGGCCGAGGCCGTCAACCTGTCCACCACGCCGTGCTGGAAGCGGGTCAAGCGCCTGGAAGAAGAAGGCTACATACTTGGCCGTGTCGCCCTGCTGGACCCCGAACGGCTAGGGCTGGGGCTGACGGTGTTCGTCCAGCTCAAGACCCAGCGCCACGACAGCGCCTGGCTGGAGCAGTTTGCCGCGACCGTGACCGGGTTCGAGGAAGTGATGGAGTTTTACCGCATGTCGGGGGACTGGGATTACATGCTGCGGGTGGTGGTGGGGGATATTGCGGCGTATGACCGGTTCTACAAAAAGCTGATTACCCGTACCGATGGGCTGTCGAACATCACCTCCAGTTTCGCCATGGAGCAGATGAAGTACACCACCGCTTACCCGGTGCATCGTTCCTGATTCTGTATGGCTGCACCGGCCCTATCGCCGGCAAGCCAGCTCCCACAGGTTTATCCCAGGTTCTGAAATCTGTGCGGTCCCTGTGGGAGCTGGCTTGCAGGCGATAGGGCCCTTGCAGGCAACCTGTCAATCCGAAGCCAACACCGCCGCAATGCGGTTCCCCGCCTTGGCTTTCTCGACCTTGATGGCCACAAATTTCGAGGTCGGGGTGTAGGTCCCCTCGCCATAACTTTCCAGCGGCACCAGTGGGTTGGTCTCCGGGTAATACGCCGCCGCCTGCCCCTCAGGCACGTCATACGCCACCAGGCGGAACCCCGACACCCGCCGCTCCACGCCATCCTCCCACAGGGACACCAGGTCCACCTGCTCACCCGGCTCGAAGCCCAGGCGGCGGATGTCGGCCTCGTTGACGAACACCACTTCACGCAGGCCGAACACCCCGCGGTAGCGGTCATCCAGGCCATACAGGGTGGTGTTGTACTGGTCATGCGAGCGCAGCGTCTGCAGGATCAGGTCGGGCTTGTCACCCCGCGCCAGTACCTTGGCGTTGACCAACTCTTCCGGCAGTGCGTGGGGCATGAAGCGGGCCTTGCCCGTGGCCGTGCGGAAGTTGCGATCGGCGGCATTGTTGCCCAGGTGGAAACCGCCCGGGCTATGCAGGCGTTGGTTGAAGCCGGTGAAACCCGGGATCACGTCGGCGATCATGTCACGAATGCGGTTGTAGTCGGCCACCGCATACTCCCAGTCGATCGGCTGATTGCCCAGCGTGGCCTTGGCCATGCCGGCGACGATCCACGGTTCGGAGCGCATGTGCGGCGAACGCGGGCGCAACTGGCCGTTGGAGATGTGCACCATGCTGAAGGTGTCCTCCACGGTCACGCCTTGCGGCCCTTCGGCCTGCAGGTCGATTTCGGTACGGCCCAGGCACGGCAGGATCAGCGCATCGCGGCCTGTCACCAGGTGCGAGCGGTTGAGCTTGGTGGAAATCTGCACGGTCAACGCGCAGTTCTGCAGGGCCGCGTGGGTGCGCGGGGTGTCCGGGGTGGCTTGGGCGAAGTTGCCGCCCAGGGCGATGAACACCTTGGCCCGGCCCTCTTCCATGGCCTTGATCGCCAGCACCGCGTTGTGCCCGTGGGCCCGAGGCACGCGGAACTGGAAGCGTTTTTCGATGGCGTCGAGCAGCGCGGCCTTGGGCTTCTCGTCGATGCCCATGGTGCGGTCGCCCTGCACGTTGCTGTGGCCGCGCACCGGCGACAGGCCGGCGCCGGGCTTGCCGACGTTGCCGCGCAGCAGCTGCAGGTTGACGATTTCCTGCACGGTCGGCACCGAATGGCGGTGCTGGGTGACGCCCATGGCCCAGCACATGATCACCCGCTCGGCCTTGCGGTACATGCGTGCGGCCAGCTCGATCTCGGCCAGGGTCAGACCCGACTGTTTGACGATGTGTTCCCACGAGGTGGCGTCCACCGCTGCCAGGTAGTCATCGACGCCGCTGGTGTGCTCGGCAATGAAAGCATGGTCGAACACCGCCGGCTCGCCCTTGGCCTGGGCTTCGCGCTCCCACTGCAAGAGGAATTTGGCAATGCCACGCATGGCCGCCATGTCACCACCCAAGGCCGGGCGGAAGTAGGCGCTGGACGTCGGCTCGGAGCCGTTGCTGAGCATTTCGAACGGGTGCTGCGGGTGCTGGAAGCGCTCCAGGCCACGCTCTTTGAGCGGGTTGAAGCACACCACCTGGGCCCCGCGCTTGACCGCCTCACGCAGCGGTTCGAGCATGCGTGGGTGGTTGGTGCCGGGGTTCTGGCCGATGACAAAGATGGCGTCGGCCAGCTCCAGGTCGTGAAACACCACGGTGCCCTTGCCCACCCCGAGGGTTTCCGACATGCCGGCGCCGCTGGCTTCGTGGCACATGTTCGAGCAATCGGGGAAGTTGTTGGTGCCGTAAGCGCGCACGAACAGCTGGTACAGGAACGCCGCCTCGTTGCTGGCCCGGCCCGAGGTGTAGAACTCGGCCTCATCGGGCGACTGCAGCGCACGCAGGTGCGTGGCGACCAGCTCGAAGGCCTCCTGCCAGGTGGTTTCGACATAGTGATCGGTGGCAGCGTCGTAGCGCATCGGGTGCGTGAGGCGGCCTTGGTATTCGAGCCAATAGTCGGTCTGGTCCTTCAGCGCGCTGACGCTGTATTTGGCGAAGAAGGCCGGGTCGACCGAGCGGCCGGTGGCTTCCCAGTTAACCGCCTTGGCGCCGTTTTCGCAGAACTTGACCATATCGCTTTCCGGCGACTCGCCCCAGGCACAGCCGGGGCAGTCGAAGCCGCCGTTCTGGTTGGTCTTGAGCATGGCCCGCAGGTTCTTGAAGGCATTTTCGCTGCCCAGCCAGCTTTTGGTGACGCTCTTGAGCGCCCCCCAGCCAGCGGCGGCGCCCTTGTAGTCCCTGATGTGTTCGTCCTGGCTCATGCGATGAATCCTCACGCTTCGATGCTTTTTTCCAGCCTATTGAGCGTGAGGCAGGGGCGTCTAATCGAAAGATCTTACGGTGTGATAAGCGGTTTCGATCATGGGCGGGAATGGGGTTGCAGTATTCGCGGGCACGCCCGCTCCCACAGGATTACCTTGCACCTCAGCCCTGTGATGTACCTGTGGGAGCGGGCATGCCCGCGAACGAGGCGACTCGGTGCAGGCTTGGGAATGCCATGATAGAGGCCGTCGATCAAGCAGTCGGACAAAGCAATTTGACGCACCTGCGGCCAGGTTATAGCTTGGAGTTGTGTCCCAACCCATTCGAGCGCGAACGTGGAACAGAACAGCCGGGCCCTGATCGACGGCTTCAACCGGAAAATCGACTACCTGCGGATGTCGGTCACCGACCGCTGTGACTTCCGTTGCGTGTACTGCATGGCAGAAGACATGCAGTTTCTGCCGCGCCAGCAAATCCTCAGCCTCGAAGAACTGTTCCAGGTGGCCGAGCGCTTCGTCGCCCTGGGCACCCGCAAGATCCGCCTGACCGGCGGCGAGCCATTGGTACGCCAGGGCATCGTCGAGTTGTGCGGGCGCATTGCCGCCCTGCCCGGCTTGCGTGAACTGTGCATGACCAGCAACGGCTCACAACTCGGGCGCCTGGCCCAGCCGCTGTTCGATGCCGGCGTGACGCGCCTGAACATCAGCCTCGACAGCCTGGACACCGACCGCTTCCAGCAGCTGACCCGCACCGGCGACCTGCATCAGGTCATCGCCGGTATCGACGCCGCACGCAAGGCCGGGTTCAAGCGCACCAAGCTCAACTGCGTGGTGCTCAAGGGCCGCAACGACCATGAACTGGTCGACCTGGTGCGCTTCGCCATTGATCGCGAACTGGACATCACCTTCATCGAAGAAATGCCGCTTGGGGTGATCAGCGAGCACGAACGCGGCGAGTCGTTCTGCTCCAGTGATGAAGTACGTGAGCGCCTGGCCGAGCAGTTCACCCTGATCGAATCCACCGAATCCTCACAGGGCCCGGCCCGCTACTGGCGGCTGGCCGAAACCGCGAACACCCGAGTCGGCTTCATATCGCCGCACAGCCACAATTTCTGCGCCACCTGCAACCGCGTGCGCCTGACGGTCGAAGGCCGCCTGCTGCTGTGCCTGGGCAATGAACATTCGGTGGACTTGAAGCATGTGCTGCGCGCGCACCCTGGCAATGCCGAACGCCTGGAAAAGGCCATCCGCGATTCGCTGCACCTCAAGCCCTACCGTCATCACTTCGAAGTCGGTGGCGACGTGCAGATCCTGCGCTTCATGAACATGACCGGCGGCTAAGCGGCCGTCTCTGGAAATCCATGATCGTCCACCCAACCCCAGATGTGCTGCGCGTGCTGTTCACCCTCAAGGGTTCGATCGTCAAGCGCATTGCCCTGCGCTGCCTGATGGTGACCCTGCTGGCCGCGCTGATCGTGCTGATCGAGCGCCATTACCCGGCGTTTTTCTACCCGGTGAGTGCCACGCCGTTCACCTTGCTGGGCCTGTCGCTGTCGATCTTCATGAGCTTTCGCAACAACGCCTGCTATGACCGCTGGTGGGAGGGCCGCAAAGCTTGGGGCAAGCTGATCATCGAAACCCGCTCGTTCGTGCGTGAAAGCGTGGTGATTACAGATGAAAAACTGCGTAACCAACTGCTGCGTAGCCTGTGCGGTTTTGCCCATGCATTGAATGCGCGGCTGCGCGGTGAGGACGAACTGGCGGCTGCCCGGCCATGGCTCGCCCGGCCAGAGGCGATCAGCCCGCACAACGTGTGCGATGGCATCCTGCGCGAAATTGGCCAGCATTGCTCAAGGCTGGCAGAGCAACAGCAGATCAGTGACTGGCGCTACAGTTTGCTGGAGCAGCGGCTGGTAGGGTTGACCGAAGTGCAGGCCACCTGTGAGCGGATCAAGGGTACACCCTTGCCGTTCCCCTATACGCTGCTGCTGCACCGTACCATCTACATCTTCTGCATTCTGCTGCCGTTTGCCCTGGCCGAGCCGCTGGGCTGGCTGGCGCCGCTGTTCACCACCATCGTGGGGTACACGTTCTTCGGGCTGGATGCGATTGGCAACGAGCTAGAAGACCCATTCGGGCGCGATGAGAATGATTTGCCGACCGATGCCATGGTGCGGACTGTGGAGCGGGATGTGCTGGCGGGGTTGGGGGAGCAGCAGTTGCCGCCAGCGTTGTTGCCGGTCGGATATGTGTTGAGCTGAGCAAATGCGCCCTCCTGTGCTGGCCCTTTCGCGGGTTTACCCGCGAAAGGGCCGGTACAGGACCCAGTTCAGCCCCGGCTTGCGCAGGCCTCGATCGGCAACAGGTGTTTGACGAAGTTGCACGGCCGATGGCGGGCATCCAGCTGCTCGGCCAGAATCCCTTCCCATGCCGTACGACAGGCCCCGGTAGAGCCCGGCAGGCAGCACACCAACGTGTGGTTCGACAAACCTGCCAACGCCCGGCTCTGCACGGTCGAGGTGCCGATATCCAGAATCGACAACGCCCGGAACAGCTCACCAAAACCGTCGATGCGTTTGTCCAGCAGGCACTCGACTGCCTCCGGCGTGCTGTCTCGCCCGGTAAAGCCGGTGCCGCCCGTAATCAGCACCACCTGCACCTGCTCATCGGCAATCCAGGTCGCCACCTGGGCGCGGATCTTGTACAGGTCGTCCTTGAGCAGCGCCCGCGCCACCAGCCGGTGGCCGATCTCTACCGAACGGCTGGCCAGCAGCTCGCCAGAGGTATCGTTGTCGTAGGTACGGGTGTCGCTGACGGTCAGCACGGCGATGTTCAGCGGTATGAAGACTGCATCGGGTTGGACGCGCACGGTAAAGCTCCTTGAATGGCATTGTCGCCACGCTAGAGGCACGGCCCGAGGGCGTCCAATCAATATGGCGTACCGGGCGATCAATGACATCTATCGCAGACGTGGGTTAAGGTCTGCATAACCAGACGCCAGGCACTTTCATGGACATCAAGCAGCTCAAGTTCCTCATCGCCCTCGACCAGACCCGCCATTTCGGCCAGGCGGCGGCGTTGTGCCATATCACCCAGCCGACGCTGTCCATGCGCCTGCGCAACCTGGAGGACGAACTGGAGCTGGTGCTGGTCAAGCGTGGCCAGCGCTTCGAAGGTTTTACCGAAGCCGGCGAGCGCATCCTGGCCTGGGCCCGCACCCTGCTCGCCGCCCACGACGGCCTGCAGGCCGAGGCTGCCAGCTGCCGCGGCCAGGTGGTCGGCAGCCTGCGCCTGGGCACCGTGCCGCTGGCCAGCTTCAACCCCATGCACCTGCTGCTGCCGCTGCGCGAAAAATTCCCCGAACTGCACTTTCAGCTCAGCTCGCTGAGCTCGGAACAGGTCATCGACGGGCTCAGCCGCAACCAGCTCGACCTGGGTATCTGCTACCTGGACCAGGTCAACACCAGCTTCTTTGAAGTGATCGAACTGGGCACCACCACCATGGGCCTGCTGCACGACACCCGGCACTTCCAGTTCGCCAGCGACCCGCTGCGCTGGGATGCACTCAGCGACATACCACTGGGCCTGCTGAGCAAAGGCATGCACTACCGCCAGTCTCTGGACCTGAGCTTCCGCAGCCGCGGCCTGGAGCCGAATGCGGTGCTGGAAAGCGACTCGACCTTCCAGCTGATCCAGGCCATCAACACTGGCATGTGCTGCGCGATAATGCCGCTGGACTGCGGCCTGGAAGACCTCAGCGAGCACCTGCGCATCGTGCCGGTGGCCGACGCCGCCATCCACAGCCCGGTCGGCCTGCTGTTACGCCGCAGCGAGCCGCGCTCGGCGATTGCCGAACAGTGCTTCGCCGAGGCGCGGGCACTGTTTCAAGCCACCTGATCGCTGGTTGCCTGGCGGTACTGGCGCGGGGTAAAGCCGGTCAGTTGCTTGAACTGGCGGCTGAAGGCGCTGTGGTCGGTGTAGCCGCAGCACATCGCCACGTCCGTGATGGGCAGGTCCGAATGCAACAGGCGGTGGGCGTGTTCCAGGCGTGCCTTGTGGATCATCTGCCGGGGCGTGAGGTGGAACACCCGCTTGCAGTAGCGCTCCAGCTGGGCCACGGAAATACCGGCGATGCGGGTCAGCTCGCCCATGCTGATCGGCTGGTGAAAGTGCTGGCGAATGTGCTCGTCCACGGCGGCCAGCCGCTGATAGGCGGGGTGGCTGTCGGCGGCTGATTGCAGGTCGACCGAAATGCCGACCAGGCCGATGATCTCGCCCGCCTGGTTGTACAGCGGGCGCTTGTGGGTCAGGCACCAGCCGGGTTCACGGCTGCCGTACAGGTGCAGTTCCAGTTGGTCCTCCAGCACCATCCCTTCCTTGAGCACCCGGCGGTCCTGTTCGGTGTAGCCGGGGCCGAGCTGTGCCGGGAACACCTCGGCGCTGGTCTTGCCCAGCAACGGTTGCAGGCGCTTGAGGCCACAGCGCTGGACCAGGGTGTTGTTGGCCAGCACATAGCGGGCAGCCGGGTCCTTGATGAAGATGGCGGCGTTGGGGATGGCGTCGAGGATCGGCAGCAGCAGCGACACACCGGCAAGCAGGGCCTCGAGGGTGGCGGGGCGGTGCTGGTCGAGGGACTGGTAGAGGGTTGCCAGGGGGGTGTTGGTCATCTTCTCTATCTCGGTTTGCTGGGCGGGCCTCTTCGCAGCACAAGGCTGCTCCTACAGGTCTTGATAGCCATGCGGTCCTTGTAGGAGCAGCCTTGTGCTGCGAAGAGGCCAGCACTGGCGCTGCATCTCTCAAACCCTTATCCGGTATGGCCTACAGCCTATCTACCAGCCCACCCTGGCCACCAGCTTTTTTTGCAACTGTGCCGATTTCGTCATCCCCCCTGCAGAAAACCATCAAGAACCGTCGCCCCGACCGGTTCACTCTATGCCCCACGCAAGCCGCCCAAGTCCTACAAGAGCGCGGCCCAAAAAGCCGCATCTCGTGACATCAGACCTGCCTATCCAATAACCAACAAAAAGGCGAACCCATGTCAGGCAAATTCAAAAAACAGCTATCACTGCTGGACCTCACCTTCATCGGCCTAGGGGCCATTTTCGGCTCCGGCTGGCTGTTCGCCGCCAGCCACGTGTCGGCCATCGCCGGCCCGGCCGGCATCCTCTCCTGGTTCCTCGGCGGGTTCGCCGTACTGCTGCTGGGCATCGTCTACTGCGAGCTGGGCGCCGCCTTGCCGCGTGCCGGTGGCGTGGTGCGCTACCCGGTTTACTCGCACGGCCCACTGCTCGGCTACCTGATGGGTTTCATCACCCTGATCGCCTTTTCCAGCCTGATCGCCATCGAAGTGGTCGCCTCACGCCAATATGCCGCCGCCTGGTTCCCCGGGCTGACCAAGGCCGGCTCCAGCGACCCGACCGTGCTCGGCTGGCTGGTGCAGTTCGCCCTGCTGGGGCTGTTCTTCTTCCTCAACTACCGCAGCGTGAAAACCTTCGCCAAGGCCAACAACCTGGTCAGCGTGTTCAAGTTCATCGTGCCGCTGCTGGTAATCGGCGTGCTGTTCACCTTCTTCAAGCCAGAAAACTTCGAGGTCCAGGGCTTTGCACCGTTCGGCCTGTCCGGGGTGGAAATGGCCGTGTCGGCAGGCGGCATCATCTTCGCCTACCTGGGCCTGACGCCGATCATTTCAGTGGCCAGCGAGGTGAAGAACCCACAGCGCACCATCCCTATCGCACTGATTTTGTCGGTGCTGCTGTCCACCGCGATCTACGCCCTGCTGCAACTGGCCTTCCTCGGCAGCGTGCCCACCGAAATGCTGGCCAACGGCTGGGCCAGCGTGACCAAGGAACTGGCCCTGCCCTACCGTGACATCGCCCTGGCCCTGGGTGTGGGCTGGCTGGCCTACCTGGTGGTGGCCGACGCCGTGATCTCGCCCAGTGGCTGCGGCAACATCTACATGAACGCCACCCCGCGGGTGATCTACGGCTGGGCGCAAACCGGCACCTTCTTCAAGTACTTCACCCGCATCGATGCAGAATCCGGCATCCCGCGCCCGGCCCTGTGGCTGACGTTTGGCCTGTCGGTGTTCTGGACCCTGCCGTTCCCCTCGTGGGAAGCGCTGATCAACGTGGTATCGGCTGCCCTGGTACTGAGCTACGCCGTCGCCCCGGTCACCGTCGCCGCCCTGCGCCGCAATGCACCAGACATGCCGCGCCCGTTCCGGGTCAAGGGCATGGCCGTGCTCGGCCCGCTGTCGTTCATCATCGCCGCGCTGATCGTGTACTGGTCGGGCTGGAACACCGTGTCGTGGCTGCTGGCCCTGCAAATCGTGATGTTCGTGCTGTACCTGCTGTGCAGCCGTTTCGTACCCACCCAACACCTGTCGCTGGCCCAGCAAGTACGCTCGTCGGCATGGCTGATCGGCTTCTACGCGGTGACCATCCTGCTGTCGTGGTTGGGCAGCTTCGGCGGCCTGGGTGTGCTCGGCCACCCGTTCGACACCGTGGCTGTGGCCGCCTGCGCGCTGGGCATCTACTACTGGGGCGCCGCGACTGGCGTGCCTGCCCACCTGGTGCGCCTGGAAGGTGAAGACGAAAGCGAAGCCGCCGCAGAAACCTATACCCGCCGCCCTGCCGCCGTCGCTTCCTGATCTTTTACGCAAGGGACAAGCCCATGAAACAGATACACGTCATCGACTCCCACACTGGCGGCGAACCAACCCGCCTGGTGATGAAGGGCTTCCCGCAACTGCGCGGCCGCAGCATGGCCGAACAGCGCGACGAACTGCGCGAGCTGCACGACCCATGGCGCCGTGCCTGCCTGCTGGAGCCACGCGGCAACGATGTGCTGGTCGGCGCGCTGTATTGCCCACCGGTGTCGGCCGACGCTACCTGCGGGGTGATCTTCTTCAACAACGCCGGCTACCTGAACATGTGCGGCCACGGCACCATCGGCCTGGTAGCCTCGTTGCAGCACCTGGGCCTGATCGCACCGGGTGTGCACAAGATCGACACCCCGGTCGGCCAGGTCAGCGCCACCCTGCATGAAGACGGCGCCATCACCGTCGGCAACGTGCCCTCCTACCGCTACCGCCAACAGGTGGCGGTGGACGTGCCCGGCCATGGCGTGGTGCATGGCGACATCGCCTGGGGCGGCAACTGGTTCTTCCTGGTTTCCGAACACGGCCAGCGTATCGAGCTGGCCAACCGTGAGGCGCTGACCGAGTACACCTGGGCCATGCTCAAAGCCCTGGAAGCCCAGGGCATCACCGGTGAAAACTGCGCGCTTATCGACCACGTCGAGCTGTTTGCCGACGACGCCAACGCCGACAGCCGCAACTTCGTGATGTGCCCCGGCAAGGCCTACGACCGCTCGCCCTGCGGCACCGGCACCAGCGCCAAGCTGGCCTGCCTGGCCGCCGACGGCAAGCTTGCCGAAGGCCAGACCTGGGTACAGGCCAGTATCACCGGCAGCCAGTTCCATGGCCGCTACGAGCGCGACGGCGAGCACATTCGCCCGTTCATCACCGGCCGCGCCTACATGACCGCCGACAGCACCCTGCTGATCGACGAACAGGACCCGTTCGCCTGGGGCATCTGACCCCGCCTTTTTCCGACTGAATACTGCGAGGAGTGACAACAATGACCAACAACATCTTCACCGGCACCATGCCCGCCCTGATGACCCCGTGCACCGCCGAACGCAAGCCGGACTTCGACGCCCTGGTGCGCAAGGGCCGTGAACTGATCGAGGCCGGCATGAGCGCTGTGGTGTATTGCGGCTCGATGGGCGACTGGCCGCTGCTGACCGAAGCCGAGCGCCAGGAAGGCGTGGCGCGCCTGGTGGCCGCCGGCATCCCGACCATTGTCGGCACCGGCGCGGTAAACACCCGTGAAGCGGTAGCGCATGCCGCCCACGCCGCCGAAGTGGGCGCCGCCGGCCTGATGGTCATCCCTCGCGTGCTCAGCCGCGGTGCTTCGCTGATCGCCCAGAAACACCACTTCTCGGCCATCCTCGCGGCGGCGCCCAAGCTGCCAGCGGTGATCTACAACAGCCCCTACTACGGTTTTGCCACGCGCGCCGACCTGTTTTTCGAGCTGCGCCGCGAATTCCCCAACCTGATCGGCTTCAAGGAATTCGGTGGTGGCGCCGACCTGCGTTACGCCGCCGAACACATCACCTCCAAGGATGACGACGTGACCCTGATGGTCGGCGTGGACACCCAGGTGGTGCATGGCTTCGTCAACTGCAACGCCACCGGTGCCATCACCGGTATCGGCAACGCCCTGCCCCGCGAGGTGCTGCACCTGGTGAGTCTGAGCAAGCAGGCGGCCAAGGGCGACGCCAAGGCCCGCCGCCTGGCGCGCGAGCTGGAAGCGGCGCTGGCGGTGCTGTCGTCGTTCGATGAAGGCTGCGACCTGGTGCTGTACTACAAGCACCTGATGGTGCTGAACGGCGACAGCGAGTACAGCCTGCACTTCAACGAAACCGACGTGCTGACCGATGCCCAGCGCAACTATGCCGAACAGCAGTACGCGCTGTTCCGCAACTGGTACGCCAGCTGGTCGGCCGAGCAGAACATCGCCTAAGCAGCCACTGCTTTCCCTGTGGGAGCGGGCGTGCCCGCGAACACCGGCGCAGCCGGTGTCAGGTACCGAGTTGCCTGATTCGCGGGCACGCCCGCTCCCACAGGGTTCGTAGTGCCCCCATGCATATGCATTAGATTTCCAAGGAGGCTACATGACCCTCACCGGCTACATGCTGATCGGCCAGACGCCGGTAACCGGCAGCCGCGAAGCCATCCGCGCCATCGACCCGGCCACCGGCCAGCCACTGGAACCGGCCTACCTGGGCGGCACCGGCGAACACGTGGCCCAAGCCTGCGCCCTGGCCTGGGCGGCGTTCGATGGCTACCGCGAAACCACGCTCGAACAACGGGCACAATTCCTCGAAACCATCGCCACCCAGATCGAAGCGCTGGGCGATGCCCTGATCGACCGCGCCGTGGCCGAAAGCGGTCTGCCCAAGGCGCGTATCCAGGGCGAGCGTGGCCGCACCTGTACCCAGCTACGCACCTTCGCCCGGGTAGTGCGGGCCGGTGAATGGCTGGATGTGCGGGTCGACAACGCCCAGCCAGAACGCCAGCCCTTGCCGCGCGCCGACCTGCGCCAGCGCCAGGTGGCCCTGGGGCCGGTAGCCGTGTTCGGCGCCAGCAATTTCCCGCTGGCCTTCTCGGTGGCCGGTGGCGACACCGCATCGGCATTGGCGGCTGGCTGCCCAGTGGTGGTCAAGGCCCACAGCGCCCACCCGGGCACCAGCGAACTGGTCGGCCAGGCGGTGGCGCAAGCGGTGAAGCTGTGCGGCTTGCCGGCCGGCGTATTCTCGCTGTTATACGGCTCCGGCCGTGAAGTCGGCATCGCGCTGGTCAGCGACCCGCGCATCAAGGCCGTTGGCTTTACCGGCTCACGCAGCGGTGGTATCGCGCTGTGCCAGGCGACCCAGGCCCGCCCAGAGCCGATCCCGGTGTACGCCGAAATGAGTTCGATCAACCCGGTGTTCCTGTTCGAGGCGGCCCTGCAGGCCCGTGCCGAAGCGCTGGCGCAAGGCTTCGTCGCCTCGTTGACCCAAGGTGCCGGCCAGTTCTGCACCAACCCCGGGCTGGTGATTGCCCCCCAAGGGCCGGCTTTACAGCGGTTTATCGACGCTGCCAGCGAGCACGTGCGCCAGGCCGCTGCGCAAACCATGCTCACCCCGGGCATCTTCAGTGCCTACCAGGCCGGTGTCGGTGGCTTGGCAGGAAACGCCAATGCCCAGGCTGCGGCCAGCGGGCAGGCCGGGCAAGGCCCCAACCAATGCCAGGCGCAATTGTTCGTCACCCAAGCCGAAGCCTTCCTCGCCGACCCGGCGTTGCAAGCTGAAGTGTTTGGCGCGGCGTCGCTGGTGGTGGCGTGTGCCAGCGATGAACAGGTACACCAAGTGGCCGAGCACCTGGAAGGCCAGTTGACCGCTACCCTGCAACTGGACGATGCCGACATCGACCGCGCCCGTGCGCTGCTGCCGACCCTTGAACGCAAGGCTGGGCGCATTCTGGTCAATGGCTGGCCGACCGGCGTCGAGGTGTGCGATGCCATGGTCCATGGCGGGCCGTTCCCGGCCACCTCCGATGCCCGTACGACCTCGGTGGGCACGGCGGCGATCCTGCGCTTCCTGCGGCCGGTGTGCTACCAGGACTTCCCCAATGCCCTTCTGCCGCAGGCCTTGCAGCACGGCAACCCGCTGCAACTGCGGCGCCTGCTCGACGGCAAACGGGAAGGCTGAGCATGGTCGAAAACCCTGAAGCCGATATCGCCGTGGTGGGCGCCGGGATTGTCGGCGTTGCCTGTGCCCTGCAACTGGCCCGCCAGGGCCTCCGGGTGCTATTGGTCGACCGCCAGGCACCCGGCCATGGGGCGTCCTATGGCAACGCCGGGCACCTGGCCACCGAGCAGGTGTTCCCGATTGCCGACCTGTCGATCCTCAAGCGCTTGCCGCGCATGCTGCTGGACCCGATGGGCCCACTGCGCCTGGACTGGAAGTACCTGCCCACGGCCATGCCCTGGTTCACCCGCCTGCTGCTCAACCTGCGCCCGGCCCCGTTCCAGCGCAGTGTGGCCGGCATCCGCACGCTGAACGAAGGCAGCCTGGGTGCATGGCAGCGCCTGCTGGGCTCGATCGGGCGCAGCGACCTGTTCCAGGAGGATGGTTCGTTGCTGGTGTTCGAGAAGCCTGAGTCACGCCAGGCACTGGAGGCGTTGCGCACCCGCATGCAACAGCAGGCGGTGCCGGTGGACGTCTGGTCGGCCGAAACCGTGCGCGAGGCAGCGCCGCAACTGAGCCCGTCACTGCTGGGCGGGTTGTTCTTTCCGCGCACCGGGCACTTCATCGACCCTTACCGGGTTGTGTGCGAACTGTTCGAAGCGGCCAAGGCCAGCGGCGTGCGCTTTGTTCAGGCGCAGGTCGATGGCGGGCAATTGCACAGCGCGGGCGTGAGCCTGGCCAGCGACCAAGGCACGCTCAATGCCCGCCAGGTGCTGATCAGCTGTGGTGCCCATTCTGCGAAACTGACCGCCGCGCTGACGGGCAAGCGGGTACCGCTGGACACAGAACGCGGTTACCACCTGATGTTGCCGGGTGAGCACCAGCGCCTGCCGTTTGCAGTCACTTCGCTGGAGCGCAAGTTCATCATGACGCCCATGGCCGAAGGCTTGCGCCTGGCCGGCACGGTGGAGTTCGCCGGGCTGGAGGCACCGCCAAGCATGCAACGGGCATGGCAGTTGCACCGGTTGAGCAAGGGGTTGTTCCGGCAAGACTTGAGCGTCGAAGGGGCGACGCCGTGGATGGGCTTCCGGCCTTCGTTACCGGACTCGCTGCCGGTGATCGACAGGGTGTGTGATGGGCGGGTGCTGTTGGCGTTTGGGCATCAGCACCTGGGGTTGACCCAGGCGGCGGTGACGGCGGAATGGGTGGGGCGGTTGGCTGAGCGGGCCGCTAGGCCTGAGATGGGAGCCTACCGGTTGGATCGGTTCTAGATTCGGGGGCCGCTGTGCGGCCCATTCGCCGGCAAGCCAGCTCCCACAGGTATTGCACAGGGCTTGAAGCCTGTGATGATCCTGTAGATACTCTGTTGGCGGTCAAGCTTTTCTAAGGTGTTCAGAGCTGAAAAGCTTGGCCGTATCAAATGGTTCATCGCCGCGCATGCATGCCCATATGCCCGTCAGGTACTTGCGCATGACAGCGGCGATCGCTTGCATTTTTTTCTTCCCCCTGCTGACCAGCGATTCATAAAAGGCCTTCGCGTAAGGATCGCAGCGCACCGCCGTCAACGCAGGCATGTACATGGCTGCCCGTAAATAGGCATTCCCGCTTTTGCCGAGCCGACCAGGTTTATCAATGCTTGTCCCCGACTGTGTCTGTCGAACATCTAGACCAGCATGACGAGCGACCTGAGAGGACTTGAGCATTTGAGGAAGGGTGGTCAGCTCAGCCAAGGCAGCAAGTGCCGAGACTTCTCCCATTCCCGGGCCCGCTAGTAACTGCTTGTACTGCCGGTTAAGCGTCGGACACTGAGCGATCAACTCACGTCCGGCCTTGCGGAAACGCTCAATGCGATTGTCCAAAGTGGCAATCGCTTCCTCTTGATCTTCGATCAGCATCGACACGGTCGTAGCGGTCGCCTGCAATGCATGCAGTTCATTCTTCGCCCTGGTGCGGTGCCCGACCAGACGATTGATGTGCCGGCCAAGAGCCCTCAGCTCAAGCTGTACGGAGCTTGGCGGTGTCCACAAGCGCGGTGTCATACGTTCACCGTACTCGGACAGCAACTGAGCATCTATCGAGTCAGTTTTACTGTTCACCAGCATCAGCTTGGCGAAATTATGGAAGCTCTTGGGGTTGATCACCGAAACAGGAAGGTCGGCAGCATGCAGCTCAAGGGCCAGGTCCAGGTAATAGATTCCGGTCGCCTCCATCACGATCGACTTGGGCTTGAGCGCCTGCAGCTTTTTCACCGCTGCCTTACGACCCGCAGGGGTCTGAGCGATATCCCACTGTCCAGCGGGACGCCCATCTTTACGCACCCCAACGATCGACGTACGAGAACCAATATCCAGGCCCACACAGACATTCATTCTTCCCACTCCCAAGCGAGTTAGGTAACAATGGCCTCCGGTTCCCCGACCTCGAACTTCATGCCGCTGCAACCTTGTAATGCGAAGTCCGACTTGTCGGCTTCTCGATACTCTTCGTAGTGGGCAATGAGGCGGGGGGCCTCTCTACAGACAAGGTCAGGGGCAAACCCTGCCTTCAGGAGCGATCGGCCTCCCCGGAAGTGCTTCTATAGCCTGACGAGAATAACCTCTCTCATCAGGCTAGGCACAACATACAAGGAGCTGGCTTGCCGGCGAATGGGCTGCGCAGCAGCCCCAGGCTTCTCAGCGATAGCGCTCAAGCCAGTGCGCATACGGCGCCGGCAAGGTCCAGGAGGCTTTCTCCACCCCCAGTTCCTTGGCCGCAAAGTACGCCCAGTGCGGGTCGGCCAGGTGCGCACGCCCTACCGAAACCAGGTCCAGCTGGTTTGCCTGCAACGCGGCCTCAGCCAGCTGCGGTGTGCCAAAGCCCCACGCCGAAGTCACCGGCAGCTTCGCCTCGCGGCGCACACGCTCGGCAATCGGCCCCATGAACGCCGGGCCCCACGGGATGTTGGTCTCGGGAATGGTGAAACCGACACTTACGCTCAGCAGGTCAAGGCCGCCAGCCTTGAAGCGGCGCGCCAGTTCGATCGACTCTTCCAGGGTCTGCTCGTCGCGGCCATCGTATTCCAGCACACCAAAGCGCGCGGTCAGCGGCAGGTTCTCTGGCCACACTTCACGCACCGCAGCCAGGGTTTCCAGCAGGAAGCGGCTGCGGTTGTCGAAGCTGCCACCGTAGGCATCGGTCCGCTTGTTGGTGTGCTCGGAGAAGAAGCTCTGGCCCAGGTAGCCGTGGGCAAAGTGCAGTTCGATCCATTCGAAGCCGGCATCACGCGCACGGCGGGCGGCATCGACGAAGTCCTGCTTGACCCGGGCAATGTCGTCCAGGGTCATTTCGCGTGGCACTTTCGGCAGGTTCGCGCCAAAGGCAATGGCAGACGGGGCGATGGTTTCCCAGCCGCGCGCGTCGTCGGCGGCAATGTGGTCGTCACCCTCCCACGGGCGGTTGGCGCTGGCCTTGCGACCGGCGTGGGCGATCTGGATGCCCGGCACCGAACCTGCAGCCTTGATGGCCTGTACCACAGGTACGAACGCCTGGGCGTGGGCATCGCTCCAGATACCGGCACAACCGGGGGTGATGCGACCTTCCGGTGCCACCGCCGTGGCCTCCACCACCAGCAGACCGGCACCACCACGGGCCAGGCCGGCGTAGTGCACGTGGTGCCAGTCGTTGATCATGCCGTCTTCAGCCATGTATTGGCACATTGGCGGAATGGCGATGCGGTTACGCAGGGTGACGTCTTTGAGGGTATAGGGCTCGAACAGGGCGGACATGGGAAACTCCGGGTTCATCTGAATACTGTTGTTCGATCATAATCGAACTATGGCAATTAGTGAAACCCCCGTTATCATGTCGGCCATGCGAGCCTATAAACATCCCAACGCTGAAGACCTGATCCTTGAACGCCTGCTCTATGCGCTCAGCGACCCCGTGCGCCTGGAAATCGTCCGCCACCTGGCCGGCGTTGCCGAGGCCAGCTGTGGCGAGCTGGACGGGGGGCGGCCCAAGTCGAGCATGTCGCACCACTTCCGCGTGCTACGTGATGCGGGGTTGGTGCATACCCGCAATGTGGGGACGACCCATATGAATTCATTGCGCAGTGAAATGCTGGGCGAGCGGTTTCCCGGGCTGCTGGAGTGCATCCTGCGCCAAAGATGATTTTGCCGCAGGCCCCGGGGGTAGTGATGAGCCCGTGGGCCCATCAATACGTCGAACCGCCGCTCAAAGGCCCGAACAGGCAAAAAAAAACCACGAGGTTTCCCCCGTGGCTTCTTTCACGACAATGGCCGATTACAGCGCCATGTCGTTCTCAGGCTTGCTTTCAACCGGCTCGCTGGCCGCGCCACCGAAATCGACGCTGGCGTCGATCACTGGCGGTTTCTCCAGCTGCAGTACTTCAGCGGTATAGTTCCACTCTTTCTGGGTGGCCGCCGCCGAATCGTTCAGCTTGGTGCCGTAGCTCGGCACGATCTGCTTGATCTTGGCCTGCCACTCTGGGGTAGCGACCTTTTCCTTGAATACGGTTTCCAGCACGGTCAGCATGATCGGCGCAGCAGTCGAAGCACCCGGCGATGCCCCCAGCAGGCCGGCAATGGTACGGTCTTCGGACGCGACCACTTCGGTGCCCAGCTTCAGCACGCCGCCCTTCTCGGCATCACGCTTGATGATCTGCACACGCTGGCCGGCCTGCCACAGGCGCCAGTCTTCCTTCTTGGCATTCGGGAAGTAGGTGCGCAGGGCTTCGAAGCGGTCATCGTCAGACAGCATCAGCTGGCCAGCGAGGTACTCCACCAGCGGGTACTGCTCGATACCGACCTTGGTCATCGGCCACACGTTGTGGGTGGTGGTGCTGCTCAGCAGGTCCAGGTACGAGCCGTTCTTCAGGAACTTGGTCGAGAAGGTGGCAAATGGGCCAAACAGGATCACGCGCTTGCCGTCCAGCACGCGGGTGTCCAGGTGCGGTACCGACATGGGTGGCGCGCCAGTCGAGGCAATGCCGTAGGCCTTGGCCATGTGCTGCATGGCAATGGTCGGATTCTCGGTCACCAGGAACGAGCCACCCACCGGGAAGCCTGCGTATTCCTTGGCTTCAGGAATGCCCGACTTCTGCAGCAGCTTCAGTGCGCCGCCGCCGGCACCGATGAACAGGAACTTGGCATCGGTAGCCGATTCGGTACCGTCCTTCAGGTTCTTGTACTCGACGTGCCAGGAGCCGTCCTTGTTGCGGGTGATGTCCTGCACTTCGCTGGACAGCTTCAGGTCGAACTTGTCCTGGGTCTTCAGGTGGCCGACCATCTGGCGGGTGATCTCGCCGAAGTTGACGTCGGTGCCGATTGGCGTCCAGGTCACGGCCAGCTTCTGGTTCGGGTCGCGCCCTTCCATCATCAACGGGACCCACTTGGCGATCTGCGCGTGGTCCTCGGAGTACTGCATCGGGCGGAACAGCGGGCTGGCCTGCAGCGCGTCGTAACGCTTTTTCAGGAACTTGATGTTGTCATCGCCCCACACGAAGCTCATGTGCGGAGTGGTGTTGATGAACGAGTGCGGGTTCTTCAGCACGCCCTGGCGAACCTGCCAGGCCCAGAACTGACGGGAGATCTGGAAGGCTTCGTTGATTTCGATGGCCTTGGAGATATTGACGTTGCCGTCTTTGTCTTCCGGGGTGTAGTTCAGCTCGGCCAGCGCGGAGTGGCCGGTACCGGCGTTGTTCCAGCCGTTGGAGCTTTCTTCAGCCACGCCGTCCAGGCGCTCGACCATTTCCATCGACCAGCTTGGCTCCAGCTCGTGCAACCACACAGCCAGGGTGGAGCTCATGATGCCGCCGCCAACCAGCAGCACGTCTACTTTTTTGGTTTCTGCGGCGTGCGCTTGCATGAAGCTCGCAGCGACAGCCAGACCCAGCAAGGTCTTGCCAGCTTTCTTGAACATTGATCTATTCCAGTCAGGAGAACGGAGGGAGGGCCTGTGGCTGGCCCAGGTGTTCCGTGTTCTTCAGCGCAGGCTTGTTGTTGATCATTGTTCGGCAGCCAGAGAACCAGAAAACGACTCGGCCTTTTGTCGAATTGACCGACAGGGCTGAATCGTTTTTCTGATTGTATCCGAAATGCCAGCGCAAACAAATTGCCGGTCCTCGCGTCAAGGTGACGGGTTGTCCCAGGGTATACCCGCAAACTTTGCAATGATTGCAGTATTCTCTCGGCGCCCCTACTATTGCGATCATTTCTCATTCGCACCATTATGCGCTCGCGCCGGATGCCGCCGTGGTTTCGATCCCAGAGCTGAACACCTCGCTCCATACCCTGTACCACAGCCACTCGCGCTGGTTGCTCGGCTTTCTGTACCGCCGCCTGGGCAGCCGCTGCGATGCCGCGGACCTTGTGCAGGACACCTTCGTGCGCATCCTCAACCGCCCAAGGCAGTTCGACGGTGCACGCGGCGAGCGCTCGTACCTGGCGACCATTGCCCGCGGCCTGTGCGTGGACCACTGGCGCCGGCAAAAGCTTGAACAGGCCTGGTTGCAGCAATTGGCCTTGCAGCCCGAGGCACTGCAGCCCTCCCCCGAACAGCGCGCGATCATTGTCGAGACCCTGCACGAGGTGGACGCCATGCTGCTGCGTTTGCCGAGCAAGGTGCGCCAGGCATTCCTGCTGGCGCAGATCGATGGCCTGGCCTACCCCGATATCGCCGCGCACATTGGCGTGAGCGAACGCATGATCAAGAAATACCTGGCCCAGGCGTTTCTGCATTGCGCCATTCTTGAAGCCGAACTCGACGGCTTGCTGGTGGAGTGACGCCATGACCGCGCCCGCGCAAAAACTCAGCCACGCCAGCCTGCAGCAGGCCGCGCACTGGTACGTGCAGTTGCAGGACGAAAACGCCGCACCGCAGTTGCACACGCAGTGGCAACACTGGTTTGACCAGCACGGCGACCATCAGGCGGCCTGGCACTATGTTCAACGGGTCGGCCAGCGTTTTGCCCCATTGCAAGCCGAAGGCGCCGCCGCGGGCCGGGCACTGCGTGAGCACGACGCGCGGCGCTTCAGCCGGCGCACCGGGCTCAAGTCGCTGCTGGTGCTTGGCGCCAGCTCGCTGCTTGGCTGGCGGGCGTGGCACGGTGCCCCGCTGTCGGGCTGGGATGCCGACATGGCCACCGGCATCGGTGAAATCCGCAAAACCCGCCTGGCCGATGGCAGCCAGTTATGGCTGGGGGCGCAAAGTGCTGTGGACCTGGAATTCTCCACACTCAGCCGGGTACTGAAGCTGCGCTTTGGCGAGCTGCTGGTGGAAACCGCCCACGACCCGCGCCGCCCCTTCTTCGTCGACACAGCGCAAGGGCGCATGCAGGCGCTGGGCACGCGCTTTGCGGTGTGCCAGCAGGGGGAGCGCACCAGGCTGGATGTGTACGCGGGCGCCGTGGAGGTGTGCACGGCTCAAAGCGGTGAGCGCTGCATCGTGGCGGCGGGCCAGCAAGTGGACTTCAGCGCCCGGGGCATCAGCAACGCCCGCCCGGCGCAAAGCGCGGGCGAGTCGTGGATTTATCAACGTCTCAATGCCGAAGACATGCCATTGGCGCATTTGCTGCAAACGCTGGGGCGCTATCGCCACGGGCACCTGGGTTGGCACCCGGATGTCGGCAAACTGTCGGTGATGGGCGCCTTCCCGCTCAACGATACCGACCGCGCACTGGCCTTGTTGCAAGCGGCGTTGCCGGTGCGGGTGCAGCGGCTGACGCCGTGGTGGGTCACAGTCGAGCCGGTTTGATATCGCTACATCGCGCTGGATTTTTCGCGGGCATGCCCGCTCCCACAGGTGCAGTGTGAACCCGCAGCTTGCGTAGTACCTGTGGGAGCGGGCAAGCCCGCGAAGCAGGCGACACGGTATTTGGATCCAGCTGTGCCGGTGCTGGCAAATTCGTTGGAGCCGGTCAAAAAATCTTCCAACCCGGTTCCCTTTTTCCAATCTCGTTCGGTTAACCCGGCATAGCCCTCCCAACTCACCCTTTCGATCCCAGAGACCAGCATGCCGACGCCCTTCCACCCCGCGTTCCGCCTGGCGCTTGCCGCGCCACTTTCGCTTTTTGCCGCCGCGCCACTGATGTTACCGGCAACCCTGGCCCACGCTGAACAGGCAACCAACGCCGAAACCCGCTTCAACATCGCGCCCGGCTCGCTCACCAGCGCACTCAACCAGTTCAGCAGCCAGGCCGGTATCTACCTGGCCGGCAGCAACGAACTGGCCGCCGGCAAGACCAGCCTGGGGCTGCAAGGCCGCTTCAGCGTCGCCCAAGGCCTGGCCCGGCTACTACAGGGCAGCGGCCTGCAAGCCGTGCCCCAAGGCAGCGCGGGTTATGTGCTGCAACCGCTTGCCGATGGCACCGCCCTGCAACTGGATGCCACGTCGATCAACGCCGCTACCCTGGTCGCCAGCAACGGCCAGGGCGATAGCGGCTACCGTGCCGTCGCCAGTGCCACCGCCAGCAAAACCAGCAGCGCCCTGGCCGACACCCCGCGCTCGGTCTCGGTGGTCACCCGCCAGCGCATGGACGACCAGCAATCGCAAACCCTTACCGAGGTGCTGGGCTATGTCCCAGGCATTTTCTCTCCGCCGTTTGCCGGCGGGGATGGCCAAGCGGGTGACCTGTTCTTCATCCGTGGCTTCAACGCCACCGACTATGGCTATGGCCTGCTGCGCGATGGCCTGCGGGTGCAGGGCAACCGCTACGATACCAGCAGCGAACCCTACGGCCTGGAGCGGGTGGAAGTGTTCCGCGGCCCCACTTCGATCCTGTATGGCGAAAACGCCCCGGGTGGCGTGGTCAACCTGGTCAGCAAGCGGCCTACTGCCGAAGCGCGCGGCGAAGTGCAACTGAGCTACGGCTCGCATAACCGCCGCCAGTTGGGCGTCGACGTTTCCGGCCCACTGACCGATGAGGGCAATATCCTCGGCCGCCTGGTGATGATGGGCCGCAAGTCCGACACCCAGGTCGACCATCAGCCCGATGACCGCATGTACATCGCGCCATCGCTGACGTTGAACTTCGACGACTTCAACAGCCTGACCCTGCTGGCCACCTACCAGCGCGACCGCACCTTGATGGAGCTTGGTTACCCGGCCGCTGGCACCCTGCTGCGCAACCCCAACGGCAAGATCGACAAGGACCAGTTGTCCGGCAACCCGGACTGGGACAACTTCGAACGGGAAACCTGGAGCCTGGGCTACGAGTTCAGCCACCGCTTCAACGACACCTGGCAGTTCCGCCAGAACTCGCGCTACATGCAGTCGCGCATCGACCGCCAGGAAACGTGGCCAGGCAGCCTGAACAACGGCGGCTTCGGCACCACCCTGAGCAACACGGCCTACGACCGCTACAACAAGTCCATCGCCTACTCGCTGGACAACCAGTTCGAAGGCCACTTCACCAGCGGCGCGTTCGACCATACCTTCCTGATCGGAGCAAGCCTGGACCGCACGTCGTTCAACCAGGATTGGGACGCGGGCAATGGCGGCACCATCAATGTGTTCAACCCGGTCTGGAACGGCAAGCCAAGCACGCCCCTGCATGTGCAGAACGCCTTGCTCGATCAGACCATGTACGGCCTCTACAGCCAGCTGCAAACCAAGGTGGACAACTGGGTGCTGCTGTTGGGCGGGCGACTGGACCGGGTCAACAGCCGGTTCCGCAACAAAGCCGGCACCCTTAACGCACAAGCCGACATGAACAGTTGGGACAGCAAGTTCACCTGGCAGACCGGGGTGATGTACCAGTTTGAAAACGGCCTGTCGCCGTACTTCAGCTACTCCACCGCCTTTGCCCCGACCCAGCAGACCGAAAGCAAGAGCGGCCCGCTGGACCCGACTACCAGCGAGCAGTACGAAGTGGGTATCAAGTACGAGCCCAAAGGCTGGAACACCGCCTTCACCGCATCGGTGTACGACCTGCGCAAGAAGGACGATGTGCTGTTCGATTCCGCCGTGGGTGACTATCGCCAGATCGGTGCCAGCCGGGCCAAGGGCGTGGAGCTGGAACTTAACAGCGATCTGAGCGAAAACCTCAACCTCACCGCCGCCTACACCTACACCGATTCGCGCATTACCAAGGACGTGGCCGGGTCGCTGTATGAAGACCACCAGATGACCGGCGTGCCACGCAACCAGGCGTCGGTGTGGAGCACATATCACTTCCGTGACGGCCTGCTCAAAGGCTTGCAGATCGGTGGCGGCGTGCGCCACTTCGACAGTACCTTCGCCTATACCCCGGCAAGCCTGTACGGCAAGCTGGACACCGGTGACGTGACGCTGGTGGATGCCAAGGTGGGCTATGAAATCGACGAAAACTGGTCGGTAGAAGTCAACGCCCGCAACCTGTTCGACAAAGAGTATGTGGCAGGCTGCAACAACGCCGGCCGTTGCTACTGGGGTGAAGAGCGCACACTGCTGGGAACCGTGTCGCTGCGCTGGTAAGTGGCCCACAAACAAAAGCCCCCGGCCATTTACATGACCGGGGGCCTTGGATCACGTCGCAAGCGTCGCGATCAGGGTACCGCCAAGATTACTGCTGCTGAGGCAGTTTATCGATCGGGCCGCAGCCACCGATGATCTTGGAGATGGAAACCGAAGGGTGGAACAGGTAGTCGTAAGTGCAGTTTTTCGGTTGGTTGTAAACTTGGCCAGTGCAACCCGACAGCAGGGCAACACCCGAGACAACAGCAACGGCTACGGTGGCCTTGAACAGCTTTTTCATACAAAGTCCTTTAAATGAATCATCTTCGGCCATCTTCTGATGGCCGCGGGATGATACAGACTCCACCCATTGGATCCAAGTCGTACCTGGCACAAGTTCGTTGCAATTGTGCAACAACAGGTTGAAAAGCGCGCCTTTGGCGACGATAGTTCAGGGCATTGCCTTCGTCATGCCCAACAGGAACTCACCATGCTCGGCGTCACCGACTACGGCGCATTCGTCATCGCCTTCATCATTCTGCTGGCCATCCCCGGCCCGGGCAATTTTGCCTTGATCACCTCCACCGGCAAGGGCGGTATCAAGGCTGGCCTGGCTGCGACACTTGGGGTGATCGTGGGTGACCAGGTGCTGCTGTGGCTGGCAGTAGCGGGCGTCGCCACCCTGCTGGCCACCTACCCTACGGCTTTCCACATGGTGCAATGGGCCGGCGCTGCGTACCTGGCTTACCTGGGCCTGCGCATGCTCCTGAGCAAGCCCGGTGGTGCTGCCCACGCCTGCCGCATGGACAACGGCCAGTACCTGCGCCAGACCATGATGATCACCCTGCTCAACCCCAAGGCGATCATGTTCTACATGGCGTTTTTCCCGCTGTTCGTCGACCCGGTGAAGCACCAGGGGCTAGTGACGTTCGGTTTCATGGCTGCGACGGTGGCAGTGGTGACCTTCGCGTACGGGCTGATTGCCGTGGTGCTGACCCATCAGCTGGCTGAACGCATGCGCGCCAACCCACGAATCAGTCATCTGTTCGAGCGGCTGGCAGGGGCTTGTCTGGTAGGGTTTGGTATCAAGTTGGCGGCGATGCGCTGAGCAAGGCCGCGGCACAGTTTGTGGGTCAACTCTGGCGACGCATGAACTCTGCAAAAAGCGGTACGGTGAAATCCAGCACACCATGATCGGTGCTGTAGGCCATGCCTTTGGCGATGACCTTGGCTCTTATAGGGCCAAGTGACGATTGGGTTCGGCCCATGGCCTTGGCGATATCACCTACCGCATAAGGCCCATCGCCAAGCTGCGACATGGCTCTGACGAAAAGCACTTCGCTGGGTGTCAACTGGTCGATACGCACCCTGAAGAAACCTGCATCCAGCAACGCCAGGGTTTCCGAGTAGGATTGAACGACATCATCCAGCGATATCTCTGGCCCCTCGGCACAGTTCCACGCCGTGGACGCCCACTCTTGCAAAAAGAACGGATAGCCCTTGGTACGCACGACAATCTCTTGCAAGGCGGCCTCTGCAATGGATGCCTCCTCGTCCAGGATCGGCTTGAGCACGGCCTTGGCAGCAGCATCGGCATCAAGTGCATTGATTTCCGGATACAGGAACAGCCGCTCTGCATAGGATTTCGCCTCACCTGCCAACCGCGCGACCTGAGGCAGCCCGGCACCCACAAGCAGCACCGGCAGGCCTTCCTGAGACATTTTGTGCATGGAGACAATCAGGGCCCTAAGATCGGCCTCACTCAGGTACTGGACTTCGTCGATCAACAGAATCCAGCCTTTGCCTGCGGCCTGGGCCGCACGCCCGATAACGTTGAACAGGTCTGGCAGGTCGTATTGAAGATTGCCACTGTCCGCAAGGCCGGGCTCTGGCTCTACACCCACTTCCACACCGGCGATATCGATCTTGAAGATGGAGGCAAACCCACGCAGGCCCTTCAGCCCCCGATTTGCAATTTGCTTGGCGGCTTCCACGGTGGACAGAGAGCGCATGACCTTGCGCATTTCCGGGTAAAGAAGGCGCGCAAGGCTTTCCTCTTCCGGCGACTCGACCTTAGAGACCAGCAAGCCCGTGTGCTCTGCAATTTTCCCGACTTCGTTCAAGAGCACCGTTTTGCCAGTCCCTCTCAAGCCAAGCAGCATCATGGAGCGCGCGCTGCGCCCGTTGATAGCCCGCCCACACGAAACGCGCGCGTGCTCAAGCACCACATCGCGGCCTGCCAGCTCAGGCGGTCTGCTGCCGGCGCCGGGTGCGAAAGGGTTGCGGTACGGGTCCATGGGCTGCCTCCAGAGAACGGTTATAGCAATAGATAGCGAAGTCTAGCGATTTTCGCTATCTATGAGTAGATTTCGGTAGCGTTTGCCATTCGGCGCTGCAAATCAGCCCCCGTCCTACAGCTTGAACTCAGAATTATTCCCTTCCTTGTAGGGCGTTTCCCAAACATACTGGCAACCCGCTCAAACTGTTGCGACGGATCCGGTCGCGCTCTAGTCTCGGCTTGTCGTTGCAAAATCAACGGCCGGCTTTGACAGGCCGACGATTTCCCGCACACGTGCACTGTTTATGGCGGCTGTACGTGGGGCACCGTCGTGTGCGCCGAGTTACTCCGGGATCCTCGGTCTGTCAACCCATGTACAGCTGCCACCCTCTTGTTTGACAGCAAGCTTGCGGCAGCTCCAATGATCCTGGAGATGTGTATGCGCAAGATGGTCCCTGATCCACCCTACTCCCTCGATTCCACCCAAGCCCTGCAAGACACCCTGGTCCAGTCCTCAGAGTACGTACTCTGCGCCCTGTCCGTCGCCCGCCAATCTGTGCAACTCAAGCCTACTGCCCACAGTTCGATTGTGATGCAGGCCGTCATCCATGAAATGGAGGAGGTACAGAGCCTGGTGGAGTCGGCATTGATGCAATTGCAGATGCGGCCGCACTTACCCAGTGAGCCGTACAACTTGCACTAGCAGGCCAGGCCTCTTCGCGGCTAAAGCCGCTCCCACAGGGTTATCTCCGCCCTAAGGCACTGCACAGCACCTGTGGGAGCGGGTTCACCCGCGAAGAGGCCAGCCCAGGCAACCCAGAACCCAGGGAAACAAATCAATGCCCACCGACAACACACAAGAACCCACCACAGTCGGCAAGACCTGCTTCTACCAAGGCGAAAACAACACCCACCCGCTGTTCCGCATCGAACCCGGCATCCCCTGCCAGGACGCCCGCGAACAGGCATCCGAACTGATGGGCTACGTGCGCGACCTGATCATCACCGGCCTGATGGACGGCGACCATAAACTGATCTGGGCCTCGCACTACCTCAGCGCGATGGCCAAGGCGCTGCTGGATGATGCTGAATTGGGGATGATGAAAAAGTAAGGCACAACGATGACGCCTCTGGAAGCGCAGAGTATCCAGGGGTTTCATCTATCGCGACTCGCCGCAAACAGACTCCAAAGCGCTCGACTGGCGACAAGGTTGCGACATCTTCCACGTCTATGTAGTCCGTTTCCGAAGCTCATACCAACCCCCCTCCAACCGTTGCCAGCACCCAGCTTGCGCCCTAGCCTGATCAGGTCATCGCCAATTCATAAACTGACGATGACAGGCGGACATCACTCCGATGTGCCTCTTTTCGTGGCAAGTACCACATCCGAGTAGGACTGCAAAAAAACGGATCAGCACATAGCCATTAATCGCGCCAAGCAAATCCTTGATGTTATACGAGGTAAACAACGATGAGCGACACATTCACCGCCGAAGACATGCCCATCCTTGAGCTCGATTTGAGCAATACCAAACGCTTCGAGGCCTCCCGGTTTCTGAACAGTCCCGAAACCATCGCGGCTTTTCTGGCGGAGGCAATGAAGGCTAACGACGCGCAAACTCTGATGCATGCCTTGGGGGAAGTGGCAAAAGCCAAGGGCGTGAATCAGTTTGCGCAAGACGCAGGCGTGAATCGTGAGTCGCTTTACAAAACGTTGAAGGGCGGCGATAAAACTCGTTTCACTACTATTCAAAAGCTCATGCTTGCCTTGGGTGTAGAGCTCACTGTCAGACCGCTCAAGAAGTTCCCCGCTTCCTCATAGGCTCGCCTCGCGCAATTGGGGCTGCTGACTTCAAACTATTTAGCGACGCACAACGAAAAAGCCCCTGAAAGCTTTCGCTTTCAGGGGCTTCATCTTGTATGGCGGAGAGATAGGGATTTGAACCCTAGGTACTGTTGCCAGTACAACGGATTTCGAATCCGTCCCGTTCGACCACTCCGGCATCTCTCCAATTCCGCGCATCATACCAGCGTTCTTTTAAAACGCAAACCTTTTTTTAAAAAAAATCGCGTGGTATCAGGCGCTTGCGTGAACGCGCCGCTTACAGCGGCACGCCCAGGCGCTTGGCAACTTCTTCGTAGGCTTCGATCACGTCGCCCAGGCCCTGACGGAAGCGGTCCTTGTCCATCTTCTTGCGGGTTTCTTTGTCCCACAGGCGGCAGCCGTCCGGGCTGAACTCGTCGCCCAGCACGATCTGGCCGTGGAATACGCCGAACTCCAGCTTGAAGTCGACCAGCAGCAGGCCAGCGTCATCGAACAACTTGGTCAGCACCTCGTTGACCTTCAGCGACAGCTTTTTCATTTCGACCAGCTGCTCGGCGGTGCCCCAGCCGAACGCGACAACGTGGGATTCGTTGATGAAGGGGTCGCCCTTCTCGTCGTTCTTCAGGAACAGTTCGAAGGTGGACGGCTCCAGCTTGATGCCCTCCTCCACGCCCAGGCGCTTGACCAGGCTGCCGGCAGCGTAGTTACGCACTACGCATTCGACCGGGATCATGTCCAGCTTCTTCACCAGGCACTCGTTGTCGCCCAGCAGCTTGTCGAACTGGGTCGGCACGCCGGCTTCTTCCAGTTTCTGCATGATGAAGGCGTTGAACTTGTTGTTCACCGTGCCTTTGCGGTCGAGTTGTTCGATGCGCTTGCCGTCGAACGCCGAAGTGTCGTTACGGAACAGCAGGATCAAGCGGTCGGCGTCGTCGGTCTTGTAAACCGATTTGGCCTTGCCGCGGTAGAGTTCGTCGCGTTTTTCCATGATTGGGCTCCGCTTGCTTGAGGTGTTGGGCTAGGCGATTTCGCGCCAGTCGAGCCCGTGTTCCTGATTCGCCACCTGGAGCCAGTCCGGGTCGCACCCTAAGGTGTCGACGAAGCACTGGCGGGCCAAGTGTGGCAGGTTGTTCTTGCTGCTGAGGTGGGCCAGCACCAGGTGTTGCAGGTTGCTCCAGCCCAACTCGTGCACCAGGCGCGCGGCCTGGTGATTGTTCAAATGCCCTTGCATGCCGCCTACCCGCTGCTTCAGGAAGACCGGGTAGTGACCGCGTGCCAGCAGGTCGCGGCAGTGGTTGGCCTCGATCAGCAGTGCATCCAGGCCCTGGTAACGTTCCAGCAACAGTGCGTCGTACGAGCCAAGGTCGGTCAGCATGCCGAAGCGCCGCTGGCCGTCACTGATCACGTATTGCAGCGGCTCGTAGGCGTCGTGCTCGACCCGCGCTGCGGTCACTTCCAGGCTGCCGATACGCAGGCTTTGGCCACACGCGAGAAAACCGGCCACCTCCACCGGCTTGCGCATGCCGCGCAAGGTCCCTTGGCTGAGGTAGACCGGTACATTGTAGCGCCGTGACAGCAAGCCGACCCCATGCACGTGGTCGGCATGTTCGTGGGTGACCAGTACCGCGCTGAGCTGGGCCGCCGAAACGCCGAGCAGCGCCAGGCGCCGCTCGGTTTCACGCAGGGAAAAGCCGCAATCGACCAGGATGAACGTGTCACCACTGGCGATCAGCGTGCCGTTCCCTTGGCTGCCGCTTCCGAGTACCGCGAAGCGCACTTAGCCCAGGTGGTCCTGAATGGCGCTCAGCACGCGGCGGGCGACATCGGCCGGAGCCACGGTGTTGATGTTTTTCTCGACCGTGACCTGCACGCTCTCACCCACCTTGCTCAGGCGAACCTGATAGCGCTCGGCACGGGCTTCACGCTCTTCCTTGGTCGGCTCGCTGCCGAACATGCGGCCGAAGAAGCCAGGCTGGTTCTGCTTGTCGTCAGGCTTTTCCGACAGGTTGATGTAGTACAGGCCCAGGCTGCGGTTGATGTCTTCGACACGCCACTCGCCACCCTGCTCCAGGGCACGGCCCACGCCAGACCAGGCGCGGTCCAGGTCGGAGCCCAGGTACAGCACCGGGTTGCCGCTGCCGTCTTCGCTCAGGCTGACGCGGCTTGGCGCATCGAAATCGCGCGCGGCCAACAGCGACACCGAACCGCCTTTCTCGGCGCTGCGGTTCATGCTGGCAAGCATTTCGTCGACCAGCAGGGCATCGGCGCCGGTGTTGCTGGACGTGGACGGGAACCCTGGCTCGGCAGTGCTGCCGGCCGGGCGCTCGACGCTGACCACGTATACCTCGGAGGTGTTGCGCTGCACGCCAGGCTCCATGCGCACACGGACGCGCACTTCGCTGTCACCGCTGCTGGCGGTGCTGGCCAGGCGCTGGCCAAGCGATGCCGACAGTTCGTCGAAACGCTGCCAGGTGGTGTTGAATTCACCGGTCTGCGGGCGCTCTTCAGCAATGCGGAAGCCGTTATCCTCGAAGAACTGGCGGGCCACTGGCCACACCTCGGCAGGCGAATGCTGGGCCAGTACCCAACGGCTGCTGCCGCTGCGCTGCAGGCTATAGTCGGTTACCTGGGCGGCGCCACCGGTCAACGGCTGCGGGCGCGGCACTTCGAACTCGCCAGCGACGTTGTCGTCAGCGACGTTACGCGGGATCGGCAGCAGCGGGTCAAGGCGTTTGACGTTGCTAGCGTCCGGCGGCAGTTGCATCGGCGCGGTCGGGTGCGCCTGCAGGTAATCGCTGCCGCGGTCGCGGAAATAGCCATCCTCGCCCCACAGCCAGCCACACCCACTGGTGCTGGAGATAATCAGGGCAAGGGCGGAAAGACCAGCCAATCGCTTCATGCGGTGTACTTCCTCTTAAACCAGTACGCCGGACTGGCGCAAGGCAGTACGGACTTTTTCGTGGCAGCCTTCGCTCAGCCAGGTCAGTGGCAGGCGAATACCTTTTTGCATCAAGCCCATTTCGACGAGCGCCCATTTCACCGGGATCGGGTTGGCTTCGCAGAAGAGGTCTTTGTGCAGCGGCATGAGTTTTTCGTTGATCGCGCGGGCCTTCTCGGCATCGCCCGCAAGGGCGGCCTCGCACAGATCGGCCATTTCGCGCGGGGCGACGTTGGCAGTAACAGAGATGTTGCCCTTGCCGCCCATCAGGATCAGCTCGACGGCAGTCGGGTCATCGCCGGACAGAACGATGAAGTCCTTGCTGACGCCATCGAGGATGGCCTTGGCGCGGACCAGGTCGCCGGTGGCTTCCTTGATGCCGATGATGTTCGGCACGGTCGACAGGCGGATCACGGTCTCGGCCTGCATGTCGCAGGAGGTGCGGCCGGGTACGTTGTAGAGGATCTGCGGAATGTCGACGGCTTCGGCAATGTGCTTGAAGTGCTGGTACAGGCCTTCTTGCGTCGGCTTGTTGTAGTACGGCACCACCAGCAGGCAGGCGTCGGCACCGGCGCTCTTGGCGTTCTGGGTCAGGTGCACGGCTTCGGCAGTGGAGTTGGCGCCGGTGCCAGCGATGACCGGTACGCTGCGGCTGCTGCGCTTGACGCGCTCGACCACGTGCTTGATGACCAGGATGTGCTCTTCGACATCCAGCGTGGCGGACTCACCGGTGGTGCCGACGGCGACGATCGCATGGGTGCCGTTTTCCAGGTGGAAGTCTACAAGTTTGTCGAGGCTGCCCCAGTCAACACGCCCTTGTGCATCCATGGGTGTGACCAATGCCACCATACTGCCCGCAATCATGTAACTGCTCCTGCCGGAAAAAGAGAGCGGTAATGGTACTGGGGGCATCGACCTTGCACAAGCGAAGCAGGCGGGCGGAGCATTCCCCTCGGCGCCTTATTTCGCTACCCTTGACCCTTTGATCGGTGCAGCGCGGCCCGCCGGGCCGTCGACCTTGCTCCCCGCCAGCGTCCAAGACCTCGCATGCGAGCCCCGGGCCCTGCCGACAGGAGGCTTTTGACCGTCCTGCACCGACCGCTCATCGCTTTAGGAATGCTGCATGTCCACCCCCACCACTGTCCGCGAACAATTCCTTGTCATCAGTGCCCTGGGACCGAATCCCATGGAGCTGGCCAACGTCCTCAGCCGCGCCGCCTTCGAAAACCGCTGCGCGGTGGTCACCTCGCGCCTGAGCCGCCATGGCGAGACCAGCGCCCTGGTGCTGCAGGTAGGCGGCAGCTGGGACGCCCTGGCGCGCCTCGAATCCACCCTGCCGGGCCTGGGCAAGAAGCACGGCCTGACCCTGGACGTGGTGCGCAGCGCCGACCAGGAAGTGCGCCCGCAGGCCCTGCCGTACGTGGCTTATGTCAGTGCCGCCTACCGCCCGGACATCATCAACGAGCTGTGCCAGTTCTTCCTCGATCACCGCGTCGAGCTTGAAGCCATGACCTGCGACACCTACCTGGCGCCGCAGACCGGCAGCAGCATGCTCAACGCCCAATTCACGGTGATCTTGCCGGCCGGCACCCAGATCAGCTGGCTACGTGACCAGTTCCTGGACTTTGCCGACGCCCTCAACCTCGATGCGCTGATCGAGCCTTGGCGTCCACAGAACCCAATGTAAGGAAACCGACCATGGCTGTAGCACTCGACCAACCCGTTGCCGACTTCCAGGCCCAGGCCACCAGCGGGCAAACCGTCAGCCTGGCCGAGCTCAAAGGCCAGCAAGTGGTGATGTACTTCTACCCGAAGGACAGCACGCCGGGCTGCACCACCGAAGGCCAGGGGTTCCGTGACCAGCACGACGCCTTTGCCGCAGCCAACACCGTGGTGTTCGGGGTATCGCGCGATGGCATCAAGTCGCACGAGAACTTCAAGGCCAAGCAAGGCTTCCCGTTCGAGCTGATCAGCGACAAGGACGAGGCCCTGTGCCAGCTGTTCGACGTGATCAAGCTGAAGAAGCTGTACGGCAAGGAATACATGGGCGTTGACCGCAGCACCTTCCTGATCGACAAGGACGGTGTGCTGCGCCAGGAATGGCGCGGGGTTAAGGTGCCTGGGCATGTGGATGCCGTGCTGGCTGCTGCCCAGGCCTTGGACAAGGCTTGAAATTGATGGGGCTGCTTTGCAGCCCTTTCGCAGCACAAGGCTGCTCCTTGTATGTTGTGCCTAGCCTGATGAGAGAGGTTATTCTCGTCAGGCTATAGAAGCACTTCCGGGGAGGCCGATCGCTCCTGAAGGCAGGGTTTGCCCCTGACCTTGTCTGTAGAGAGGCCCCCCGCCTCATTGCCCACTACGAAGAGTATCGAGAAGCCGACAAGTCGGACTTCGCATTACAAGGTTGCAGCGGCATGAAGTTCGAGGTCGGGGAACCGGAGGCCATTGTTACCTAACTCGCTTGGGAGTGGGAAGAATGAATGTCTGTGTGGGCCTGGATATTGGTTCTCGTACGTCGATCGTTGGGGTGCGTAAAGATGGGCGTCCCGCTGGACAGTGGGATATCGCTCAGACCCCTGCGGGTCGTAAGGCAGCGGTGAAAAAGCTGCAGGCGCTCAAGCCCAAGTCGATCGTGATGGAGGCGACCGGAATCTATTACCTGGACCTGGCCCTTGAGCTGCATGCTGCCGACCTTCCTGTTTCGGTGATCAACCCCAAGAGCTTCCATAATTTCGCCAAGCTGATGCTGGTGAACAGTAAAACTGACTCGATAGATGCTCAGTTGCTGTCCGAGTACGGTGAACGTATGACACCGCGCTTGTGGACACCGCCAAGCTCCGTACAGCTTGAGCTGAGGGCTCTTGGCCGGCACATCAATCGTCTGGTCGGGCACCGCACCAGGGCGAAGAATGAACTGCATGCATTGCAGGCGACCGCTACGACCGTGTCGATGCTGATCGAAGATCAAGAGGAAGCGATTGCCACTTTGGACAATCGCATTGAGCGTTTCCGCAAGGCCGGACGTGAGTTGATCGCTCAGTGTCCGACGCTTAACCGGCAGTACAAGCAGTTACTAGCGGGCCCGGGAATGGGAGAAGTCTCGGCACTTGCTGCCTTGGCTGAGCTGACCACCCTTCCTCAAATGCTCAAGTCCTCTCAGGTCGCTCGTCATGCTGGTCTAGATGTTCGACAGACACAGTCGGGGACAAGCATTGATAAACCTGGTCGGCTCGGCAAAAGCGGGAATGCCTATTTACGGGCAGCCATGTACATGCCTGCGTTGACGGCGGTGCGCTGCGATCCTTACGCGAAGGCCTTTTATGAATCGCTGGTCAGCAGGGGGAAGAAAAAAATGCAAGCGATCGCCGCTGTCATGCGCAAGTACCTGACGGGCATATGGGCATGCATGCGCGGCGATGAACCATTTGATACGGCCAAGCTTTTCAGCTCTGAACACCTTAGAAAAGCTTGACCGCCAACAGAGTATCTACAGGGGCTGCGCATGACTTTACAAGAGCAGCCTTGCGCTGCGAATGGGCCGCAAAGCGGCCCCAGTTGCATCAAAGCAGCGGCGATACGCTAGGCTCCCGGCGCGGCCAGGCATCCAGCACGGCCTTGATCAGCGTCGCCAGCGGGATGGCGAAGAAGATCCCCCAGAACCCCCACAACCCGCCAAACAGCAATACCGCGCAAATGATCGCCACCGGGTGCAGGCTCACGGCCTCGGAGAACAGCAGCGGTACCAGCACGTTGCCATCCAGCGCCTGAATGATCGCGTACACCGTCATCAGGTAGATGAACTGGTCGCCCCAGCCCCACTGGAACAGCGCAATCAGTGTCACCGGCACCGTCACCACCACCGCGCCAACATACGGCACCACCACCGACAGCCCCACCAGTAGCGCCAGCAGCGCGGCGTAATTGAGCCCCAGGCTGATGAAGGCGATGTAGGTGGCAATGCCGCAGATCAGGATTTCAATGCCCTTGCCGCGAATGTAGTTGGCAATCTGCCGGTTCATCTCGCTGCCCACCCGGTTCAGCAAGGCGCGCTGGGTGGGCAGGTAGCCACTGACCCAACGGCCGATCAGTTCTCGGTCCTTGAGGAAGAAGAACACCAGAATCGGCACCAGCACCAGGTAGATCATGGCGTTGACCAGCAACGGCAGGCTCGACAGCGAAAAGGTCAACGCCCACTGCCCGAACTTGCCGATTTCCCCGCGCACCGACTCAATGGCGTGCAGCACCTGCTCGTCCGACACCAGGTGCGGGTAGCGCTCGGGCAACAGCAACAGCAACGACTGCCACTTGCCGAGCATGCCCGGCAGCTCGTTGAACAGGGTAATCAGCTGGTGCCACAGCAACGGCACCAGCACCAGCATGAACACCGCCAGCGCCCCCATGAACAGGGCAAAGACCAGCATCACTGCCAGCCGGGTCGGTACCCGCAGCCGCTCCAGGGCATTGACCAGCCCCTGCATCAGGAACGCCAGCACCATGCCCGCCAGCACCGGCGCGAGCATGCCGCCCAGGGTGAGCACAGCGGTAAAAGCCAGGAACAGCAGCACCGCCAGCACTACCGCTTCTTCATCGGAGAAGTAGCGGTGCATCCAGTCGCGAAGCACTTTGAACATTGACGATCCTTGGAAAAGACTCAGGCCTTGCGCAGCCAGTAGGTATAGGTGCCGGCCTCAGCCGTTTCCTGCAGCAGAGTATGACCGGCCAGCTTGGCGAAAGTGCGGAAGTCGCGCTGCGAACCTGCGTCGGTGGCGATCACCTTCAGCACGGCGCCGCTGGCCAGGCGATTGAGCTCCATCTTGGCCTTGAGCAGCGGCAAAGGGCAATTCAGCCCGCTGGCATCCAGTTCGGCGTCGCAGGTCAGGGTGTCACTCATCGCGGGGCTCTCCTAAGGCATTGCCGGGTTGCTGCTTCACAGGGTCGGCTAGGATAGCGCCACTGGTCGCCAACGTGTGAGCCCGCTACAGTAGGTATCTTTGACCGACGCGAGCTTCGTGCATGAATCTACTGCGCCCTACCCTGCTGACGCTGGCCTGCCTGATGGCCCTTCCCGGCCATGCTGACGACCTGCCATCACTGGGTGACGCCAGCTCTGCGATCGTCTCGCCGCAACAGGAGCATCAACTGGGCCGTGCCTGGCTGAGCCTGCTGCGTGGCCAGGTCAACCAGTTGAACGACCCGCAGCTCAAGGACTACGTCGAGACTACCGTGTACCGCCTGGCCGAAACCAGCCAGCTGCAGGACCGGCGCCTGGAATTCATCCTGATCGACAGCCGTGAACTCAACGCCTTCGCGGCCCCCGGCGGCATCGTCGGGGTCAACGGCGGCCTGTTCCTCAATGCCCGCACCGAAGGCGAATACGCCTCGGTGCTGGCGCACGAACTGGCGCACTTGTCGCAACGCCACTTCGCCCGCGGCGTCGAAGCCCAGCAACGCATGCAACTGCCGATGATGGCGGCTTTGCTCGCGGGTATCGTGCTGGCTGCCGGTGGCGCTGGCGATGCGGGTATCGGCATGATTGCCGGCACCCAGGCGGCGGCAATCCAGGAACAGCGGCGTTTCTCGCGGCAGAACGAACAGGAAGCCGACCGCATCGGCATCCAGAACCTTGAAAAGGCCGGTTACGACCCGCGCAACATGCCCACCATGTTCGAACGCCTTGCGCAGCAGTACCGCTACGGCGCCAAGCCGCCGGAATTTCTGCTGACTCACCCGGTGACCGAATCGCGTATCGCTGACACCCGCAACCGTGCCGAACAGGCGCCCAAGGGCGGTGTCGAGGACAGCCAGCGCTATCAGCTGATTCGCGCGCGCGTGGCCCTGACCTATGAAGAAACACCCGGCCTGGCAGCCAAGCGCTTCCGCTCCCAACTCGACGAAGACCCGAAACTTGACGCTGCACGCTATGGCCTGGCCCTGGCGCAAATCAAGGGCGGCCAGCTGAACGAAGCGCGCGAAAACCTGAAGCCGTTGCTGGCCAAGGCCCCCAACGACATCACCTACAACCTGGCGCAGATCGACCTGGACATCACCAACAACCGCCTGGCCGACGCGCAGCAGCGGGCCGAGCGGATGCAGGGGCTGTACCCGGGCAACTACCCGCTTAAACAGGTGCGTGCCGATCTGCTGGTGAAGCAGAGCAAGCCGACCGAGGCGGAGAAGATATTGAACGAGCTGATCAAGAGCCGGCCGGATGACCCGGACGTCTGGTACGACATGGCTGAAGTGCGGGGTTTGTCGGGCAATACCATTGGCTTGCACCGGGCTCGAGCCGAGTTCTTCACGTTGGTAGGGGACTTTGACCAGGCGATCCAGCAGCTGGATTACGCCAAGCGCCGGGCGGGCGGCAACTTCCCGCTGGCGTCGCAGATCGACCAGCGCCAGCGCGAGATCCTGGAGCAGCAGCGTATGGTTCGGGAAATGATGGGGCGCTGAGAATCTGGGGGCGCTTTGCGCCCCAGCATTTTCAGGCGTTACCGGAAAGCTTCAGGCGCGCCGCCTGGGTGAAGTCCAGCATGCGGTTCAGCGGCCTGATCGCCTTGGGCACCAGCGCCGGGTCGACAAAAATCTCGTTGCTGCCATTACGCAGGCAATCCAGCACCCGCTCCAGGGTGTTCATCGCCATCCACGGGCAATGTGCACAGCTGCGGCATGCCGCGCCGTTGCCGGCGGTGGGGGCTTCGACGAATTCCTTGTCCGGGCACAGCTGCTGCATCTTGTAGAAGATGCCGCGGTCGGTGGCGACGATGAAGGTCTTGTTCGGCAGGGTCTGCGCCGCCTTGATCAACTGGCTGGTGGAGCCCACCGCATCGGCCAACTCGATCACCGCTTCTGGCGATTCAGGGTGCACCAGGATCGCTGCGTCCGGGTACAGCGCCTTCATATCGGCCAGCTGGCGCGACTTGAACTCTTCGTGAACGATGCAGGCACCGTCCCACAGCAGCATGTCGGCACCGGTTTGCTTCTGGATGTAACGGCCCAGGTGCTGGTCCGGGCCCCAGATGATGGTTTCGCCGTTATCCATCAGGCTTTCGACGATTTCCAGCGCGCAGCTTGAAGTCACCACCCAGTCGGCACGGGCCTTCACGGCAGCGGAAGTGTTGGCGTACACCACCACAGTGCGCTCAGGGTGCTGGTCGCAGAAGGCTGAGAACTCTTCTACCGGGCAGCCCAGGTCAAGCGAGCAGGTGGCCTCCAGGGTTGGCATCAGCACGCGCTTTTCCGGGGTGAGGATTTTCGCGGTCTCGCCCATGAAGCGCACACCGGCCACGATCACCGTTTCGGCCGGGTGATTCTTGCCGAAGCGGGCCATTTCCAGCGAGTCGGACACGCAGCCGCCGGTTTCCTCAGCCAGGGCCTGGATGACCGGGTCGCAGTAATAGTGGGCAACCAGCACGGCATTCTGAGCCTTGAGCTCGGCAGCGATGGCCGCACGGTATTCGGCCTCCTGCTCGGCTGTCAGCGGGTTGGGCTGCTTGGCGTCGAGGTGGGCCTGAACCAACAGGCGTTCGGAAATCTGGGTCATGATCGCTGGACCTGCAGGCGCGCGTGCGCGTCAAATCGAGTGTATCACCCGGCCCTGGCAGATCGGCTAAGGGTGCCGGACGGTACGCAGGCCGCCACGGCCCTCTGCGGGCGCGGATTATTATCGGAGGCCGAAGGCTACAGATAATCCAGCGATTACTAAAGTGGTTTTTGTGTTGCCTGTGCTGGCCTCTTCGCGGGCATGCCCGCGAAAAGGCCGGTACAGGTTCAATCAATCAACCCTGCGGCGACAGTGCTGCCAGGTGCGCTGCCATGAGCATGGCGAACTCTTCCACTGTCATCTTCTTGCCGTTGAAATCGACCATGCCATCGGCATAGTGCAGGCTGCTCACCACATCGTTGCCTTCAACGGTGGCCAGGCCACTCTGCAGCGCCATCATGCCGACCATCTCCCCCGCCTGGCTCGACTGCATGGCAATCGCCTGGGCGTCGGTCTGGCCGTCCAGCAGCGCCTGCAAGGTCGCCAGGTCACCCATCATCGGTTTGGACAGCGACAGCTTGCTCTTCACCTCGGTGATCAGTTGCTTGCTCAACTGGTCCGGCGGCAAGTCGAAACTGGCCGGGGCGGCGAAGTTCATCGACAGGTTGAAACGGCTCTCGCCATTGGCGGTCTTGAACGACAGGTTTTCTATCGCCACCTTGGGCTTGGCGGCCAGCAGTTGCCGCAGATCACCCTGGAACCGGGCCTTCTCTGCGTCATCCATCTGGATCTGCGGCACAGGCTGACCGGCTGCAGCGGCCGCCTCGAACTCCGGCAGGTGCGCCTGGTACCACTTCGACAATGCCTGCAATGCCGGTGCGTTGACCGAATTGACACTCACCAGCATGTGCGCCTTGCCCACCGCGCGGCCATCCCAGGTGATGTCGCCGACCTTGTACTCCACGCGACCACCCACGGCATCCGGGCCGTCCAGGGTTTGCAGGACATTCTGCTCCAGGCCGTTGATCAGCAGCACTTGCTGCTTCGGCCCCAGGGTGACCTTGGTTTCGGCCAGCGCCAGGTCGACATTGCCCACATAGATGGCGTCGTGCGCGGTGGCCTGAAGGTTGCCATCAACCTTCAGGCCTTTGAGTTCGAACGTGGCCGGCGGCTGGTCATCGCGCACAAGTTTCATCACGAAACGGTCGGCCTGGCCGTGGAACTTCGACGCCTTGCCTTCCTTGTCGCCACTGACTTCCAGCTGCATGCCAGAGAAGTCGAGGCTGTTGCCGTCAGCCTCGTCGAGCTTGACCGGCGCCAGCCGGACCTGGCTGACCACACTGCCGCCGTAACCCAGGCTGGTCTGTGCGCTGACCGGGGCCTGCTCGCCTGCAGCGGCGAACCACGCTGCGGTGGCATCGTCCTTCTGCAAGGTGCTGTTGCTGACCGCCATCACCGGCATCAGCTTCAACGCCTTTACCCGCGACCAGGGAAACGGCCCGTGCTCGATCTGGTCGGTCACGCCCACGTCGAAACTCACTACCTCGCCTTCACCCACGTTGATATCGCGGGCCTTGAGCCGGTACTGGGCGGTACTGCTGAAGAAATGCTGCTCCAGCGACACCCGCTCGATGCTCATGCTGCCGCCGGTGGTCACCAGGGCCTTCTTGAGCTCGGCATTGCTGCGGACAAGGGCATTGTCCAGCTCGGCAGGTAACTGCTTGCCGGTGTACCAGGCACCAGTGGTGGATGCGACGGCAATGGCAATCGCCAGGCCGGAAAGGATGCCAACTGATTTCTTCATGAATAGAACCGATTGTCCGTAAGGGCTTCTTGGGCGACAAAGGCCACGCAGGAGGCGAAGAGTACCACTGCGACAGAACACGATGGCCGATCGGAAAAGAGAAAACACATTTTTCAGAGGCGTCTGAGCCCCCTCAAAGGGAGCATCACTCGTTAATTTTTACGAACATTCGAATTGATCAAAACCGCAAAAAACCGCGCAAAAACCGAACAAAACCCCTTATAAATCGATAAATATTTCAATTTGGTAACATCTTGTCATGTTTAACTTGACACCAACCTACCCATCGTTTTTTATTTTCACCACTTAGCGCGTCCCCCCCCCGCGCCTTCCGCCGCTCCTACAAAAAAGGTGAACAACATGGAGCCCACCCGCTCGCCCTTGCCGCATGCGCAATACACCGTGCCCGCCGTTTACGCCCAGGAGCCATGCCAGCATGCAGCCTGATCACAGCGCTTCCGGCAACGGCCAACTCCGCAAAACCCTGCGCCTCTGGCACGTGATCATCATCGGCCTGGCCTACCTGACCCCGATGACCGTGTTCGACACCTTCGGCATCGTCAGCGGGATCACCGCCGGCCATGTGCCCAGCGCCTACATCCTGGCGCTGGCGGGCATCCTGTTCACCGCCGTGAGCTACGGCACCCTGGTAAAGCGCTTCCCGCAGTCGGGCTCGGCGTACACCTACACCCAACGCGCGATCAACCCGCATGTGGGCTTCCTGGTCGGCTGGTCGTCGCTGCTGGATTACCTGCTGCTGCCAATGGTCAACGCGCTGCTGGCCAAGTTGTACCTCTCGGCCATGTTCCCCGAAGTACCGGAGTGGATATGGGTGGTCGGCTTCGTCAGCCTGATCAGCCTGATCAACATGCGCAGCGTAAACCTGGTGGCGCACTTCAACCTGCTGTTCGTGGGCGTGCAGGTGGCGATCATCGCCGTGTTCATCTACCTGTGCGTGCGCGGCCTGGGCCAGGGTGAAGGGCTGGGCACCACCTGGAGCCTGCTGCCGTTCGCCGACAACCAGACGCACCTGAGTGCATTGGCTGCCGGTGCGACCATCCTGTGTTTCTCGTTCCTGGGCTTCGACGCGGTCACCTGCCTGTCCGAAGAAACCCGCGACCCGGCCAAGACCATCCCGCGGGCGATCTTCCTCACCGCGCTGATCGGTGGCGTGGTGTTCATCACCGTGTCGTATTTCATCCAGGCCTACTTCCCGACCATGGCGCGCTTCCACGACCAGGAAGCGGCCCTGCCGGAAATCGCCCTGTACGTTGGCGGCAAGCTGTTCCAGTCGATTTTCATCGCCTGCACGGTGATCAACACCATTGCGTCGGGCCTGGCCTCCCAGACCAGCGTGTCGCGCCTGCTGTACGTGATGGGCCGCGACAACGTGATCCCGGCCAGCCTCTTTGCCCGCCTGCACTCGCGCTACAAGACGCCGGTGCTGAACATTGCCGTGGTGGGGCTGGTTGCGCTGTCGGCGATCTTCTTCGACCTGGTCACCGCCACCTCCATCATCAACTTCGGTGCGCTGGTTGCGTTCAGCTTCGTCAACCTGTCCGTGATCAACCACTGCTACCTGCGCGAAGGCAACCGCCGGGGCCTGGCCAACCAGCTGAAGTACCTGGTGCTGCCGACCATAGGTTTCTGCATCATCGTCTCGCTGTGGCTGGACCTGAACGCGCATTCGCTGATGTTCGGCGGCATCTGGGCGGCGGTCGGATTGATCTACCTGGGTTGGCTGACCAAAGCCTTCCGGTCGGCACCGCCCAACTACGTTGCCGAATGACCCACGCTGCCAACAACGCCCGCGCCTGACCGCGGGCGTTGTACTTGATCGAAAAGGAAAGCCCTCATGCCGCTGCGTCGCCTCTCCATCCAGTGGAAGATCACCCTGCTCGCCGGCCTGTGCCTGCTGGCCATCGTCGCCCTGCTGGTAGCCACGTCACTGACCCAGGCGCGGCGTAGCGCTGCGCTGGTCAACCAGGCCAACACCGCCATGCTCGACAGCAGCGCGCGCCAGCGCCTGCAGGCCCATGCCGAAACCCAGGCCCTGCGGGTGCAGCGCTACTTCATGGACGCCTACCAGTACGGCAATGGCTTTGCCCGCATGGTGCAGGTGCTCAAGGCCCGAGGCGGCAGTGACCTTCGCGCCGAGCTGACACGCCAGGCCCGTGCCAGCCTGGCCGGCAACCCGGATGTGATCGGCCTGTACCTGGTGTTCCAGCCCGACGCGCTGGACCAGCAGGACAGCCAGTACCTCGGCCAGGACGCCTTGGGCAGCAATGAAAGCGGGCGTTTCTCGTTGTACTGGTCGCAGCCGCGCCCCGGCACCCTGGAGCGTGAGGCCATGCCAGAAGCGATGCTCGGCGATGCCAGCGTCGGCAGCAACGGCGCGGCGAAGAACCGCTGGCTTACCTGCCCGCAAGACACCGCCAGTACCTGCATGCTGGAACCCTACCTCGACGAGGTCAATGGCCGCCAAGTGCTGATGACCAGCATTGCCCTGCCGCTGCTGGAGCATGGCAAGGTGGTCGGCGTGGTCGGCCTGGACATCGGCCTGGCCAACCTGCAGCAACTGAGCCTGGACGGCCGCCGCGAGCTGTTTGATGGCCAGGGCCATGTCAGCATCGCCAGCGCAGCCGGCCTGCTGGCAGGCAACAGCCGCGATGCCAGCGCGCTCGGCAAACCCATGGACAATACGGTGGCCGACGGCCTGCTGCGCGTAGCCCACCCCTTCGCCCCCATCCCTGACGCCGCGCCTTGGCAGGTGTTGCTGGAGCTGCCAGAAAGCGTGCTGCAGGCACCCGCCGTGGCCCTAAACCAGCGCCTGGATGCGCACAACCAGAATGCCAACCTCACCAGCCTGCTGATCGGCCTCGGCGCCGCCATCGCAGGTTTGCTGCTGGTGTGGCTGACCGCACGCGGCGTTACCCGGCCAATCCTGGCCGTGGCCGCACGCCTGCAAGACATTGCCAGCGGTGAAGGCGACCTCACGCGCCGCCTGGACTACGCCCGCCAGGACGAACTGGGCCAGCTCACCCACTGGTTCAACCGCTTCCTCGACAAGCTGCAGCCGGTTATTGCCCAAGTCAAAGGCTCGCTGCAGGAGGCCCGTGGCACCGCCGACCAGTCGGCCGCCATCGCCAGCCAGACCAGCAATGGCATGCAGCAACAGCACCGTGAAATCGAACAAGTAGCCACGGCAGCCAACGAGATGAGCGCCACTGCCCTGGATGTCGCCCACAACGCATCGCAAGCAGCCCAGGCCGCACGTGCCGCCGACCAGGCCAGCCGCGAAGGCCTGCAACTGATCGACAGCACCCGCGAGGGCATCGATCGCCTGGCTGCCGGCATGAACACGGCCATGGACGAGGCGCGAGCACTCGAAGGCCGCAGCGGCCAGATCGGCTCGGTGCTGGAGGTGATTCGCACCATCGCCGAGCAGACCAACCTGCTGGCACTCAATGCTGCCATCGAAGCTGCGCGCGCTGGCGAAGCCGGGCGTGGTTTTGCCGTGGTCGCCGATGAGGTGCGCGGCCTGGCCCAGCGCACGCAGGTGTCGGTGGAGGAAATTCGCCAGGTCATCGAAGGCCTGCAACAAGGTACCCAGGATGTGGTGGGGGCCATGCATGCAGGCCAACGCCAGGCCCAGGACAGCGCCGCACGCATGGAGCAGGCATTACCGGCACTGCAGCGTATTGGCGAGGCCGTGGCGGTGATCAGCGACATGAACTTGCAGATTGCCTCGGCGGCGGAAGAGCAGAGCGCGGTGGCCGAGGAAGTGAACCGTAACGTGGCCGGCATTCGAGATGTGACAGAATCGCTGGCCGGGCAGGCCGATGAATCAGCACGCATCAGCCAAGCCCTGAACCGGCTGGCCAACCAGCAGCAGGCGCTGATGGAGCAGTTTCGCGTTTAGCCTGTCAGGGCCTCTTCGCGGGCACGCCCGCTCCCACACGCTCGGCGTAACCCTAAGGGGCCGTGCAGTTCCTGTGGGAGCGGGCGTGCCCGCGATGAGGCCCTGACAGGCACCGCACCATTGTTATTTTGAGCACAACTTATGCCTAATCCAACCCGATCCACCTTCTTCGACATCACCAGCGAACAGGGCCTGTTACGTACCTCGATTGCCGTCACCCTGTTCATCGCCACCATCGGTATCGCCTTCGGCCTGGCTTCCGGGTCGTTCTCCATCGTCTTCGACGGCGTGTATTCGTTGGTCGACGCCAGCATGAGCGGCCTGTCGCTTGTAGTGGTCAAGCTGATCACCTCACACACCACCAGCGTGCAAATGTCGCGCAAGCTGCGCGAGCGCTTCACCATGGGCTTCTGGCACCTGGAACCGATGGTGCTGGCACTCAACGGCATCCTGCTAAGCGGTGTGGCCATCTACGCGCTGATCAACGCCGTCAGCAGCCTGCTCGAAGGCGGCCGCCACCTGGAGTTCGGCATTGCCATGGTCTATGCGGTACTGACCGTGATCACCTGCGTCACCATCGCCGTCGTCGAAGCCCGCGCCAATCGCAAGCTGAAGTCAGACTTCGTGCGCATGGACGTCAAGGGCTGGGTGATGTCGGCCAGCATCACTGCCGCGCTGTTGATCGCCTTCTGCTTTGGTTACGCGGTGCAAGGCACGTCGCTGGAGTGGGTGTCGCCGTACATCGACCCGGCGGTACTGGCGCTGGTGTGCCTGGTGATCATTCCGCTGCCGCTGTCAGTGGTCCGTCAGGCGCTATCTGAAATCTTTCTGGTTACCCCCGGCGACCTCAAGCTGCACGTCGATGAAGTGGCCAAGGCCTTCGTCGCCCGCCACGGGCTGCAGTCGTACCGCGCCTATGTCGCCAAGGTCGGGCGCTCACGGGAGATCGAGTTGTATTTCATCGTGCCAAAGACAATGGCCGCGAAGACCATCGATGAATGGGATACGTGGCGTAACGAGATTGGTGATGCCGTAGGCGGCGAAGGGCCGGACCGCTGGCTGACGGTGGTGTTCACCGGCGACCCGGAGTGGGCTGAGTAAGCAGGGGGGCGCTGTGTCGCGATAGGGCCGCAAAGCGGCCCCAGGATGCCGAAAACGAAAAAGCCCGCGACCATTTCTGGTAGCGGGCTTTTTCGTACTGCGTATGGTGGGTCGTGTAGGATTCGAACCTACGACCAATTGGTTAAAAGCCAACTGCTCTACCAACTGAGCTAACGACCCGATTGATGGCGCGTATAATACTGATTTCTAACGAGAAATCAACACTCCATCAAAGAATTTTCAAAAATACCGCGTCGGGTCTGCTACACCGGCCGCCTTGAAGCCGTCGGCGCGCAGGCGGCAGCTGTCGCATTTGCCACAGGCGCGGCCGTCATCGTCGGCCTGATAGCAGGAAACGGTCAGGCTGTAATCCACGCCACGGGCCATGCCGGCCTGCACGATCTGAGCCTTGCTCAGGTTCTGCAGCGGCGCCTGAATACGGAATCCCTGCCCTTCTACACCGGCCTTGGTTGCCAGGTTGGCCATGCGCTCGAAGGCTTCGACGAACTCGGGGCGGCAATCGGGGTAACCGGAGTAATCCACGGCATTGACGCCGATGAAGATGTCACGCGCCTCCAGCACTTCTGCCCAGCCCAGGGCCAGCGACAGGAACACGGTATTACGCGCCGGCACGTAGGTGACCGGGATGCCTTCGCTCGGGGCTTCCGGCACGTCGATGCTGCTGTCGGTCAACGCCGAACCACCGATACCGTCCAGGTTCAGGCCGATGACCTTGTGCTCGACCACGCCCAGGTCCTGGGCGACACGGGCAGCCGCATTCAGCTCGGCCCGGTGGCGCTGGCCATAGTCGAAGCTCATGGTGTAGCAGCTGTAGCCTTCGGCCTTGGCCATGGCTACGACGGTGGCCGAGTCGAGGCCGCCAGACAACAGGATTACCGCGCGTTTCTCAGTCATGTGCTTTTTACTCTCAATCAACGTCCGGGTTCGTCGTTCCACAGCAGCTTGTGCAACTGCAGCTGGAAACGTACAGGCAGGTTGTCGGCAACGATCCAGTCGGCCAGGTCGCTGGCACTCACCTGGTGGTGGCTCGGCGAGAACAACACCTCACCGGCACGCTCAGCCAGGTTGTACTGGATCAGCTTGGAAACCGCCCAGTCATAGTCCTCACGGGAACAGATGACAAACTTGACCTGGTCGTTGCGGGTCAGCTGCTCGATGTTCTCGTAGCGGTTACGGTGCGATTCTTCGGAACCCGGGGTCTTCAGGTCGACAACGCGGCTGACGCGGGTGTCGGTGCCCGCGATATCCAGCGCACCACTGGTTTCCAGCGACACCTCGTAACCGGCATCACACAGGCGCTGCAGCAACGGCAAGGCGTTGGGCTGAGCCAGTGGCTCGCCACCGGTGACACAGACGTAGCGGGGCTTGAAGCCGGCAACCTGCTCAAGGATCGAATCCAGGGTACGAATAGTGCCGCCAGTGAAGGCATAGGCACTGTCGCAGTACTGGCAGCGCAGGGGGCAGCCGGTAAGGCGCACGAATACGGTGGGCAAGCCAGCCGTTCGCGTTTCACCCTGCAAAGAGTAAAAGACTTCTGTGATGCGTAATGTGTCTTGCATGCTCGCCACGGGCGTGACAGCTAAACAGGCTGTCCGCCTCCGTCAGGCACTGTCGCGGACTCGACATGGCGTTATCCGCAGCAGCGTGTTTACGAAAAAAGGGCAGTGATTCTAACGAAAAAACCCGCGACTGGCGCGGGTTTCTTTCGAGCGGTACAGCTACAGGGCTCAGAGCTTCTGCAAGTCACGCTGGGCCAGCTGCGCGGCGGAGGTGCCGGGGTACTGGGTGATGACCTGCTGCAAGATGCCCTTGACCTTGTCGGTATGGCCCATGCGGCGCTCGACGTCGGCCAGTTTGTAGAGCGAATCCGGCACTTTGCTGTGCTTGGGATACTTCTGGCTGACCTGGGCGAAGGCCTGACTGGCACCTGGCAGATCGCCTTTGGCCAGGTTCACTTCACCCAGCCAGTACTGCGCGTTGCCGGCGTACTGGCTGTTGGGGTACTTGCGCAGGAAGGCATTGAACGCCTGGCTGGCCTTGTCAAAGTCTTTCTGTTTGATCAGGTCGAAAGCAGCATCGTAGTAGAGCTTCTCTTTCGCTGGATCGCCGGGCTCGCTACTGGCGGCCGGTTGTTGCGCAGCAGCACCAGCTGCTGCATCGGGGGCGGCATTTGAAGCACCACCACCGGAGGAATTGTCAGGGGTCGCGGCAGGTGCAGCGCCACTGTTGATGCGACGGTCCAGGTCCTGGTATCGCTCCAGGTTTTCCTGCTTCATGCGCGACACATCGTTCTGCAGCTCTTCGATGATGCCTTGCTGGCGGGAAAGCTGGTCCTGCATCTGTTGCAGCTGCATGAACAGCTGGCCTTGTGCAGAGGCAGGGGCCGAAGCCCCTGACCCGGCATAGGCGCCGCTCGTGCCATAACCCACAGGCGGATAGCTGCCTGCGTTGTCATCTACTACAGGGACCTCAGCCCAGGCCGCGAGCGGCAGGCTGAGTGCGAGGACGGTTACTACACGGCGGCACATACGCATAAGAACTTACTTACGCAGTTCTACGCGACGGTTCTGAGCCCAGGATTGCTCGTCGTTGCCAGTGGCAACAGGACGCTCTTCACCGTAGGAGACCAGTTCCAGCTGAGCAGGGGAAACGCCCTGCAGAACCAGGTAACGCTGAACGGCCTTGGCACGACGCTCACCCAGAGCCATGTTGTACTCGCGGGTGCCGCGCTCGTCGGTGTTGCCTTCCAGGACAACGCGGTTGCCGTTGGACTTCAGGTCCTTGGCGTGAACGTCCAGAGCGCGCATGGCTTCTGGCTTCAGGTCCGAGCTGTCGTATTCGAAGTAGAAGGTGGTGATTGCGCGCAGGGCGGCTTCTTCGCTCAGGGAACCGTCAACAGCGCCAGTGTTGGCACCGTAGCCAGCGTTCGGATCTACAGCAGCGCCTTCGCCTGCGTTGTCACCGCCCTTCGAGGAGCAACCTACAGCTACGGCCATGGCCAGAGCCAGCGCAGCGAATTTACCAAACTTCAGCATTTCCATCGTGAAACTCCTAATGAAACCCCAGTGTGTTAAGCAAAACGTATTACGCCGCAATCAGTTCAGGTAAGGGGACCAGGACGGTTCTCTGACTTCGCCTTGAGCGGTAGGAAGTGGGAGCCTCACGCGGCCATTAAGCGACACGAGCATCAAGACTCCCCGGCCCTGCTGGCGGGTGGCGTAGATTAGCATGGTGCCGTTTGGCGCAACAGTGGGAGACTCATCAAGACTTGTTTCCGAGAGAATCTTTACACTTCCGCGCTGCAAGTCCTGCGCCGCCACTTTGAAGTTGGTAAAGCCCTGTTGGCGATGGATCATCACCAGGGTCTTTTCGTCAGCGGACAGTTTCGGGTTGGCGTTGTAGTTGCCCACGAAGGTTACGCGCTCGGCACCACCACCGCTGACCGACTGTTTGTAGATCTGCGGTTTGCCGCCACGGTCGGAGGTGAAGTAAAGGGTATTGCCATCTTTACCCCAGAACGGCTCGGTGTTGATACCTGGGCCTGCGGTAACCCGGTTGATCTGACGCGATGCCACGTTCATCACATAAATGTCCGGGTTGCCGTCTTTCGACAGCACGAACGCCAGGCGCGAACCGTCCGGCGACCAGGCTGGCGCGCCGTTCAGGCCTTCGAAGTTGGTCACCTGCTCGCGGCGGCCGGTATCGATGTTCTGAATGAAGATGCGCGGGCGTCTCTGTTCGAACGACACATAGGCGATACGCTTGCCATCTGGCGCAAAGCGTGGCGACAGGATCGGCTCACGCGATTGCAGCAGGGTGACCGCACGCGCACCGTCGTAGTCCGAACGCTGCAGGGTGTAGCGGGTATTGTTGGTGGAGAAACGCTCGGCCGTCACGTACAGCATGCGGGTAGAGAACGCACCCTTGATGCCGGTGAGCTTCTCGAACGACTGGTCGGCAATGTAGTGCGCCATGTCACGCAGCTGGTCGGTGCTGCCCGCGACGCTGCCGGTCAGCACTTGCTGCTCGGTGGCGACGTTGAACAGGGCGTACTGCACCTGCAGGCGACCGCCCGAAGGCACGATGCTGCCGACCATCACGTACTGGGCACCCAGCGCTTTCCAGTCACGGAAGATGACTTCGCTGGCCTGCGATGGCTGGCTGATCATGTTCTGCCGTGGAATCGGCGAGTAGTAGCCGGAGTTGCGCAGGTCGTTGCCGATGATGTCGGCAATGTCCTCGGGCAGCACGCTACCACCTTGCAGACCGAACGGCACTACCGCGATGGGCGTTGCCCGGTCGCTGCCGCTGGTGACCAGGATGTTCTTTTCCTCTGCCACGGCCATGCCTGCCACGCAGCACAGCATGACCAGCAGTCCTCTCAGACGTTTAATCACAACGCTAGATCCTCAGGTGTAAATGTCATCTTGAACGAACGATATTGGTTGAAATCGCTCGGCTTCATACCCTGCATCTCGGTCAAACGACCAATGTTCTTCACCGCAGCCACCGCCGAACTGTCATACGGGCCGTCACCACTGGAACGGGCCACGCTGACACTGGTGATGGTACCGTCCGGCAACATGTTGATCTGCAGGACCACCGTCATGCCCTTGCGCGCGGAAGGCGGACGCGCCCAGCCCTCGGCCGCGCGCATACGGATCAGGTCGTCGAAGTCGCCGGCCACCTGGTCACCCTGCTCGTCGGCCAGCGCCTGCTGCCGCTCGGTGGTGTCGGACAACAGCTCGGCCAGGGCCTGGGCTTTCTTGTCTTCTGCCGCCTTGCGGGCCGCTTCCTGTGCCTTTTTCTTCTGGGCGTCTGCAGCGGCCTTTTTCTTGGCCTCTTCAGCTGCCTTCTTCTTCGCGTCCTCGGCCGCCGCTTTCTTCTTGGCGTCCTCGGCTGCTTTCTTCTTGGCCTCTTCGGCTGCCTTTTTCTTGGCGTCCTCGGCGGCTTGTTTCTTCGCCTCTTCAGCGGCCTCTTTCTTGGCCTCTTCTTCGGCTTTTTTCTTGGCTTCTTCCTCGGCCTTCTTCTTGGCGATGTCGGCCTGCTGCTTCTCGGCGGCCTTCTTCGCCTCATCGGCCTTCTTGGCTTCTGCGGCTTTCTTGGCCTCGCTAGCCTTGGCGGCTTCGGCAGCCTTGGCAGCGTCCTCGGCTTTTTTCGCCTCGGCGGCTTCGCGAGCCTCCTCGGCCTTTTGAGCGGCGTCGGCCTTCTTTTGTTCCGCGGCCTTCACGGCCTCCTGCTCGACCTTCTTCTGCTCCAGCTGCTCGACTTCGGTCTGGCGCGAAGCGGTTTTCTTCGCTTCCCCGGCAATCTTCTGATTGGTCTGGGTGGTCGCCTGGCTCTTGGACTTGAGCTGGTACAGGGTAGCCTGAACGATCGGCTTGGAAGGCGGCAGCTCAGGCGTCATGGCGAAACTGACGAACAGCATGGCAAACACCAGCACATGCAGGCCAATGGCCCAGACACTGGGCCAGAAGTAGCTTTCCGAGGCGGATGGCTCTCGCTGTTGCATCAGGGCGCCTCGGTAATCAGGCCAACGTTACCGACACCGGCCTTCTGCAACCCGCCCATGGCACCCATGACCGCGCCATAGTCGACAGCCTTGTCGCCACGAATGAACACCTGGGTCTGCTTGCCCTGGTCACGGCCGGCAGCAATGATCTTGGTCACTGCATTGGTCATGTCGGGCAAGGTCATGGCCTTGTCCATCTGCTTGTCGGTATCGACTTCGCTGCCAAGGTTCCAGTAGTAGGTCTTGTCGGCCTTGATGGAGATGGTGAGGATCTGGACGTTGTTGTCCTGCGGCAAGGCTTCACTGGAAACCTTGGGCAGGTCGACTTTCACGCCCTGGTTGAGCATGGGCGCCGTCACCATGAAGATGACCAGCAGCACCAGCATCACGTCGATGTAGGGCACCACGTTCATCTCGGCGACGGGCTTGCGTTTGTGGCGAACTCGGGCCATGGGCTTCTACCTGATTACTCTTCGCTGGTGTGCACTTTGCGGTGCAGGATCGCCTGGAACTCGTCGGCGAAGGTGTAGTAACGACCGATCAGCACTTCGCTGCGCGCGGCAAAACGGTTGTAGGCGATTACCGCCGGGATTGCTGCGAACAGGCCGATGGCGGTGGCGATCAGCGCTTCAGCGATACCCGGGGCAACGGTTGCCAGGGTGGCCTGCTGGGCGCTGGCCAGGCCGCGGAAGGAGTTCATGATCCCCCATACGGTACCGAACAGGCCGATGTACGGGCTGGTGGAACCGACGGTGGCCAGGAACGGCAGGCTCTGCTCGAGTTTTTCTTCCTCGCGCGAAATGGCTACGCGCATGGCACGGCCAACGCCTTCCATGACGGCGTCCGGGTCAACGCCCGGCTGCTGACGCAGGCGCGAGAACTCTTTGAAGCCGGCACGGAACACCTGCTCGACGCCGGAATCCGGGTCTGGGTTGCTGCCTGCCTGACGGTACAGCTTGGACAGGTCAATGCCCGACCAGAAGCGTTCCTCGAAGGCATCCAGCGCACGACGACCGGCGCGCAGCATGGTGCTGCGCTGGAAAATCATGATCCATGAGGTGACCGAGGCGGCCACCAGGATCAGCATTACCAGCTGTACCACTACGCTGGCATTGCTGACCAGACTCCACATGGAGGTATGGTCGACGACGTTAGCTTCCACGCTTATTCTCCTGCATTCGATTGGTTACCCGAGCCGTCCGCCGCCAAGGCGTCGCGCAGCTGGGGGGGTATGGCTCGGGGTTTGAAAGTGTCGGCGCGCACGGCGGCCACCAGGAACTGCCCTTCGCAGAGCAGCGTTTCATCCTTTTCCCGCCAGACCTGCTGTACAAAGCGCAGGCTGGCGCGATTGAGTTCAAGTACTTGCGCGGTCACCCGCAACGCGTCGTCCAGCCGCGCCGGCGCGTGGTAGCGCGCTTCGCTGGAATGGACCACGAACAGCAGGTTGTCTTCGGCCAGCTGCGACTGGGAAAAACCCAGATGCCGCAGGCGTTCGGTGCGCGCGCGCTCCATGAATTTCAGGTAGTTGACGTAGTACACCACGCCGCCCGCATCGGTATCTTCGTAATAGACGCGACAACGGTGTGCGAACGGTTCGAGCTGATTTTGCGCGCGCATACTCTAGTGCTTACTCCTCAGCTTGCCAATCCGCTGTGGCAACTGTTTTTTCTTCATTAATGTCTTATTGCCAGCGCACCCTTGGCATGCCAGCGGTAGGACCACGAAAAGTCGCTTTTGATCTGTCATTCATCGCCTGGCTCGGAAAAATCACCGCCCTCCCCCAAACGCCCGGGAATATTCAGGCCAAAGTGCAGGTAGGCATGCCGGGTGACCACGCGACCGCGCGGCGTGCGCATGATGTAGCCCTGCTGGATCAGGTACGGCTCCAGCACATCTTCGATGGTATGACGCTCTTCGCTGATGGCCGCAGCCAGGTTGTCCACCCCTACCGGGCCGCCATCGAACTTCTCGATCATGGTCAACAGCAGGCGGCGGTCGGAATGGTCGAAGCCACGTTCGTCGACATCCAGCAGGTTCAGCGCCATGTCGGCCACGGCTTTGGTGATCTGGCCCTTGCCGCGCACCTCGGCGTAGTCGCGCACGCGGCGCAGCAGGCGGTTGGCGATACGTGGCGTGCCACGGGCACGCCGGGCAATCTCGTAGGCGCCCTGGTCTTCGATGACCAGGCCAAGGATGTTGGCCGAACGGCTGACGATGGTGGCCAGGTCCTTGTCGCTGTAGAACTCCAGGCGCTGGACAATACCGAAGCGGTCACGCAACGGGTTGGTGAGCATGCCTGCACGGGTGGTAGCCCCCACCAGGGTAAACGGTGGCAGGTCGAGCTTGATCGAACGGGCCGCCGGCCCTTCGCCGATCATGATGTCGAGCTGGAAGTCCTCCATGGCCGGGTACAGCACCTCTTCGACGACCGGCGACAGCCGGTGGATCTCGTCGATGAACAGCACGTCGTGCGGTTCGAGGTTGGTCAGCATGGCCGCCAGGTCGCCCGGGCGCTCCAGGATCGGCCCCGAGGTGCTCTTCACCGACACACCCATTTCATGGGCAATGATGTTGGCCAGGGTAGTCTTGCCCAGCCCCGGCGGGCCGAAGATCAGCGTGTGGTCGAGCGACTCGCTGCGGCCACGGGCGGCCTGGATGAACAGCGCCATCTGCTCGCGCACCACCGGCTGGCCGATGTAGTCGTCCAGGCTCAGCGGGCGAATCGCACGGTCCTGGACCTCTTCGCGGTCGCGGCCACTGGCGGCAATCAGGCGGTCGGCTTCGATCACTTGGTAATCATCCCTTTAAGGCTGCGGCGGATCAGCTCTTCACTGCTCAGGCCGGCCTTGTCTTTGATCGCGGCGATCGCCTTGCTGGCTTCCTGCGGCTTGTAGCCCAGCGAGACCAGGGCGCTGACGGCATCAGCCTCGGCGCTCGACTCGCTGGCGGCCGGCAGCGGGCCATCGGACACCAGGGTGAACATGGCCGGGGAGGTTTCCCAGGCCTTGAAGCGGTCCTTGAGCTCGACCAGCAGGCGTTCGGCGGTTTTCTTGCCGACACCGGGCACGCGTACCAGGGCCGAGGTGTCCTGGGCTTGCACGCAGCGCACCAGCTCGTCGACTTCCAGGCCGGACATGAGCGCCAGTGCCAGCTTCGGGCCCACGCCGTTAAGCCGGATGAGCTCGCGGAACAGCTCGCGCTCGCGCTTTTCGGCAAAACCATAGAGCAAGTGGGCGTCTTCGCGCACGACCAGATGGGTGTGCACGGTGACGGGTTCGCCCACCTTGGGCAGACGGTACAGCGTGGTCATGGGAACTTCCAGTTCGTAACCCACGCCGTTGACGTCGATAATCAGGTGCGGCGGCTGTTTCTCCGCCAGGGTGCCGCGCAAACGTCCAATCACGTTCCGATCCTTCCTCTCGGGGAGCCGGTCAAAGACCGCTCAACCCTATCAGCAAATGCAACGGGTGAACGCACCACCCGAACAAAATGTGTATCAGCGCATGAAGCGCCTACAGACGCAAGCGCCCGCCGCGCCGCCGCGCCGTCGCCAGGCCATGGGGCACCAGGCTGGAACGGGTGTGGGCGTGGCACAACGCGATAGCCAAAGCGTCGGAGGCGTCGATCTGCGGCTTTTGCGTCAGTTTCAGCAGGTGCATGACCATCATCATCACCTGCTCCTTGTTGGCCCCACCGGTGCCGGCCACCGCTTGCTTGACCTGTGTGGCGCTGTATTCAGCGATTTCCAGGCCGGCTTCGGCGGCAGCGACGATAGCCGCGCCGCGGGCCTGGCCGAGCTTCAGCGCCGAGTCGGCGTTGCGCGCCATGAACACCCGCTCGATGCCCATGGTCACCGGTTCGTGCTGGGCGATGATTTCACTGACACCACGAAAAACGATCTGCAGCCGCTCGTGCAACTCGCCGCTGCCGGTGCGGATACAGCCCGACGCCACGTACTCGCAACCACGGGCGGTCTGGCGTACTACGCCGTAGCCGGTGATGCGCGAACCGGGGTCGATACCAAGAATCAGAGTCATAGTGCCTGTCGTTCAAAGCTCACGGTTCAAGACCATTAGGGCCGCTGCGCGACCTATCGCCGGCAAGCCAGCTCCCACGAGTACAGTGCAGGCCTGAAGAAGTGCACTGTACCTGTGGGAGCTGGCTTGCCGGCGATGGGCTGCGCAGCGGCCCCAATAGCAGCCTTGACGCGAAGGGTCAGGAGACCTTAGCCGATATTTTCCATGATCTCGTCGGAAATCTGGGCATTGGAGTAGACGTTCTGCACGTCATCCAGGTCTTCGAGCATGTCGATCAGCTTGAGCACCTTTTCAGCACCGTCCTGGTCGAGCTCGGCACTGGTGGTCGGCTGCATGACGATTTCTGCGTCATCGGCCTTGAAACCAGCCTCTTCCAGGGCGTTACGCACGGCATAGAAGCTGTTGAACGAGGTAAACACGTCGAACGAGCCGTCATCGTTGGCCACCACGTCATCAGCATCGGCTTCCATCGCCGCTTCCATCAGCGCGTCTTCATCCACGCCCGGGGCAAAACTGATCTGCCCCTTGCGCTCGAACAGGTAGGCCACCGAGCCGTCGGTACCCAGGTTGCCGCCACACTTGGTGAAGGCATGCCGCACGGCGGCGGCGGTGCGGTTGCGGTTGTCGGTCATGGCCTCGACCATGATCGCCACGCCACCCGGACCGTAACCTTCGTAGCTGAGCTCTTCGACGTTGTCGCTTTCGTTGGTGCCGGCACCACGGGCCACGGCGCGATCGATGATGTCGCGGCTCATGTTGGCGCCCAAGGCCTTGTCCAGCGCCAGACGCAGGCGCGGGTTGGATGCCGGGTCAGGGCCGCCCTGCTTGGCAGCGACCGTCAGCTCGCGGATCCACTTGGTGAAGACCTTGCCTCTCTTGGCATCCTGGCGCTCTTTGCGGTGCTTGATGTTCGCCCACTTGGAATGACCAGCCATAACGACTCCGAATACTTTGAATCACAAACAGCCCCGCCCCTGTACGGGGCGGGACGGGAAAATACCTGCGCCGAAACGCAAAGGCGCATCCATGTGGATGCGCCCGGGGACCGCTTACTCGACCTTGGTCTGTTCGCGCAGTCGGATGTGCAGCTCGCGCAGGGCCTTGGCGTCGACCAGGCCAGGGGCCTGAGTCATGACGCACGCGGCGCTCTGGGTTTTCGGGAAGGCGATCACTTCACGGATCGACTGGGCGCCGGTCATCAGCATGACCAAGCGGTCCAGACCAAAGGCCAGGCCACCGTGCGGCGGCGCACCGAACTTCAGGGCGTCGAGCAGGAAGCCGAACTTCTCTTCCTGTTCCGCCGCTTCGATGCCCAGCAGGCGGAACACAGCCTGTTGCATCTCTTTGCGGTGGATACGGATCGAACCGCCACCCAGTTCAGTACCGTTCAGGACCATGTCGTAGGCACGGGACAGGGCTGTGGCCGGGTTGGCCTCAAGCTCTTCCGGCGAGCACTTCGGCGCGGTGAACGGGTGGTGCAGCGCGGTGAAGCTGCCGTCTTCGTTCTCTTCGAACATCGGGAAGTCGACGACCCACATCGGTGCCCACTCGCAGGTGTGCAGGTTGAAGTCGTTTCCGACCTTGATGCGCAGTGCGCCCAGGGCCTCGCTGACGATCTTGAACTTGTCGGCACCGAAGAAAACGATGTCGCCATCGACCGCGCCAACGCGATCGAGGATCACGTTGAGGTTGGCTTCAGGGATGTTCTTGACGATCGGCGACTGCAGGCCTTCGACGCCCTTGGCGCGCTCGTTGACCTTGATGTACGCCAGGCCCTTGGCACCGTAGATGCCAACGAACTTGGTGTACTCGTCGATCTTGCTGCGCGGCATGCTGGCGGCGCCAGGCACGCGCAGGGCGGTAACGCGGCACTTCGGATCGTTGGCCGGACCTGCGAATACCTTGAAGTCGACATCCTTCAGCTGGTCGGCAACGTCGACCAGCTCCAGCGGGTTACGCAGGTCTGGCTTGTCGGAGCCGTAACGGCGCATGGCTTCTTCGAAGGTCATGTGCGGGAATTCGCCGAATTCCAGGTCCAGCACTTCCTTGAACAGCTTGCGGATCATGCTCTCGGTCAGGCCCATGATCTCGCTTTCATCGAGGAAGCTGGTCTCGATGTCGATCTGGGTGAATTCCGGTTGGCGGTCAGCACGCAGGTCTTCGTCACGGAAGCACTTGGCGATCTGGTAGTAGCGGTCGAAGCCGGCGACCATCAGCAGCTGCTTGAACAGCTGGGGCGACTGCGGCAGGGCGAAGAAGCTACCGGCGTGGGTACGGCTTGGCACCAGGTAGTCACGCGCGCCTTCCGGGGTGGCACGGGTCAGGATCGGCGTTTCGACGTCGAGGAAGCCGTTTTCATCGAGGAAGCGACGGATGCTGGTGGTGATGCGCGAACGCAGACGCAGCTTCTCGGCCATTTCCGGGCGACGCAGGTCGATGAAGCGGTAACGCAGGCGGGTTTCCTCGCCGACGTCGGAGTATTCGTTCAGCGGGAACGGCGGGGTTTCTGCTTCGTTGAGCACGGTCAGCTGGTAGCCAAGGATCTCGATGGCACCGGAGGCCATGTTGGCATTCACCGCGCCGTCAGGGCGCTTGCGCACCTTGCCGGTGACTTGCACGACGTATTCGCTGCGCACGCGGTCGGCGGCGGCGAAGGTTTCGGCGCGATCCGGGTCGAACACGACCTGGGCCATGCCTTCGCGGTCACGGATGTCGAGGAAGATCACCCCGCCGTGGTCGCGGCGACGATGGACCCAGCCGCAAAGGGTGACTTCCTGGCCGTCCAGGCTCTCGTTCAGTTGGCCGCAATAATGGCTGCGCATCATGATGGTGGTTTCGCTTCTCGTGATTCGTGTATTCGGTGGAGGCCTTGGCCGCCCGGAGGGCTAATACTGCAAGACCCGGTCACAGCATTCAACTCAGTCGGCCTTGTCGCCGCCTGCAAGATTCTTTTTCGCCCCGGTCTTGAAGTCGGTTTCGTACCAACCATTACCGCTCAGGCGGAAGCCTGGCACCGACAGCAGCTTCTTCAGCGCCGGCGCCTGGCAGGCCGGGCAATCGGTCAGCGGCGCGGCGCTGATCTTCTGCAGTGCTTCCATGCGGTGCTCGCAGGATGCACATTGATAGTCATAAAGGGGCATGGGTGTCTCTCGTCAACCACAACGCTCGCTGCCAGGGCAGCAAAAAGCGGGATTATATATGGTTAGCAAGCACTGCGCAGCCCGCCAGGCGATCAGCGCACACTTGGGGGGTCTTGCAGCCAGGCAACGCAGATTACCCGAATCAGCCCACTGAAGTTGCGCACTCCACCCTGGCGCAGGTGCACTTCGCGGTCCACGTAGGACAACACCGCACTGACCGAACAGCGGTTGGCGGCGGCGATGCGTTCCAGGATGCCCCAGTAGACGGCCTCCAGACGCAGGCAGGTGGAAAAACCGTTGAGCCGCACCGAACGTGACACCGGCTGCGTCTGCAACATATCGAAATCTGCCTTGAACGGATCAATGCACTGTTTTCCTGGCCAGCTCCCCTGACCAGCCACACGCTTGCTCGCTTGCATCATGCGCCCTTCTTCCTCGTCACCGGTAACAGGTGACCAATGAAGCGCTGGGCAGCAGGTTTAGAGCAGCGGCAAAGTCTTCCCGCACAGTTACCGACAGGCGCAGCCTTGTGCTGCACCTGCCGGGGATGCACCGCTTGTTGATTACTTGCCGTCGAGCAAGACCCTCAGCATCCACGCGGTTTTCTCGTGCACCTGCATGCGCTGGGTCAGCAAGTCGGCAGTCGGCTCGTCACTGACCTTGTCCACTACCGGGAAAATACTGCGCGCAGTACGCACCACGGCCTCCTGGCCCTGGACCAGCTGGCGGATCATCTCGTCCGCCGGGGGTACGCCTTCCTCCTCCTTAATAGAGGAATGCCGTGCATAGAATGCATAAGACCCCGGCGCAGGGAAGCCCAGGGCACGGATGCGCTCGGCAATCGAATCGACTGCCAGTGCCAGTTCGTTGTACTGCTCTTCGAACATCAGGTGCAGGGTGCGGAACGACGGCCCGGTGACGTTCCAGTGGAAATTATGGGTTTTCAGATACAGCACGTAGGTATCCGACAACAGGCGGGACAGCCCATCGACGATGGACTTGCGATCTTCTTCACTGATACCGATATCGATTGCCATTGAAGTTCCCCTTTCCATAAGGCTTGAGACTCAAGCGGACGCCGACCACTGTAGCAACACTTGACCCACACTGCCTGTGACATGGCGCAACACATCGCCCACTGAGGCCTGCGGTTTGAGTAGCCTTCGCCTTTGCTGTTAAATAGGCACCGTGCCACCCGTGCGGACTGTCATTGCCGGGTGCATAGGCTGGCTTGCCACGTGTTCGCGCCCTACACCTCATGCGCACCGTGCTGCCAGCTCTTCCTGTGATCGGCCTTATCAACTGTGAGCCAACCCCATGTTCAAGATCGTCCATCTGGTGACGGGCGTGGCAGCCTTGCTGCTATCGCTCATACCCAGCCTGAAAACCGATGCAACACCCTTCCTGCAACAACCCGACGCGGTTTACCTTGCCCTGCTCGGCCTGCTCAACCTGGTCCTGGCCCCGGTCGTGCCGCTGTACTACCGCGGCGCCCGTCAGCAGTTGCAGCACCTTGCCTGCGCCTTGCTGGTGGTGGCGGTGGTGCTGCAGACCCTGACGCTGCTGGCTCGCCCGGAAATGGGCAACCTCGCGGCGCTGGTCTGTGCGGCACTGGCCGTGGCCCTGCACCTGGCGGTGGGTTTTGCCCGCAGCCCGCGCAAGGCACGCAGCAACCAGCATGCCGCCCAGGATGCTGGCAACCGTGATACCGGCACGGTGAAGTGGTTCAACACCTCGAAAGGCTTTGGTTTCATCTCCCGCGATTCGGGTGATGACATCTTCGTGCACTTTCGTGCCATACGCGGCGAAGGCCACCGCATCCTGGTCGAAGGCCAGCGCGTGGAGTTTTCGGTGATGCACCGCGACAAGGGCCTGCAGGCCGAAGATGTGGTGGCAGTTACCCGCCGCTGATTGTCTTGCGATAGCGCTCCTGGTGGGCGCGGCCATGCCCGCGCCCACCAGGATTCTTGTGATCAGTAATGAGGCGGCGGTGCCTCTTCACCTTCGGTGCCGTACTGGCCGACCATCTCTTCATGGCGCTTGATCAGTTCGGCCACCTGTAATTTCAGCCGCTCGATCACCTGCGCCTGCTCGACCACCACATCATTCAACGCCTGCAGGGTGTCATCCTGGAACGCCTGGCGGGTTTCCAGTTCGACGATTCGCAATTCCAGCGACATGTCAGGCCTCCTGATAGCCAGCAAGCTGCAGCCCACGCACGCGCTGGCGAATGGCTTGCAACTGGTCGTCGCGGTAGGCCACGGCCGGGCACTTGCCCCACACCGGTGCTGGCCAGGCGGCATCGTCACGCTGGCGCACGATCACGTGCATGTGCAACTGGCTGACCACATTGCCCAGGGTGGCCACGTTCATCTTGTCGGCGCCGTAGCTGGCCTTCAGTGCTTCAGCCAGCAGGGTGGTTTCCTGCCACAACTGCTGCTGCTCTGCCGCTTCCAGCTCGAACAGCTCGCTGATGCCGGCGCGCTTGGGCACCAGGATGAACCATGGGTAGTTGGCATCCTTGCTCAGCAACAGCTGGCACAACGCAAACTCCCCCAGCACCAGGGAATCCTGCTGCAAACGCGAATCCAGGACGAACACGGCATATCTCCTTCAGGCAAAAACAACCCGCTTTCAAGCGGAAAACAGGCCTGCAAGGATACCTTGCACATTCCCGGTAACACAGCGCTACTTTTCGCACCAAAATGAGGCCGCCTGCGCGCCGCCACCACACTTGTCACCCCACAAACGACTCTGGATGAACAAGTTGCGGTAACACATTGACTTTCATGGCAGCTTTTTAAATTTTAATGATTCTCGACTCCATCATGCCCCGAGGCAGCCTTCGCCCCGTGTTTACGGCACTTTCCGACCCTCGGTAGCAGATTTTGTGAAAATTTCATGAAGTGTTGCGAATTTTGAGCACGCTTGTTGCATTCACTTCACGCCAAGTCGGCACGACATCTGCAGTGGCAGGTGTACGCGACAAATAACAACAGCGGCATTGGTTACCAGGGAGTTTCCTCAACCAGAATCCGTAGTTACAGATTCGTTACGGTGACAGGAACAGCGCTGGCGTTATACGGCCCATAAACCGGGGCGTGATTTGCGACATGGAAATACCTAAAAGCGACATGGCAAAAAAGTTCCGCAAAGAGTCTATATAGCCATATCGCCAACAACAGTCAGCGTGCTATACATTTTCGCCGACATAACAAGAAAGAGCTGCACCCTATAACTAAAACACTTGGGCGCGGCGGTACTCTTCCTAAAAACCAAAGGAGCAAATCACGATGCGCGTGATGAAGTGGAGCATGATCGCCCTGGCCGTTGCGGCAGGGACCTCGCAGTTGGCAATGGCCTCGGCACAAGACGAGTCCAAAGGTTTCCTCGAAGACAGCAAGCTGAACGTAAAAACCCGCATGCTGTACTTCAGCCGTGACTTCCGTAACAACGACAGCGGCAAGAGCCGCGTCGAAGAAACCGGCCTGGGCTTCCTGGGCACCTTCGAATCGGGCTTCACCCAGGGCACCGTAGGCTTCGGCGTTGACGCCATCGGCATGCTGGGCCTGAAACTGGACAGCGGCAAAGGCCGCGCCGGCACCGGCCTGTTCCCGACTGCCTCCGATGGCCGTTCGCAAGATGACTACTCCGAAGGCGGCGGTGCAGTAAAACTGCGCGTGTCCAATACCGTGCTGAAGTTTGGCGACCAGTTCACCGCCCTGCCGGTACTGGCCACCGACGATAGCCGACTGCTGCCAGAGGTCGCTGAAGGTGGCCTGATCACCAGCAACGAAATCGATGGCCTCACCCTGCACGCCGGTCACTTCACCGCGCTGAACGCCCAGGCTCAGACTTACCACGACAGCCTGCGCCTGACCGAGGCCAACGTCTTCGGTGGCACCTATGCCATCAACGACAACCTCAGCACCAGCGTCTACTACTCGCGCATTGAAGACCACTTCCGCAAGTGGTACGGCAACATCAACTGGGCGCTGCCGATCAGCGACAAGCAAGGCCTGGTGTTCGACTTCAACATCTATGACACCAAGTCCATCGGCGACAACCTGACCGGCGCATTCGTCAGCAAGGCTGACGGCAGCAACGAACTGGACAACATTGCAGCCAGCCTCTCGGCCGCCTACAACATTGGCGCCCACACCTTCACCCTGGCTTACCAGAAGGTCAGCGGCGACGGCGACTACGCTTACGGCGTCGACGGTGGCGGCACCATCTTCCTGGCCAACTCCGTTGCCCGTTCCGACTTCAACGCCGAAGACGAGAAGTCCTGGCAGGCGCGCTACGACCTGAACTTCGCCGAATACGGCGTACCTGGCCTGACCTTCATGACCCGCTATGTTCGCGGCTCGGGTGCCACTACCGAAAGCACCAACAACGGCAAGGAATGGGAACGCGACGTAGACGTCAAGTACGTACTGCAGAGCGGCCCGGCCAAAGACCTGAGCTTGCGCGTGCGTCAGGCCACCTACCGCTCCAGCGACGGCGTTTACTACGGTTCGAGCTCGATCGACGAACTGCGTCTGATCGTGGAGTACCCGCTGAGCATCCTGTAAGCCTGGCTTGCAGTGCCCCGCACCTGAAAAAGCCCGGCGATCTCGCCGGGCTTTTTCTTGGCTGACAAGCGGCCCGCCCTGGGGCATCCTGTACGCCTTCGTTTCGCCCCCGTACAATGCGGGGCTATTTCAACGTCTTAGGCAATCGACACGGCTAACCATGCGCACCAGTCAATATTTGCTCGCCACCCAGAAAGAAACCCCTGCCGACGCAGTGGTCATCAGCCATCAGCTCATGCTGCGTGCCGGCATGATCCGCAAACTGGCCTCCGGCCTGTACACCTGGCTGCCGATGGGCCTGCGGGTAATGCGCAAGGTCGAGGCCGTGGTGCGTGAGGAAATGAACGCCGCCGGCGCCCTGGAAGTGCTGATGCCAAGCATCCAGCCTGCCGAGCTGTGGCAGGAGTCCGGTCGCTGGGAACAGTACGGCCCTGAGCTGCTGCGCCTGAAGGACCGCCACCAGCGCGACTTCTGCGTTGGCCCGACCCACGAAGAAGTCATCACCGACCTGGCCCGTAACGAGCTGTCCAGCTATAAACAGCTGCCGCTCAACATGTACCAGATCCAGACCAAGTTCCGTGACGAGATCCGCCCGCGCTTCGGCCTGATGCGCGGCCGCGAGTTCATCATGAAGGACGCCTACTCGTTCCATGCCGACCAGGCTTCCCTGCAGGAAACCTACGACCGCATGCACCAGGCGTACAGCAACGTATTCACCCGCCTGGGCCTGGACTTCCGCCCAGTGCAGGCCGACACCGGCTCGATCGGTGGCAGCTACTCGCACGAATTCCACGTGCTGGCAGAATCCGGCGAAGACGACGTGATCTTCAGCGACAGCTCCGACTACGCCGCCAACATCGAGAAGGCCGAGGCCATCCCGCGTGAAACCGTGCGCCCTGCCCCTACCGAGGAGCTGCGCCTGGTCGACACGCCAGAGGCCAAGACCATTGCACAACTGGTTGAAAACCACGGCCTGGCGATCGAGAAGACCGTCAAGACCCTGATCGTGCGCGGCGCTGAAGAAGGCAAGCTGATTGCCCTGATCGTTCGCGGCGACCACGAGCTGAACGAAATCAAGGCCACCAAGCTGGAACAGGTTGCCGACCCTCTGGTCATGGCCACCGAAGCCGAACTGCGCGACGCCATTGGCGCCGGTGCCGGCTCGCTCGGCCCGCTGAACCTGCCGCTGGAATGCATCATCGACCGTTCGGTTGCCCTGATGAGCGACTTCGGCATCGGCGCCAACATCGACGACAAGCACTACTTCGGCGTGAACTGGGAGCGCGACCTGCCGGTTCCACAGGTCGCCGACCTGCGTAACGTGGTCGAAGGCGACCCAAGCCCGGACGGCCAGGGCACCCTGGTGATCAAGCGCGGCATTGAAGTGGGCCACATCTTCCAGCTGGGCACCAAGTACAGCGAAGCGCTGAAGTGCCAGGTACTGGGAGAGAACGGCAAGCCGGTGGTTCTGTCGATGGGCTGCTACGGTATCGGTGTGTCCCGCGTCGTCGCCGCTGCCATCGAGCAGAGCTATGACGACAAGGGCATCATCTGGAACGATGCCCTGGCCCCGTTCCAGATCGCTCTGGTACCGCTGCGCTACGAAACCGAGGTGGTTCGCGAGGCAACCGACAAGCTGTACGCCGAACTGACCGCCGCCGGCTTCGAAGTGCTGCTGGACGACCGCGATAAAAAGACCAGCCCAGGCATCAAGTTTGCCGACATGGAGCTGATCGGCATCCCACACCGCATCGTCGTCAGCGATCGCGGCCTGGCCGAAGGCAACCTGGAGTACAAGCACCGCACCGAGCAGGACGCCCAGGCGTTGCCGCTCAATGAAGTGCTGAGCTTCCTGCAGGCCCGCGTTCGCCGCTGATAACCAATGCACGAGTGATCATGTTCAAGCGAAGTACCTTTACCCTGGGGGGCGCCGCACTGTGCGGCGCCCTGCTCGTCAGCGGCTGCGCCAACCAGATGTCCCAGCGCAGTGACCACGAGGAGCGCGTCGAGCGCAAATTGCTCGAGCACACCCTGCAGATCGATGTCGGCGAGCCGAAGGTGATGGAGCTGCCGCAACGACGTGTGCGCGTGCATGAGCAAAAGCGCTTCGAAGTCACCGAGTTCGAAGTCACCCGTCGCTATGACCGCTACACGCCTTACCAGCCCTGGCGGGAGGTCTACGAGATCCCGCTGGGTGCAGTGGCCGTGGTAGCGGGCGTCGGCGCCAACGTGGTCAACGTCTTCGCTTTGGGCAACCTGCCGGAAAGCATCACCCATGACTGGCTGAGCTATGGCGTGGACGGACTCAACCCGTTCATGAACGTGCCGTCCAACGGGCGTGCCCAGCAGAACCTGGCCGGGATCAGCGAAGTGCAGAAAGGCAAGCGCGAGGAATCGACCAGCGTGCCCTGGAGCGAACGCCTCGTCGAGGTCAAAGCCGGCAAGATGACCCACGAGCTGACCACCGACAGGAACGGCGTGCTGCGCCTGAACCTGCTCGACAGCCCGTTCTCCGAGCAGAATCTCAACCACGTCGGCACCCTGCACCTTCAGGTACTCGACGAGGACAACGCGGTGCGGGGTGATGCCAGCCTGCTGGTCAGCGCCACCTTGCGCAACAAGCTGCTCGAAGCCCACGAGCTGATCTTCGACGACCTCGAAGATGATGATGTCGGCCAGTGGGTACATCGGGTGAAGCGTCTGTCGGAGCTGGGCCTTGAAGAAGAAGCCAGTGAAATGGAACAAAGCCTGATCGAGCTGACTCGCAACGATCCGGAGCTGCAGCAGGAATTTCTGCAATCGCTGACCAAGGCCACTGGCCGGTTGGTGGCAGATCCGGGCGTGCAGTAAAAGAAGGGGCCGCTATGCGGCCCCTTTTCATTCAGGCGTAAACAGCTCCAACTGCTCATGCGCTCCGCGCAAATCGCGCAACCTCACCCCTACCCCCAGCAAGCGCACCGGCTTGCCACCCCGGGCGAACGCCTGCCCCAGAAGCTGTCGATAACTTTCAAGGTCCCGCCCGGCCCCTGCCTGCTCCATCGTGGTCTGGCTGAAGTCATGGAACTTGACCTTGACGAACGGCTTGTCCGGCCGATAACTGCTGTCCATACGGGCGATGCGCTCGTTCAGGCTCTCCAGCAGCTCGGGTAACCGCGCCAGGCAACTGGCCAGGTCCGGCAGGTCGGTGTCGTAAGTGTTTTCCACACTGACCGACTGCCTGCGGCTGTCATTGTGTACTGCACGCTCATCTACACCCCGCGCCAGCCCCCACAAACGCTCGCCAAAGCTGCCAAACTCACGCACCAGTGCCAGGCGCGACCATTCACGCAGGTCAAGGCAGGTTTCGATGCCCAGCCGCGTCAGTTTATCTGCCGTCACCTTGCCCACCCCATGCAGCCTGGCCACCGGCAAGGCGGCGACAAAGGCCTCGACCTCGCCCGGGGTAATCACGAACAGCCCGTTGGGCTTGCGCCAGTCACTGGCAATCTTGGCCAGGAACTTGTTTGGCGCAACGCCCGCCGACACGGTGATATGCAGTGTGCGGGCGACACGCCGGCGGATATCCTCGGCGATGCGCGTGGCACTGCCCGAATACCACTGGCTGTCACTTACATCCAGGTAGGCTTCGTCCAGCGATAAAGGCTCGATCAGCTCGGTGTAGTCGCGGAAGATCGCATGGATTTCCCGCGAGGCCTCACGGTAGGCCTCGAAGCGCGGCTTGACGATCAACAGGTCGGGGCACAGCTTCAGTGCATGCCGTGACGACATGGCCGAGCGCACACCATAGGCACGCGCTTCATAGTTGCAGGTAGCGATCACCCCACGGTGCTCAGGCGAGCCCCCAACCGCCATGGGCCGCCCGGCCAAGCGGGGGTCGTCACGCATCTCGATCGCGGCGTAGAAGCAATCGCAGTCGACGTGGATGATCTTGCGCAAGGACATGGATGGCCGTCAGCACTGTAAATTCATACAGATAGTATCGCATGCGACCTGCCTGAAACACCTCACCCGCTGCATCACCCGACAATCTGCCTGAAAGCCCCGTCACGCCTGAGCCGCTTGCTGCTGACGAGCGCTAAGGGTTTGAACAAAAAAGGGTTTTTCAATGAAACTGCTTGACACTGTGGCGTAAATCCGTAGAATTCGATCTCACAGGCGCGGGATGGAGCAGCCTGGTAGCTCGTCGGGCTCATAACCCGAAGGTCGTCGGTTCAAATCCGGCTCCCGCAACCAGATTCAAGAAAAGGCCACTGTTCATACAGTGGCCTTTTTCTTTGCCTTCGAAAAAGTAAAACCGAAAAACCTTTGATAAATCAAAGCTTAGCGCTTGACACACCCTCAGCAAACTGTAGAATGCGCCCCACAGACGCGGGATGGAGCAGTCTGGTAGCTCGTCGGGCTCATAACCCGAAGGTCGTCGGTTCAAATCCGGCTCCCGCAACCAAGTTCAAGAAAAGGCCACTGTTAACGCAGTGGCCTTTTTCTTTGTCCACTGAAACTGCCATCGGAAAAACATCGACAAATCAAAGCTTAGCGCTTGACATACAAACCACACGCTGTAGAATCCGCCCCACTGACGCGGGATGGAGCAGCCTGGTAGCTCGTCGGGCTCATAACCCGAAGGTCGTCGGTTCAAATCCGGCTCCCGCAACCATATTCGTCAGAACAAACCCCGCCTGTTTAACAGCAGCGCGGGGTTTGTTGCTTCTGCCCTTCCTGCTTTTCGTCGCATCAATTTTCCCCGCCCTCCAGCCAACACGCAGGCTTGAGGCATCGTGCCCAGGATGAACTATCTTTAACCCTGCCAAGCCGCTGAAAGCGCCTGAGGCCGGAGTAACATTGGATACGTTTTCTTAAGGGACTTTAACTTGGCCGTACCTCCCCTCAACCTCGCGCTGCATGCCCGAGGCAACCCATGACTTCTCACAACCCCGAACCTCCGGTGCCACTGGCCTCGGCGCTACCCGGTGCCGTGCAGCGTCTGCCCTTGCTCGAACGCGTGAGCCGCTACCGCCAGCCCATCGGCCTGGCAGTGACCCTGGTGCTGTTCACCATGGCGTTGATTGCCTGCCGCCACCTGCTGAGCGAGCTGGACATCTATGCCTTGCACGATGCCATGCTCAGCGTACCGGCCCAGTCAGTGCTGGGTGCATTGCTGGCGACCGTAATCGGCTTCGTGATCCTGCTGGGTTACGAGTGGTCGGCCAGCCGCTATGCCGGCGTGAAACTGCCGGCACGCAGCCTGGTGCTTGGCGGCTTCAGCGCCTTTGCCATTGGCAACGCCATCGGGCTGTCGATGCTTTCGGGTGGCTCGGTGCGCTACCGCCTGTATGCACGCCAGGGGCTGGGCGCTGGCGAAGTCGCACGCATGACCGTGTTTGCCAGCCTGTCGCTGGGCTGCGCGCTGCCCCCCCTCGCCGCCTTGGCAACCTTGAGCGACCTGCCGGCAGCCTCGACCGCACTGGGGTTGGCGCCTGGCCTGCTGGCAGGTATCGCCGCCGCCGTGCTGGTGGCGTCCGCCCTGCTGGTGTTCGGCCTGTACCGCCGGCGCTTGGCCGAACAACCGCTGGCCAATAACCTGCTGGTGCAACTGGGCCGCCGTACACTGCGGCTGCCGGGCGGGCGCCTGGCCGCCCTGCAATTGCTGATTACCGCGCTGGATGTGGCAGCGGCCGCCACCGTACTGTATCTGCTGCTGCCTGAAGCACCACCCTTTGGCGCGTTTGTGCTGGTGTACCTGCTGGCCCTGGCCGCAGGCGTGCTCAGCCACGTACCGGGCGGCGTCGGGGTGTTCGAAGCCATCCTGCTGGCGGCCTTTGCCGACCAGCTGGGTGCCGCGCCGCTGGCGGCCGCCCTGCTGCTGTACCGGCTGATCTATGTGGTGCTGCCCCTGCTGCTGGCCTGCGTACTGCTGCTGGCCAATGAAGCCCGGCGCCTGCTGTTCGCCCAGCAGGCCATCAAGGCCGCCTCCGGGATGGCCGCCCCCATCCTGTCGATAATGGTATTCCTGTCTGGGGTGGTGCTGCTGTTTTCCGGCGTCACGCCCGAGATCGACACGCGCCTCGAGCACATGGGCTTCCTGGTGCCGCACCGGCTGATCGATGCCTCGCACTTTGGCGCGAGCCTGATCGGCGTGCTGTGCCTGTTGCTGGCCCAAGGCCTGCGCCGGCGGCTGTCCGCGGCCTGGCTGCTGACCACCGTGCTGCTCCTGGTCGGTGCCCTGCTGTCGCTGCTCAAGGGCTTTGACTGGGAAGAGGCTTGCCTGCTGACCTTCACCGCGGCCCTGCTAGCCCTGTTCCGTCGCTCGTTCTACCGCCCCAGCCGCCTGCTGGAGCTGCCATTTTCGCCAGTGTTCCTGGTGGCCAGTGCCTGTGCGGTCGGCGCATCGGTGTGGCTGTTGTTGTTTGCCTACCAGGATGTGCCCTACAGCCATCAGCTGTGGTGGCAGTTCACCCTCGACGCTGATGCCCCGCGCGGCCTGCGCGCCGCCATGGGCAGCGCCTTGCTGCTGGCTGCCTTGGCGCTGACCTGGCTGCTGCGCACCGCGCCGCCGGTGATCCACCTGCCCGACGACGAAGAACTGCAGCGCGCCAACCGTATCCTGCTGGCCTCCGACCAGCCCGACGGCGGCCTGGCCCTGACCGGCGACAAGGCGTTGCTGTTTCACCCACGCGACAATGCCTTCCTTATGTACGCCCGTCGCGGCCGTAGCCTAGTGGCCCTGTACGACCCGATCGGCCCGGCCCAGGAACGCGCCGAAATGATCTGGCAGTTCCGTGACCTGTGCGACCTGCACCACGCCCGGCCAGTGTTCTACCAGGTGCGCGCCGAAAACCTGCCGTTCTATATGGACATTGGCCTGACCGCACTGAAGCTGGGCGAAGAAGCCCGGGTGGACTTGCGCCGCTTCGACCTCGAAGCCAAGGGCAAAGAGATGAAGGACCTGCGCTACACGTGGAACCGCGGTGGCCGCGACGGCCTGAGCCTGGAAATTCACGAACCTGGCCACGCCCCGCTGGCAGAGCTGAAGGAAATTTCCGATGCCTGGCTCGACGGTAAAAACGTGCGCGAAAAAGGCTTTTCGCTGGGGCGCTTTAGCCCGGAGTACCTGCAGCATTTCCGCATCGCCCTGATCCGCTTCCAGGGCCGGCCGGTGGCGTTCGCCAATCTGCTGGAGACCCACAGCAACGAGCTGGCCAGCCTCGACCTGATGCGTGCACACCCCGAGGCACCGAAGCTGACCATGGAGTTCATGATGATCGGCCTGATCCTGCACTACAAAAGCCATGAGTATTCCCGCTTCAGCCTGGGCATGGTGCCGCTTTCAGGCCTGCAGCCGCGGCGTGGCGCGCCCCTGACCCAGCGCCTGGGCTCGATGGTGTTCCGCCGTGGCGAACAGCTTTACAACTTCCAGGGGCTTCGACGCTTCAAGGACAAATTCCAACCGGATTGGGAACCCCGCTACATGGCCGTGCCGGCCGGGCTCGACCCGCTTGTGGCACTGGCCGATACTGCCGCCCTGATTGCAGGCGGCCTGACTGGATTGGTGAAACGTTGATGACCCGACGCTTTTGGCTGTACCTGCTGGTTCCTCTGCTGCTGGCCGCCCTGGGAGGGGTGCTGGCATTCTGGCTGTGGACGCGCCCGGCCCCCGAGGCGCGCCTGGAGCAATTGAGCAGCAATGGCGCCAGCATCACCCGCGTGACCCCGGGCGTGCACCCCAAGGCCCGGGTGGCCATCGGTGTGCCACAGGATCAGGCGCTGACGGACAAGCAGTTGCTCGACCTGAGCCAGGCCGGTGAAGCCCAGCTGGTGCAGGTGGTTTTGCCGCCTAACGACTGCAGCAAGCAGCAACAGGTCATGGACCAGGCCCTGGCCGAGCTGTCCGACAAGCCGACATTGGTCGCTGGTATCGGCCCTGGCGCCGCCCAGGCCTGGCGCTGGCTGGCCAGCCAGAACGACGACAAGGCCCGGGCAATTTCCGTGGACTTCACCGTCGAGCAACCCGGCTGCCAGGCACCGCTGCCCAAAGCGGCTGCCCATGGCCACTGGAACGTCGCCTGGAACGACAACCCGGATGACGCCAGTGCCGCGTTCGTACGCGACCAGGCCAATGCCGAAACCAGCATCAGTGACTACGACATCCACTTGCCACAAGTGCTCAAGGCCCAGCTGACCCAAGCGCTGGTAGGCCACGATGGCAACGCCCTGGCTATCCCCGTGGTAGAAGTGCCGGCCGGGCAGACAACCGACACAGTCACCCTGTTCCTCTCCGGTGACGGCGGCTGGCGTGACCTGGACCGCGATGTCGCCGGGGAAATGGCCAAGCTGGGCTACCCGGTGGTGGGTATCGACACCCTGCGCTATTACTGGCAGCACAAGACCCCGGAGCAAAGTGCGGCCGACCTGTCCGAGCTGATGCAACATTACCGGCAGAAGTGGGGTACCAAGCGCTTTGTACTGACTGGCTATTCGTTCGGTGCCGATGTGCTGCCGGCAATCTACAACCGCCTGCCGGTGGAGGACCAGCAACGCATCGACGCGGTGATGCTGCTGGCCTTTGCCCGCAGCGGCAGCTTCGAGATCGAGGTCGAGGGCTGGCTGGGCAAGGAAGGCCAGGAGGCCCCAACCGGTCCGGAAATGGCCAGGCTGCCGGCCGCCAAGGTGGTGTGCGTGTATGGCGTGGAAGAGACCGACGAAAGCGGTTGCACCGAAAAGACCGCGGTGGGTGAGCGCCTGAAGCTGCCTGGGGGGCACCACTTTGATGAGAACTACCCGGCGCTGGCCAAGCGCTTGATTGGTGAGATCGAGACACGCCAGGGCAAGTCCAGCGTCGCCGAACAGAACTGATAATGATTGGGGCCGCTTTGCGGCCCATCGCCGGCAAGCCAGGCTCCCACATCTACTGCGCACATCTCCACCATTGTGCTCTCCCTGTGGGAGCCTGGCTTGCCGGCGATGGGCTGCATAGCAGCCCTTGGCAATCAGATCTCGACCTGGGTCCCCAGTTCGATCACCCGGTTCAGCGGCAGGTTGAAGAAGCGCAGATTCCCGTTGGCATTCTTCAGCAAGAACGCGAACAGGTTGCCCCGCCAGCGCGACATCCCCTCCAGCCGCGACGCGATTACCGTCTCGCGGCTGAGGAAGTAAGTGGTGCGCATCGGGGTGAAGTCCAGATCGTCCAGATGGCACAGCCTCAATGCCGCCGGCACGTCGGGCTCGTCCATGAAGCCAAAGTGCAACAGCACTCGGAAGAACCCGTCACCATAAGCCTCCACCTCGAAGCGCTCCTGCTCCGGTACCCGCGGCCGGTCCTCGCTGACCACAGTCAGCAACACCACCTGGCTGTGCAGCACCTGGTTATGCAGCATGTTGTGCAACAAGGCGTGGGGCACGGCATCCGACCGGGCAGTGAGGAACACCGCCGTCCCTTCGACCCGGTGCGGCGGCTGAATGCGGATACTGCTGATGAACAGCGGCAATGGCAGCGCACCTTCGTCAATGCGCTCCACCAGGATCTGCTTGCCGCGCTTCCAGGTGCTCATCAGCAGGAACAGCACACCGCCAGCCAGCACCGGGAAGGCACCGCCTTGGACGATTTTCGGCACGTTGGCGGCGAAGAACAGCCCATCCACAAACAGGAAGCCCACCAGGATCGGTACTGCCAGCACCGGCGGCCACTTCCACAACAGCAGCATCACCGCCGACACCAGAATGGTGGTCATCAGCATGGTGCCGGTTACCGCCACGCCGTAGGCCGCCGCCAGGGCGCCGGACGACTCGAAGCCGATCACCAGCAGCACCACGCCCACCATCAGCGTCCAGTTCACGGCGCCAATGTAGATCTGCCCCTGCTCGTCGCTGGAGGTGTGCTGGATCTGCATGCGCGGAATGTAACCCAGCTGGATGGCCTGGCGGGTCAGGGAAAAGGCCCCGGAAATGACCGCCTGCGAGGCGATCACAGTGGCCATTGTGGCCAACCCGACCAACGGCAGCAGCGCCCAGCTCGGCGCCAGCAGATAGAAGGGGTTGCGGGCCGCCTCCGGGTTTTGCAGCAGCAGTGCACCCTGGCCGAAATAGTTGAGCACCAACGCGGGCAGCACCAGGATGAACCAGGCCCGGGCGATCGGCTTGCGGCCAAAATGGCCCATGTCGGCATACAGCGCCTCGGCACCGGTCAGCGCCAGCACCACGGCACCGAGGATGGCGACGCCCATGCCTGGGTGAACCACGAAGAAGTTCACCGCCCAGCCCGGGTTGAAGGCCTTGAGCACTTCCGGGCTCTGTGAGATACCGTGCACGCCCAATGCGCCCAGCACCACGAACCAGGTGACCATGATCGGGCCGAACAGCTTGCCGATTTTCTCGGTGCCGTGCTTCTGCGCCAGGAACAGCGCCACCAGCACCACCAGCGAAATCGGCACCACCCAGTGGTCGATTCCGTCAAACGCCAGGCCCATGCCCTCCACGGCCGAGAGCACCGATACCGCCGGGGTGATCATGCTGTCGCCATAGAACAGCGAAGCGCCGATCAAACCGCAGATCACCATCAGCGTACGCAACCGCGGGTAGGCGGCCGTAGCCCGCCGCGCCAGCGCGGTCAGCGCCATGGTGCCACCCTCGCCCTGGTTGTCGGCGCGCAGGATGAACATCACATACTTGAACGACACCACCCACAACAGCGACCACAGGATCAGCGACAGGATCCCCAGCACGCCATCATGGTTGACCGGCACCCCGTAGCCGCCGGTGAAGACTTCCTTGAGGGTATACAACGGGCTGGTGCCAATATCGCCATAAACCACCCCGACCGCCGCCACGAGCAGGCCCAGCGACCGCGCCGCCCCCTGCTTCCCCGCGTGCCCGCCCTCGGCGTGACTGCTTGCCTGAACCATCGACCACTCCCGCAGACGGCCATCTCGGCCTTTAGTATTCACTCGCGCGCCAGGCCCCCGAAGGCACCTTCACGCAACGGCGCGAAGCATAGCGCAGCGTTCGTCGTATTTCTGCTGGTCAAGCGACCTTGCGCTCGCTAGAATTGCGCACTTTTTGATCAGAGGCGCCAAAAAGCGCCCGTCAAGATCGCCCGCGATTCCGGCCGGGCGACCTGCATTCAATACCGAGGTTAGTCATGTCCACCACGCCCGCCACCCCCAAGGTAGGTTTCGTAAGCCTGGGTTGCCCAAAAGCCCTGGTCGATTCCGAGCGCATCCTCACCCAGCTGCGCATGGAAGGCTATGAAGTCGTGCCCACCTACGAGGACGCCGACGTGGTGGTGGTCAACACCTGCGGCTTCATCGACAGCGCCAAGGCCGAGTCGCTGGAAGTGATCGGCGAAGCGATCAAGGAAAACGGCAAGGTCATCGTCACCGGCTGCATGGGTGTCGAGGAAGGCAGCATCCGTGACGTGCACCCCAGCGTGCTGTCGGTCACCGGCCCACAGCAGTACGAGCAGGTGGTCAACGCCGTGCACGAAGTGGTACCGCCACGCCAGGACCACAACCCACTGATCGACCTGGTGCCGCCACAGGGCATCAAGCTGACCCCGCGCCACTATGCGTACCTGAAGATTTCCGAAGGCTGCAACCACAGCTGCAGCTTCTGCATCATCCCGTCGATGCGCGGCAAGCTGGTCAGCCGCCCGGTGGGTGAAGTGCTGAGCGAGGCCGAGCGCCTGGTCAAGGCCGGGGTCAAGGAGATCCTGGTGATTTCCCAGGACACCAGCGCCTACGGCGTCGACGTCAAGTACAAGACCGACTTCTGGAACGGTCGCCCGGTCAAGACCCGCATGCTCGAACTGTGCGAGGCCCTGAGCAGCCTGGGTGCCTGGGTACGCCTGCACTATGTGTACCCGTACCCGAACGTCGACGACGTGATCCCGCTGATGGCCGCCGGCAAGATCCTGCCGTACCTGGACATCCCGTTCCAGCACGCCAGCCCGAAGGTTCTCAAGTCGATGAAGCGCCCTGCCTTCGAAGACCGCACCCTGGCGCGCATCAAGAACTGGCGCGAACAGTGCCCTGAGCTGGTGATCCGCTCCACCTTCATTGTCGGCTTCCCAGGCGAGACCGAGGAAGACTTCCAGTACCTGCTGGACTGGCTGACCGAAGCCCAGCTCGACCGTGTGGGCTGCTTCCAGTACTCGCCTGTAGAAGGCGCCCCGTCCAACGACCTGGGCCTGGAAGAAGTGCCGGACGACATCAAGCAAGCGCGCTGGGACCGCTTCATGGCCCACCAGCAGGCCATCAGCACCGCCCGCCTGCAACTGCGCATCGGCAAGGAAATCGAAGTGCTGATCGACGAAGTCGAGGAACAGGGTTCGGTTGGCCGCAGCTTCTTCGATGCCCCGGAAATCGACGGCAGCGTGTTCATCGATGGCGACCATGGCTTCAAGCCAGGCGACAAAGTGCGTTGCCGTGTAGTGGATGCCGACGAATACGACATGTGGGCAGAGCCCATCTAAAACGGCTGAAACCTGAAAAGCCCCTGCCCTGGCATTCCCCGCGAGAATGACCGGCGCAGGGGCTTTTTTCGTTAAAACGTGTGAAACAGCATCAGGCCACCCTCTGCATCCGGGCTGGCATCAGAGAAGCCTTTGACCGCATAGAGCTGGACTTTCCATTGCTGGTTGAGCTTGTGGGTCAGGAACAGGGTGAGTTCCTTGATCTGCGAACCAGTCGAGACCACTTTCTGCCGCCAGTCGTAGGAGGCGCCCGCGGAAGTACCTGCAGCCACAGGCAGGGCGAAGCCAAGGCTGATAAATACCGGGTCGTCAAAGTCGCTGTCGGGCGGGTCGCCGAACTTCTTCCAGCCCAACGTCGCGAAGCCGGTGACCGGGCCAAAGCCCTTGGTGATGTCGACCTGGGCGGTGTAGTCGTATTCACCGGTGCCAAGGCACTGGTCTTCATCGGCGGTGGGGAATTTGACCTTGCCGATCAGGTCGAGCATCAGGCCGCCGTCACTGCCATCCAGCAAGGCATACCCGGCGCTGGCGACCGTGTCCCCCAGCCCGCTTTCCTCATCCCGGCAACCTCCGGGCAGGGGGTCACCATTGGGGCCTACTTCCGGGTTGGTGATACGCAACCAGGGCACGGTGACCTTGTAGGTCATGGGGCCGGTTTCATATTTGCCGACCACAGGGACGTACCAGATTTCCGAAGTGGTACCTGTGCCATAGTCGCCACTTGAATAGTCCATGCCGATGGCGGTGCTGAAGGTATCGGCCATGGTCGACGCACTGGTGCATGACAGCAGGCAGGCAAAAAGAGGGAGCGCGGGTCTCATCTGCACCTCAGTACCCATTCGGGAAGTGTGGTCGGACTTCCCCAGCCTAGTTGCCTAACGCCCGGACCGCTCCGGATGCTCTACTTTTTCGACGGTCTCTACCTTTTCCGGCCTTTCGATGGTTTCGATTTTCTCGACTTTTTCCACCTTCTCGACCTTTTCAGGCTTTTCTACTTTCTCTACCTTTTCGACTTTTTCGACTTTTTCGACTTTTTCGACTTTTTCGACTTTTTCGACCTTTTCGACCTTTTCGACCTTTTCGACCTTTTCGACCTTTTCGATCTTTTCAGGCTTTTCGACTTTTTCGACCTTCTCAACTTTCTCGACTTTCTCGACTTTCTCGACCTTTTCAGGCTTTTCGGCCTTCTCAACCTTTTCCACTTTCTCGACTTCAACCTTCTCTACCCGATCACCCTTCCCACTGTTGCTGCTCTCGGGCTGCTCCACGGTTTCGACATGCTCTGACTTGCCAGACTTGTCCACGCTTTCAGACCTGCCGTGACCGCTGGCGTCTTCAACGGTACTGCGCCCACTGTGATCATCACTGCTTTCGCTGCGAACACTGATCGCCTCGCTTGTTCCATGGCCGCTATTGTCGGAGCCGCCTGACTCACTGCTGCCGTGCTCGCCGCCGTGCCCCGAATGGCCTCGGTCCGGGTTGTCAGCACGGTCATCCTGGAGTTCCACACGGGTGGCCCGTAACTCGTGAGTACCACTGAGCACGCCGCTGACCCGAACGCGTTGATCGAGCGCCAACACTGCAGGCTGCCTGCCGACAACCACGGTGCCCTGCCCCAGCGTCACATTGATGCCCGCGACCACCAGTTGCCGTGCCTGCACGCGCTGCACCAACCCTTCGACCACCGCCTGCTGGACGCGGCCAGCAAACGGCAGGCTCGGGTCTGGACGGGTTTGTGCCACTTCCAGCTGGCGCCCGGTCCACTGACCGCGCACCAGCACTTCGCGCGCGGGGGCTACGCGGGTGCCCAGCGTCAACCCTTGCAGGCTGCCTGGGCGGTCGATTGCACCAATGGCACTGGCCTCTCTGAGGCCCGGCGCCCGTTCGATACGGGTTGCCACCACTTCGCCCGTGGCATCGCGCAGACCACTGACCCGGACCGGCTCGCCTGCACGCAGCCCTTCAGCCACCCGCGCGCCTGCGGCGAGCCGCACAGGCTGGCCCATCACCCGCAGGGGGGCCGATGCATTGGGGAGCGCCGTCAGCGGCCCTTCGTAGACGTTGAGGATCGAGATACGCCCTGCCTGGAGACCACGCTGGGTGGCAATTGCCTCCACCGCTACAACCTGCCCGATCGCCAGGTGAGCACTGCTGGCGGGTGCACCGTTTTCACTCACCGGCACGTCTTTGCCATAGTGCACTTCCATGCCATTGACGCAGATCGAAGCAAACCCGGTGATGGTGCCGACGATGCCGGTACCACCGGTACCGCCTGGGCGCAGGATCGGCGCACCGGTACCACCTACCCCGCCGTTACCGTGATCAAAGTAGGTGCCGTCCACACCTTCGGCCACCGCGCCAGTGCCGCCGGTGCCGCCAGGGCGTTGCGGGAGAGGCGCGCCAGTGCCGCCGACACCACCGTTTTCACTGCGTGCACCGGTACCGCCTGTCCCCCCCGGAAACTGCAGGCCTGTGGCACCGGCCATGCCCACTTCGTCGCGGCTGACACAAACCGGTGCTGCAACCACCTCGGTAGGCGACGCCAGGTTCAACCCCAGGACCAGGGCAACGGCAACGGCACGGAGGCAGCGCGTGAGGGGCGTCATGGGCCTGGCGTCTTGGACAATTCGGGGTCGGTAGCTTCAGTGTAGAAATAAAGCCCGACAGTGATGCGCTGACGTTGCTCCGCGCTGGGCCCATCAACGTTTTCCAGCTCTGCTGCGAGCCGGCTGAAGGCCAGCAGCGTCTGCATGCCATCTTTGGCAACCACTTCACGCACGTGCTCGACGCTGGCCGGGCTCAAAGCATCATAGTGCACACTGCGCTCGAAGAACGGCAGGCCTTGGCCACTGAGGTTGTGCACCGCTGCGCTGGCATGGTCATGCAGGTTGTGGCCGAAGTACGCGGCTTTTTCATCGAAACCTGTCTGCGGCACGAACGCCTGGGCTTGCAGGTGCACACGATCCTGCTCATCAAGCCGGACGATGCCAAGGCGCAACCACTCATCCAGCACCACACGCCCGCGGATATCAGTGCTGACCGTGGCCACCAGGGCATCGAATGAGCCCTCGCCACCCACACTTGCCAAACGCGGCAGTGCCAGTGCCTGGCCAGGTGCCGAGCAGAACGGCGGGCGGGTGGTCCATGCATTGACCAACTGTGCGCCCAGGGTGATGTTCGCCGGCAAGGCCTCGAGTTCCATGCCACCTTCGCTGCGCAGCCGCCGGACATCCTTGCGATGCACGCCTGTAAGCAGGCTGACGCGGCTGTCAGTGGGCGGGGTGCCGTCCAGACGAAACTCACGATGGGCCACGTCGACGAACACCTCCTTGAGCAGGTCGGCGAACATCGTGTAGGTAACCCCTTTGCGCAACATCAAGCGCACCAGCGGTCGCATGACACGCCGCAGTGCGCTTAACATCGAAGGGGGCAGAGTTGGGCTGATCAACGCCTGTCAGCTCCTGCTGTTGTCATCACCCGGTTCGCCACCCACATGGTTGCCGTGATCATCACCAGGTTCACCACCAACGTGATTGCCGTGATCATCGCCAGGCTCGCCGCCGACATGATTACCATGATCATCCCCGGGCTCACCGCCAACATGGTTGCCATGATCGTCACCGGGCTCACCGCCAACGTGATTGCCGTGATCGTCACCGGGCTCACCACCCACGTGATTGCCATGATCGTCACCCGCTTCAGCATGGTTGCCGCTGCGCCCAGCGTTTGAATCACCGGCGTGGCCCAGGCCGGAGTTGCCATGGCCGCTACCACTGTTGCCGGCATGGCCGCCGCCGTCACCGCCACTGCCGTGGCCACCACCGCCGCCACTTCCACCACCGCTTCCGCCGCCGCCACCGTGGCCGCCACCACCGCCGCCGCTTCCGCCACCACCACCGTGGCCGCCACCACCGCCGCCGCTTCCGCCGCCTCCGCCGTGGCCACCACCACCACCACCACCACCACCACCACCACCATCTTTGGCGTAGGCGCTGGAGCCATGAGAAATCGAGTCAGGGATCAAAACAATGGAAGTCGACAGCACGCCAGCCACGGCAACCGCCAGTAAAGCCTTCTTGAACAGCAGGTGGATTTGCATAGTCCGTCTCCAGGTCGTCGCCACGAGAACGCCAAATCAGCAGAAATCTTGTTTTCAGTGTTTTCTGTTCTTTGCGTGGGATTTTTTCCCACGCTTAACTAATAGACCCCTGCGCCCCGCGCTTCAAGCGGCGCGCGAACAAGCCGACCGGTGGTTGGCCTGCTATGTTTTCCTGATCGCCATGGAGGACCACCGGCATGCCATCGCTACTGACGCTACAAACCCCGCACTTGCGCGACTACGGCGAGCTTGTGCAGGTGTGGGAGGACTCGGTACGTGCCACTCACGATTTCCTGCCAGAGGGCTACATTGTTTTACTGCGCGAACAGGTACTGCGCCGCTACCTCGACGCAGTGATGCTGATCTGCTGCAGGGACCGGCAGCGCATCTGTGGCTTTGCCGGGGTCGCCAACGGGCGCGTGGACATGCTGTTTGTTGCACCGGACTACCGTGGCAAAGGGGTGGGCAAGCGCCTGCTGCACTATGCCATCGACGAGCTGAACGCCGAGCGACTGGACGTCAACGAGCAAAACCCTCAGGCCTTGGGCTTTTACCTGCACGAAGGCTTCGAAGTAATTGGCCGATCGGAAACCGACGGCCTGGGGCAGCCCTACCCCCTCCTGCACATGCGCCTTGGCAAAACGGCGTAAATGACACAGATTCCCAGCCCCTCTGCCGCTCAGGCAGGTACAATGCTGGCCTTTCCCTGCCTTTGCGAATTGCCGTCATGTCCGAACCCGTCCGCCTGTCCAAACGCCTTATCGAGCAACTTGGCTGCTCTCGCCGCGATGCCGAGCTCTATATCGAAGGTGGCTGGGTCACGGTCGACGGCGTGGTGGTCGAGCAGCCGCAGTTCAAGGTAGAGGACCAGCGCGTCGAGCTGCTCCCGGGTGCCCGCGTCGAAGCGCTGGAGCCGGTAACCCTGCTGCTCAACCAGGCGGCCGGCATGGACAGCGAAAGCGCCCGCGCCAGCATGAACATGGCCACCCTCAGCGAGGCGCACCGCGAAGGCGTGCGCGCCCTGCATGGGCACTTTAACCGCCAGGCCTGCGTGGCACCGCTCGAGCGCGGCGCCAGCGGCCTGCAGGTATTCACCCAGGACTGGCGGGTAAGCCGCAAGATCGAGGCCGACCTGCGTCGCCTGGAGCAGGAGTTCATTGTCGAAGTGCGCGGCGAGACCACACCTCAGGCGCTGGAACGCCTGGCGCGCGGCGCCACGCGCAATGACCGCGAGCTTCCCAAGGCCAAGGCCAGTTGGCAGAACGAGACCCACCTGCGCATGGTGCTGAAAAACCCCCAACCCGGGCAGATCGCCGAGCTGTGCGCCTACCTGCGCCTGGAACTGGTAAGCATGCGACGCATTCGCCTGGGTGGTGTGTCGATGGGCAAGTTGCCCCTCGGCCAATGGCGCTACGTGGCAACTACCGAACGTTTCTAAGCAATACGCCACGCACAAGCGTGGCACCTGAACAGGATTCTGCAGCAATGAACCACAACGACGTCCTGCGCAGCCTGCGCTACATGCTCAAGGTGAACGACGCCAAGATGGCCGAGATCATCGGGCTTTCCGGCCTCGAGGTGAACCCTTTGGTATTGGCCACTTACCTGAAGAAAGAAGAAGAGGAAGGCTTCGTCCGTTGCCCTGATCGGGTGATGGCGCACTTCCTCGATGGCCTGGTAATCCACCGCCGTGGCAAGGACGACAGCCGCCCGCCACTGCCGGTCGAGCTGCCTGTGACCAACAACCTCATCCTCAAGAAGCTGCGGGTGGCCTTCGAGCTCAAGGAAGACGACCTGCACGTGATCCTCAAGTCGGTCAATTTCCCGGTCAGCAAGCCTGAACTGAGCGCGCTGTTCCGCAAGGCCGGCCACGAAAACTACCGCCCGTGCGGCGACCAGTTGCTGCGCAACTTCCTCAAAGGCCTGACCCAGCGCGTGCGCGGCTAAGTGGCCATGCAGCATTCGGTTGCACCCGTCGGCATCGTCCGCTCCTGCTTCAAGGAGAAATTCGCCATCCCGCGCCAGCCCCAACTGGCGCCTGCTGCGCGGGGCGTGCTCGAACTGCTGCCGCCGTTCGACCAAGGTGATGCGGTCGAAGGCCTGGAGCAGGTCAGCCATGTCTGGCTGCTGTTCCTGTTTCACCAGGCCCTCGAGGACAAGCCGCGCCTGAAAGTGCGGCCACCGCGTCTGGGCGGCAACAAGAGCATGGGGGTGTTCGCCACCCGTGCTACCCACCGGCCAAACGGCATCGGCCAGTCGGTAGTGCGCCTGGAGGGTGTGGAGCCCGGGCGCCTGTTGCTGTCCGGGATCGACCTGCTCGATGGCACGCCGGTGCTGGACATCAAGCCGTATGTGCCGTACGCCGACTGCATTACAGACGCCAGCAACCAGATGGCCAACGCAGCGCCCGCCGCGATTGCCGTGCAGTGGGGCGAAAACGCCCTGCCCCAGGCCCGCGAGCATGCACTGCGGCTGGCTGAACCGCTGGTGGAACTGATCGAACAATGCCTGGCGCAAGACCCGCGCCCGGCCTACCAGGTACCACCAGCCGAGCGGGTGTACGGGGTGAAGTTCTGGGATGTGCAGGTGAGGTGGCATTACCCTCAGCCGGAAGTGATCCGGGTGTTGGAGGTGGTGCTGGCCTGACCACGCACCGACGCGAATAGCGCACATGAAAAAGGCGACCCTAGGGTCGCCTCTTTCGTTCTATAGCCGCGCGATCAGCGAGCCGGGCCTTCGGCCACGCCCAGGTCATCGGTCGGACGGGTATCGACCAGCGGTGCACCACCGGAGGCGAGCTCCGAGGCCAGCTTGTCGTTGTCCATTTCCTTGACCCACTTGGCCACGACCACGGTGGCAACGGCGTTGCCCACAAGATTGGTCAGTGCGCGGGCCTCGGACATGAAGCGGTCGATGCCGAGGATCAGCGCCAGGCCAGCTACCGGCAGGTGGCCAACAGCCGACAGGGTGGCGGCCAGCACGATGAAGCCCGAACCGGTGACGCCGGCAGCACCTTTGGAAGCCACCAGCAGCACCAGCAGCAGGGTGATCTGGTGGGTGATGTCCATGGTGGTGTCGGTGGCCTGGGCGATGAACACCGCAGCCATGGTCAGGTAGATCGAGGTGCCGTCCAGGTTGAACGAGTAACCGGTCGGAATAACCAGGCCGACGACCGACTTCTTCGCGCCCAGGCGCTCCATCTTGGCCAGCATGCGTGGCAGGGCCGATTCCGAGGAGGAAGTACCCAGCACGATCAGCAGCTCTTCACGGATATAGCGGATCAGCTTGAGCACGCTGAAGCCGTGGGCGCGGCAGATACCGCCCAGCACCACCAGCACGAACAGCAGGCAGGTGATGTAGAAGCACGCCATCAGGTAGCCCAGTTGCACCAGCGAACCCACGCCGTACTGGCCGATGGTGAAGGCCATGGCGCCGAAAGCACCGATCGGGGCCAGCTTCATGATCATGTTGATGATGTTGAACATGACATGGGCGAAGCGGTCGATCATGTCCAGCAACGGCTTGCCGTAGCTGCCCAGGCGGTGCAGGGCAAAGCCGAACAGCACCGAGAACATCAGCACCTGCAGGATGTCGCCGTTGGCGAAGGCACCCACCACGGTGTTGGGGATGACATTGAGCAGGAAGCCGACGGTGGTCTGCTGTGCGCCGGCGGCGGCGTAGGCGGCCACGCTGCTGGCGTTCAGGGTGCTGACGTCGATGTGCATGCCAGCGCCCGGCTTGACCACGTTGACGACGACGAGGCCGATGATCAGGGCGATGGTGGAGACGATTTCAAAGTACAGCAGCGCGTAGCCGCCAGTCTTGCCGACCGACTTCATGCTCTGCATGCCGGCGATGCCGCTGACCACGGTGCAGAAGATGATCGGGGCAATGACCATCTTGATCAGTTTGACGAAGCCGTCACCCAAGGGTTTGAGGGCGACGCCCGTTTCCGGGTAGTAGTGGCCGAGCAGGATGCCGATGGTGATGGCAACGATCACCTGGACATACAGGGATTTGTACAGCGGCTGACGTGTCGTCATGGCTCATTTTCCTCAAGTGTGCCGGTTCACCCTTCCCAGGGTGATGGGGCACCTGAATCGCTAACCCTCCTGCACTTGGAGGGATTTGTCGTTGTGTTCGAGCTGCCTGGGCAGGCCTCTGCGAAGATCAATAGCAAGGGTGGTGCCAAAATGCCCATGAAGGGTGCAAGGGCCCTGTTTGCTAGGGATAAATGCCCAACGACAGGGCGATTTGCCTGAGGAAGGCTGGCGGATTTCCGCCCGGTGGCGGGTTTTGTACAGGGGGGATGGCGGGAATCCGCCCAGCATTCGAAGGCTGGGCGATCCCTGTGGGAGCAGGTTTACCCGCGAATGGGCCGGTACAGGCTACAAATCAGTCCAGGTGGAAAGTGATCCTGAACGCCGCGCCACCCAAGGGCGAATCCCCCAGGCTGAGCTCGGCGTCATAGCTGTCGACAATGTCCTTGACCACCGCCAGCCCGATCCCCTGCCCGGGGTGCTGGCTGTCCAGCCGCTCGCCGCGCTCCAGAATGCGCTCACGCTGGTCGGCCGGCACCCCCGGCCCATCGTCTTCGATACATAAGGCCAGCTGCCCGGGCGCCTGCTCAAGGCTCACCCGCACCTGGCCCAGGCTCAGGCGGTAGGCGTTTTCCAGCAGGTTGCCGAGCATTTCCAGCAAGGCGCCCTGCTCCATCGGCACCTGCGCCGCATCGGGCAGTTCCAGCGTCACGTTCACCCGCTTGTCCCGGTACACCTTGGCCAAGGTGCTGCACAGGCTGTCGAGCAACGGCCGCAGCCTCACGCTGTGGCGCACCAGGCCGCTCTTGCGCAGGCTGGCGCGTTGCAGCTGATAGTCGATCTGCTGGCTCATGCGCTCGATCTGGCTTTGCAGCACCCGCGCCTGCTCGCGCTCACCGCTGCGCTGCTGCAGGCTTTCGCCCACGCCTTGCAACACCGCCAGCGGCGTCTTCAGGCTGTGCGCCAGGTCGTCCAGCGAGTCGCGGTAGCGCGTGCGCTGCTCACGTTCACTGCGCAACAGGCGGTTGAGCGAACGGGTGAGGCGCAGCAGCTCGCGCGGGTGCTCGCCGCTCAGGCCATCGCGCGCGCCCGACTCCACTTCATCCAGCTCGTGGCTAAGCCGGCGCAACGAGCGCAGGCCCCAGGTCAGGCCAGCCCATAGCAGCACCATCAGCGCCAGCAAGGCAGCACCGAAGCCCAGGTAGAGCTTCTCGCGCAGGCCGTTGAGGGTGGCCTTGTACTCGCTCACCGGCTGCAGGGCGACAATGCTGTAGGCGGCACTCTGGCCCCCCAGCAGCTTTACCTCGACGTCGTAGACAAAGAACTCTTCGCCATCTGCTTGATGAATACGGGCGAACTCATTGCCACGCCCGTCGTAGCGCGGGCGGTAGTTGATGTGCCGGTCGGCGGTGGCCCGCGACTGCCAGACCAGGTTGCCGTCGCGGTCGAAGATATAACCGAGCAGGCCCGTGTACGGCAGGTTATAGCGCTCGTCCGGCAGCAGGGCCGGCATCTGCAACTGACCATGCTCGATGCGCGCGGCGGAAATCAGCGTGGTCACATCCGAAGCCAGGCGCTGCTCGATCGACTCCTGCAGCGCCAGGCTGAAGGCCTTCTGCAAGGCCGGCAGCAGCGCCAGCATGAACAGCAAGGCCAGTACTGCTGCGGCCAGCATCAGGCGTACCCGCAGCGAGCGGATCATCGGCAGCGCTCGGTGAACAGGTAGCCCAGGCCGCGCACGGTGTCGATGGGTTTGAAGCCGTGCTCGCCCTCAAGCTTGCGGCGCAGGCGGCCGACCAGTACTTCGATGACATTGGGGTCGCGCTCCTCGTCGCCTGGGTACAGCTGCTCCATCAGGCGATCCTTGGCCACCACCTGCTGATGATGGCGCATCAGGTATTCCAGAATGCGGTACTCGTAGGCGGTCAGCGCCAGGGGCTGGTCGTCGAGGGTGGCCTGCTTGCGGTTGAGGTCGAGTACCAAGGGGCCTGCGGCGATGGTCGACTGGGTGAAGCCGCTGGAGCGGCGCAACAGGGCATTCAGCCGCGCTTCGAGCTCTTCGAACTGGAACGGTTTGACCAGATAGTCGTCGGCACCGGCGGCCAGGCCCTCGACCTTGTCCTGCCAGTTGCCGCGGGCGGTGAGGATGAGAATGGGGAAAGTCTTGTCCTGGCTGCGCAGGCGCGTGATCAGTTCCAGGCCACTGATACCGGGCAGGCCCAGGTCGATGATGGCGAGGTCGAAGTGGTACTGCCCGGCCTGGTACAGCGCCTCCTCGGCATCGGCGACCGCCTCGACCACATGGCCGCTTTCGCCCAGGCGGGTGTAGAGGTGATGGCGAAGCAGGGCTTCGTCCTCGACCACCAGCAGTTTCATGTGCAGCTCCTTGTATGTAATGCCTGTACCGGCCCTTTCGCGGGCACGCCCGCTCCCACAGAGACTGCACAGTTTCTGAAAATTGTGCAGCACGTGCAGAAGCCACAGGTACTGCACGGTTTCCGAGGTTTGTGCAGTCCCTGTGGGAGCGGGCGTGCCCGCGAAGAGGCCGGTACAGGATAACGCGGCTCGCTGGTCAGAACTTGTAGCTCGCTGCCAGATAGGTCTGCGCGCTGCTGGTCAGACGCAGGGTGCCGTCCTTCGGCCCGCCATGCGCGCCCACTTCGGTCGCGGCATTGGTGCGCAGGTAACGGTAGCCCAGTTCCACCGAAGCCTTGTCGGTGATGTCCTGGATCACGCCGGCCTGCAGGCCGTAGGCATAACCGTAGTCGGTATCCCGGCTGGCGCCTGGCGAGTCCTGGGTGAGCTTGGTCATGCCCAGGCTGCCACCGCCGAACAGTTTGGTGGTATCGCCCACCGGCAGGAACAGGTCGTAGCTGCCCAGCAGGTTTTCCTGGCGCAACTTCAGGCCACTGTGGTCACCCGAGACGTTGTCGTAGGTCATGTAGTAGCGGCCCTGATCGTTGATCTTGCCCACACGTACACCCCAGGTGTCGTCCTTGCCGATGATGCCATCGGCGTTGAGCTGGTCGGTGTTGCGTTGCAGCAGGCCGGACTTGCGAACCTTGTCGCTGGTCTGGCCGTAGGTGAGGCTGGCGAAGTTGTCGTCGGCGGCCTGGGCAGTGGTGATGCCAGCGGCACAGACGGCCATGGCGGCAAGCAGGGTGTTGAAGGTTTTCATGGCTGGTAACTCCAGTTGGGTGCGCTGTTTCGGTCTGGAAGCTAGAGTAAGGAGGGCACCCTGAACCGCGACTGAACCCTGGCTGAACCTCGGCTGAACGAACTGTCTGCAAGACAAGGAGTAGTAAAGATGCGTGCCCTGCTGGCCCTGACCCTGATGTGCAGCGCCGCCCTCGCCCAAGCGGCGGTTGTGACCCGTGAAATTCCCTATCAGGACGCCGACGGCAACCGCCTGGTCGGCTACTACGCCTACGACGATGCGTTGGACGACAAACGCCCAGGCATCGTCGTGGTGCATGAATGGTGGGGCCTGAACGACTATGCCAAGCGCCGTGCACGAGACCTCGCGGCCCTGGGCTACAAAGCGCTGGCCATCGACATGTATGGCGATGGCAAGCACACCGAGCATCCGCAGGATGCCCAGGCTTTCATGGCCGAAGCGATGAAGGACCCGGCCGCGGCAGCAGCGCGCTTCGACGCGGGCCTGGAGTTGCTGAAAAAGCAGCCGAACGTCAACAAGCACCAACTGGGCGCTGTGGGCTACTGCTTTGGCGGCAAGGTGGTGCTTGATGCCGCACGCAGGGGCGAGAAGCTGGACGGCGTGGTGAGCTTCCATGGCGCGCTGGCCACCCAGACGCCGGCCAAGCCTGGCGTAGTACGTGCGGACATCCTGGTTGAACATGGCGCTGCGGACAGCATGGTCACCCCGCAGCAGGTGGACGCGTTCAAGGCGGAAATGGATGCGGCCAAGGTCAACTATCAGTTCGTCAGCATTGACGGCGCCAAGCATGGGTTTACCAACCCCGATGCTGACCGGCTGAGCCATGGCGAACATGGGGGGCCGGACATTGGCTATAACAAGGCGGCGGACGAGAGTTCCTGGGCGGATATGCAGGCGTTCTTCAAGCAGGTGTTCAAATAAGGATTGTCGGGGGCCGCTGTGCGGCCCATCACCGACAAGCCAGCCCCCACAAGCACAGCGCAAACCTCAAGCCCTGCGCAACACCTGTGGGAGCTGGCTTGCCGGCGATGGGCTGCAACGCAGCCCCAGCAATCCCACCTCCCACACCGCCGCTGCGGCTGGCACAATAGCGCCATGAACACTCTCCCCGCCTGCTGCGCCCCGCTCCAGCACCACTGGCCCTTGCCTCGCCCGCTGCCCGGCGCGGTGCTGGTCAGTTGCGCCTTCGACCCTGCCCACCTGGCACCCGACGACTTCCAGCGCGCTGGCGTCGTGCCCAGTGCCAGCCTGCAGCGCTCGGTGGCCAAGCGCCAGGCTGAGTACCTGGCCGGTCGCGTATGCGCGCGCGCGGCGCTGCAGCGCCTGGACGGTCGCGACTACGTGCCCGGCACCCATGAGGACCGCTCGCCGATCTGGCCGGCGGGCGTTCGCGGCTCGATCACCCACGGCAAAGGCTGGGCCGCCGCCGTAGTCGCCGCCGAGGGCAGTTGCCAGGGCCTGGGCCTGGATCAGGAGGCCTTGCTGGATGACGAACGCGCCGAACGGCTGATGGCCGAAATCCTCACCCCGCCCGAGCTCGAACGCCTGGACCACCGTCAACTCGGCCTGACGGTCACCCTGACCTTCTCGCTGAAGGAAAGCCTGTTCAAGACCCTCTACCCGCTGACCCGCCAGCGCTTCTATTTCGAACACGCCGAAGTGCTGGACTGGTCCACCGAAGGCCTGGCCCGCCTGCGCCTGCTCACCGACCTGTCGCCGCAGTGGCGCCAAGGCGCCGAGTTGCAAGGCCAGTTCTGCCTGCAGGACGGCCACCTGCTCAGCCTGGTCAGCGTCTGACCTTTACTGTGGCGCTTGCTGGCGTGGCCAGTTCAGGCTGAAGCAGGCGCCACCCAACGCTTCGCTGCGCCCCACCGTCGCCCGGCCCGTGTGCCAGTAAATGATTCGCCGCACGATCGACAGGCCCAGGCCGTGCCCACCCGAAGCACGGGTGCGGCTGTCGTCCAGGCGGGTGAACGGGGTGAAGATACGGTCCCAGAAGCCCTCGGGGATGCCGGGGCCGTCATCTTCGACATCAATGCGGCACCGCTGCTGCCCCAACTGGTAACTCACGCGCACCTCAGAACCGGCATGGCGCATGGCGTTGCCGACCAGGTTCTGCAGTGCCCGGTGCAAGTACCGCGGCTCGGCCTCGACCCAGGCGCCTTCGGCATCCGCGCCCTGGCAGTCGCCGCGCACTACCCGCACCTCGGCACGCAACGGTGCCAGCTCTTCGATCACCCGCGCGAGCAAGGCGTCCAGGTCGACCCGCTGGAACTTCAAGGCCGGCGCGCCTTGCTCCAGGCGGGCGTAGGTCAGCATTTCGTCGACCAGCTTGTCGAGGTCCTGGATATCCCCGTCCATGCCGGCCAGATGCTTGGCCCGTGCCTGTTCGGTGGTGGCACTTTCGATCATCTCCAGGCCAAAGCGCAGGCGCGCAACCGGCGTACGCAACTCGTGGGACACCGCCCGCACCAGCTCGCGCTGCATGCTCAGCGAGCGCTGCAGGTGCTCGGCCATGCCGTTGAAGGCGGCGGCCAGCCGCCCTACCGAGTCGGCGTCGCCTGCGGGCACGCGGGTGTCCAGGCTGCCCTGGGCGATGCGTGTGGCGGCAATCTCCAGGCCCGACACGCGGCGCTCCAGCTGGCGCACCAGCAGGTAGACCACCAGGCCGATCAGGCACAGGCCAAGGAAGGCAATCAGGATCAGCAACTGCGGCGGATATGGGTTGAGCTGGTACAACGGGCCTATTTCCAGCACCCAGGGCGAGCCAGCCAGCCCGGCAAACACACGGATCGAGTCGCCATCCTTGCCCAGCGCCATGACCGTGTCGCCCTCCTCGACCCGACGCCGCTGGTCATCGTCCAGGCTTACCCGCTCGATGCGCTGCAGCGCGACGCCAAAGCCAAAGCCCTTCTCCTGCTTGATCTGGGCCAGCCGCTGCTGCTGCTCGGTGATCGGGTAGCGCACCAGTTCGTCAGCCAACAGATACAGCGTGGCCCGCGCCAGTTGCTCGCTTATCTGTTTGATCTGCGCCACCAGCATCAGGTCTTCCTGGCCGACCTTGCGCAGCACTTGCGCCGCATGCGGGCCCGTCTTCTCGACCACCACCAGGCCGCGATACAGGCGCGCCCGCTGGCCGCCGTCGAGGCTGCGCGCAGTCATCGGCTGCAGCGCCAGCGGCACACCGAGCAATCGCTCCCAGATCAGCAGCGAGCGCTTGCGTTCGGTTGCATTCTGCTGCGCCAGGTTGTCAGCCATCAGGCTGAACGTGCCTTGGGCCAGGCCCTCGCGGTGCTGGGCGGCGCGCACTTCGTTGACCAGGTGCAGGGTGAGCACGCCGAGCAGCGCCACCAACACCAGCACAGCCAGCATGCCACCGTAGATACGCAGAAAGATCGAGTTGTTCATGGCGCTTCGCCGACAAACAGGTACCCCTTGCTGCGCAGGGTCTTGATCAGCCGTGGCTGAAGCGGGTCATCGCCGATCTTGGGGCGGATTTTCGAGATACGGATGTCGATGGAGCGGTCCTGGCCGTCGTAGCCCACGCCACGCAAAGCGGTGAAGATCTGTTCGCGGGTCAGTACCCGGCCGGCGTTGCTGGCCAGCAGCCAGAGCAGGTCGAATTCGGCGCCGGTCAGCTCGATCAGCTGTTCGCCCAGGCGCGCCTCGCGCAGTCGGTTGTCGATACGCAGTTCGCCAAAGGTCACCTCCTGGCGCTTGCTGTCCACGGCTTCGCTGCGCCGCAGCAGGGCCTGGATACGCGCCAGCAGCAGGCGTGGGCGTACCGGTTTGCAGACGTAGTCGTCGGCACCCAGGTCCAGGCCCTGGACCTGGTCGAGTTCGTCGCTGCGTGCGGTGAGCATGAGGATCGGCCCGGGGTACTGGCTGCGCACCCGGCGGCAGATGCTCAGGCCGTCCTCGCCAGGCAGCATGAGGTCGAGGATGACCAGGTCGGGCTGGCTGTCGACGATACGCCGCGCGGCACGGGCGCCATCCCCCTCCACCGCGACCTCGAATCCGTTGGCCTGCAGGTACTCGGCGGTGAGCTCGGCCAGGCGCTGGTCGTCTTCGACAATGAGGATGCGGGGTACGGGGTGGTCCATGGCCTCTGCCTTTGCTTGTTGTTTTATTAGCTGTACCGGCCTCTTCGCAGCACAAGGCTGCTCCTGCAGGATACGGCGCTCTTCTGTAGGAGCAGCCTTGTGCTGCGAAGGCGCCGATACAAAGAACATAACCCTTTAACCAAAAGGCAACATCCCCTCTGGATACTCAGTAGCACCTCCGGCGCTGCCAAACCGCCCGCCGCCCCCTCGACTGAACCGTTTTTTGTGATAGGGTTCGCGCCCGAAAAAAACTGCCCTGGGGCAGCAAGGTGCAGAAAAATACTGCAAACCACTTGGCACAAGGCCTACAGCGAATACCCACCATTCACTCACAAAGTACGCACACGTTATCCACAGGCGCTCGCCTTGCAAAGCCCCCAATACCGCATTATCTTGTATCCCGAACGCAGCGAACCACTACATATAGGGGTTCGTGCAAAATCACACACAAAAGTCAACCCGCAAAATCAAGCGATTTTCCGGGCTGAACTTCAGGTGATTTCAGCAGCCAAACCGCTCCTGCGGAGGCGACCGAGGCAAGCCCTTTCAGGGCGTTGTTCGGGTATGAGTGTTGCAGGCAACGCCTGGCACTCATCAGCACCGGTTTTTGGGATGTACCCAGAACCTTTGACTTCGGCCAGGGAGCGGCAAGCTATTGCCCCTTATTCCTGAGTCTGTCCCGAAGTCGGTACGCCCGTGCGGGCGGATGCGCATGCACTGCGCATCCCCGCCGGGTCATCGAGCAAGTGGACGGAACGGTGGGCGCCCAAAAGGCGCCTGAACAATATAGAAACTGTGGAGACACCCACCCATGCAAACCGACACAACTCGCGAGAACCCGCAGGCCAAGGTGCCGCAGGCCGCCGATTCCAACCAGGATCTGGCCGCCACCGCCCCTGGCCAACTGCGCGTGATCAAGCGTAACGGTACTGTCGTCCCCTACACCGACGACAAGATCACCGTTGCCATCACCAAGGCGTTCCTTGCAGTTGAAGGCGGCACCGCCGCCGCTTCGTCGCGCATCCACGACACCGTCGCGCGCCTGACCGAACAGGTTACCGCCACGTTCAAACGTCGCATGCCATCGGGTGGCACCATCCACATCGAAGAAATCCAGGACCAGGTAGAACTGGCCCTGATGCGCGCTGGCGAGCAGAAAGTTGCCCGCGACTACGTGATCTACCGCGACCAGCGCGCCAAGGAGCGTGCCACCCGCGCCAACACCGACGCGGTGGTCGAGCCGCACCCGAGCATCCGCATCACCCTGGCCGACGGCAGCCTGGCGCCGCTCGACATGGCCCGCCTGAACACCATCATCAGCGAAGCCTGCGAAGGCCTGGCTGAAGTGGATGGCGACCTGATCCAGCGCGAAACCCTGAAAAACCTGTACGACGGCGTTGCCATCAAGGACGTCAACACCGCCCTGGTGATGACCGCCCGTACCCTGGTAGAGCGCGAGCCGAACTACTCGTTCGTTACCGCCCGCCTGCTGATGGACACCCTGCGCGCCGAAGGCCTGGGCTTCCTGAATGTAGCCGACAGCGCCACCCACCACGAGATGGCTGACCTGTACGCCAAGGCCCTGCCGGCCTACATCGCCAAAGGTATCGAGTTCGAGCTGCTGAACCCGGCCCTGGCCGACTTCGACCTGGAAAAACTGGGCAAGGCGATCAACCACGAGCGCGACCAGCAGTTCACCTATCTGGGCCTGCAGACCCTTTACGACCGCTACTTCATCCACAAGGATGGCGTGCGCTTCGAGCTGCCGCAGGTATTCTTCATGCGTGTGGCCATGGGCCTGGCGCTGGAAGAGAAAGACAAGGAAGCCCGTGCGATCGAGTTCTACAACCTGTTGTCGTCCTTCGACTACATGGCCTCGACCCCGACCCTGTTCAACGCCGGTACCCTGCGCCCGCAGCTGTCCAGCTGCTACCTGACCACCGTGCCAGACGACCTGTCGGGCATCTACCACGCGATCCACGACAACGCCATGCTGTCGAAATTCGCTGGCGGCCTGGGCAACGACTGGACCCCTGTGCGTGCACTGGGCTCCTACATCAAGGGCACCAACGGCAAGTCCCAGGGCGTCGTACCGTTCCTGAAAGTGGTCAACGACACAGCCGTTGCCGTCAACCAGGGTGGCAAGCGCAAGGGGGCCGTGTGTGCCTACCTGGAAACCTGGCACCTGGACATCGAAGAGTTCATCGAGCTGCGCAAGAACACCGGTGATGACCGCCGTCGTACCCACGACATGAACACCGCCAACTGGATCCCTGACCTGTTCATGAAGCGTGTCTTCGATGACGGCAAGTGGACCCTGTTCTCGCCTTCGGAAGTGCCAGACCTGCACGACCTGACCGGCAAGGCCTTCGAAGAGCGCTACGAGTACTACGAAGCCCTGACCGAGTACAACAAGATCAAGGTGTTCAAGACCATCCAGGCCAAAGACCTGTGGCGCAAGATGCTGTCGATGCTGTTCGAGACCGGCCACCCGTGGCTGACCTTCAAGGACCCGTGCAACCTGCGTTCGCCGCAGCAGCACGTAGGCGTGGTCCACAGCTCGAACCTGTGCACCGAGATCACCTTGAACACCAACAAGGACGAGATCGCGGTCTGCAACCTGGGCTCGATCAACCTGCCGAACCACATCGTCGACGGCAAGCTGGACACCGTTAAGCTGCAACGCACCGTGAACACTGCCGTGCGCATGCTCGACAACGTGATCGACATCAACTACTACTCGGTGCCGCAAGCGCGTAACTCGAACCTCAAGCACCGCCCGGTCGGCCTGGGCATCATGGGCTTCCAGGACGCACTGTACCTGCAGCACATCGCCTACGGCTCCGACGCTGCCGTCGAGTTCGCCGACAAGTCGATGGAAGCGGTCAGCTACTTCGCGATCCAGGCGTCCTGCGACCTGGCCGACGAGCGTGGTGCCTACGAGACCTTCCAGGGTTCGCTGTGGTCCAAAGGCATCCTGCCGCTGGATTCGCAACAGATCCTGATCGAGGCCCGTGGCCAGAAGTACATCGACGTCGACCTGAACGAGACCCTGGACTGGGCACCGGTGCGTGCTCGCGTACAAAAAGGTATTCGTAACTCGAACATCATGGCCATCGCGCCAACCGCGACCATCGCCAACATCACCGGCGTGTCGCAGTCGATCGAGCCGACCTACCAGAACCTGTACGTGAAATCGAACCTGTCGGGCGAGTTCACCGTGATCAACCCGTACCTGGTCCGTGACCTGAAGGCCCGCGGCCTGTGGGACTCGGTCATGATCAACGACCTGAAGTACTACGACGGTTCGGTGCAGCAGATCGAGCGTATCCCGCAAGAGCTGAAAGACCTGTACGCCACCGCGTTCGAAGTCGAGACCAAGTGGATTGTCGACGCTGCTTCCCGTCGCCAGAAGTGGATCGACCAGGCTCAGTCGCTGAACCTGTACATCGCGGGTGCATCGGGCAAGAAGCTGGACGTTACCTACCGCATGGCCTGGTACCGTGGCCTGAAAACCACCTACTACCTCCGTGCCCTGGCTGCGACCAGCACCGAGAAGTCGACCATCAACACCGGCAAGCTCAACGCCGTTTCCAGCGGTGGCGACAGCGCCCCGGTCCAGGCAGCCGGCCCGGCGCCAGTGCCGAAAGCCTGCGCGATCGACGAGCCTGACTGCGAAGCCTGCCAGTAAGGCCTGAATGCCGCGCGGGGTGCCTACGGGTGCCCCGCGCGGCATTTTTGTATCCGTGCCTCAGAGAAACCCTGCCCTTTGCCCACCGCTCGCGCGGCTCGGTAAAAGAACAGGACCTCTCAAAACAGGACGCAAGCCCATGGCACGGAAAAAAGTGGCAACTCGCAAGATTGGTCGTAATGCTGAAACCGGCCGTTTTACCTCGGTAGAAGTAGCACGCAAACAACCCAAGACGCATGTCGTCGAAACGCTGCGCAGCCACCGCTGCTAGTGTTGTGTGCCCGGGCCTCATCGCCGGCAAGCCAGCTCCTACAGGTACTGCATCGCCCTGCGGTCAGGCGCGGTGCCTGTGGGAGCTGGCTTGCCGATGATCAGGCCCGGGCACACAAAACAACCCGTCATAAAACACTATATGGTGTGTCTCAAAATTTAAACTGGCACAAGATATAGGTTGGCGCTACACTCTCCCCCCGTAGAAGAACACAGCCATTTCGTGAACGGATGCACGCAAAACCGGTCGAAAAAGTTACCCTCGCCCGCAAGACATGCGCCCCGATCGAAGGTGAATTCCGGTATACTTTGCGCCCTCTGAAAAGAGCGCCATTCAATTGTCCTGGCCCCTCCCCGAGGCCTGGCCAGGTACAAGCCAGAACACATTCAGATGTAAACGAGAGTCAGCCTCTCGAGCTGTCCATTCGCCGTTACCGGCCTTGCGTCAGGCATCACATTTTTTAAAATCCAACCGGTTGCCCCAGGGCGACCCTCAAGCAGGAGCCAAACCATGCTGAGCTGGGACGAATTCGATAACGAAGACGGCGAAGTAGCCGCTAAAGGCAACACCCCTGCGCAGGCCGCTGCCGCCGCCACCCTCGACAAGCTCGACAGCGCCGGTGGTGCCGCCGCTCTGGAAGCTCGCGCTGCTACCGCGTCTGACTCCGAAGCCGTCAAACGTGCCAAAGCTGCCCTCGACGCCCTCGACGTGGCCGAAGGCCTGGCCGAGCTGGAAGGTTCATCGGCCCGTGTCGCGGTAGACGAAAAGCGCATGATCAACTGCCGCGCCGACCTGAACCAGCTGGTGCCGTTCAAGTATGACTGGGCCTGGCAGAAGTACCTGGACGGCTGCGCCAACCACTGGATGCCGCAAGAGGTCAACATGACCGCCGACATCGCCCTGTGGAAGAGCCAGGACGGCCTGACCGAAGACGAGCGCCGCATCGTCATGCGTAACCTGGGCTTCTTCTCCACCGCCGACTCGCTTGTTGCCAACAACCTGGCCCTGGCTGTGTACCGCCTGATCACCAACCCGGAGTGCCGCCAGTACATCCTGCGCCAGGCCTTTGAAGAGGCGATCCATACCCACGCCTACCAGTACTGCATCGAGTCGCTGGGCATGGATGAAGGCGAGATCTTCAACATGTACCACGAGATCCCGTCGGTCGCTAAAAAAGCCGCCTGGGGCCTGAAGTACACCCGCGCCATCTCCGACCCGGAATTCAACACCGGCACCGTCGAAACCGACAAAGAGCTGCTGCGCAACCTGATCGCCTACTACTGCGTACTGGAAGGCATCTTCTTCTACTGCGGCTTCACCCAGATCCTGTCCATGGGCCGCCGCAACAAGATGACCGGCGTTGCCGAGCAGTTCCAGTACATCCTGCGTGACGAGTCGATGCACCTGAACTTCGGTATCGACGTGATCAACCAGATCAAGATCGAGAACCCGCACCTGTGGGATGCGGCGATGAAGGAAGAAGCGACCCAGATGATCCTGCAAGGGACCCAGCTGGAGATCGAATACGCCCGAGACACCATGCCACGCGGAGTGCTGGGCATGAACGCGGCGATGATGGAGGATTACCTCAAGTTCATTGCCAACCGTCGCCTGACACAGATCGGCCTGAAGGAAGAGTATCCAGGGACTACCAACCCGTTCCCATGGATGAGCGAGATCATGGACTTGAAGAAAGAGAAAAACTTCTTTGAGACCCGTGTGATTGAGTATCAGACGGGTGGTGCTTTGAGCTGGGACTGATTGTCCGGGCTGAACATCGAGGAGGCTGCCGTTTGGCAGCCTTTTTTATTGGTAGAGGAAGCATAGCATGTCAGCGGACGGTTTCGCCTGTGCTGGCCTCTTCGCGGGCATGCCCGCTCCCACCGACGCTCGATATTAGCCGGGGAGCATTGCGAAAAAGGAAGAGGCCCCGCCCACGCCGACAGGAGGGGTACGGCACCAACTAGGATGCCGGGACTGGACATGCCAGTCTAGGTGGTCGAGGGCGGGGCCAGATCTGAAGATAGCGCAGGCTAGCGGCAGGGTCCACAGCCAATCGGATTTGATTTGTAAACCATGTCCCGCGTATGGGGCGTGGAATGCAGCAACCGGGACCCTCCCGGCTCAGCTATCAGCCGTTGACAGCCCGCCTCCCCCTTGCTAATAATCGCCCACAGTTGTACGACAACACATAACAAAAACAACAATCAGTGGACGATCCCATGTCGACACCCATCCCGCTCCACCCACGTCTGTTGCATACCCCTCTTCGCCCGGCCAGCTCGCGTACACCTGCCAGTACGTAGCGACGGGTTACCGCGCATTCACCCCTGGCCCTGACCGGCTCGTTAACTACCCGCCCCCTGCCGCAGGCCGCTTGTGCGTGCCCGGTGGACGGGCTGCCATACCCTTCGGGAGCACAACAATAATGAGAATCTGCCATACCCTTCCTTTCGCCCTGCTCGGCGCCGGGGTCATCGCCGGCCTGCCGGGCACCAGCCTGGCTGCGGGCTTTGTCGAGGACAGCAAGGCCACCCTCGGGCTGCGCAACTTCTACATCAACCGTAACTTCACCAACCCCAGCAACCCGCAAAGCAAGGCCGAGGAGTGGACGCAAAGCTTCATTCTCGATGCCCGTTCGGGGTTCACCGAGGGGCCGGTCGGGTTCGGCGTGGATGTCTTGGGGCTGTGGTCGGTCAAGCTCGACGGCGGCGGCGGGACCTACGGCACGGCGTTGCTGCCCCGCCATGACGATGGCAAGCCGGCAGACGACTACGGGCGCCTGGCGGTGGCGGGCAAGGCGCGTATTTCCAAGACCGAGCTGAAGATTGGTGAGTGGATGCCAGTGCTGCCGATTCTTCGCTCGGACGACGGTCGCTCGTTACCGCAGACATTCCGTGGCGGGCAGGTCACCTCCAATGAAATCGCAGGGCTGACCCTGTACGGCGGCCAGTTCCGCGGCAACAGCCCGCGTAACGACGCCAGCATGGAAGACATGAGCTACGGCGCTGGCGTGTCGGACCGGTTCAACTTCGTCGGCGGCGAGTACAAGTTCAACCAGGACCGCACGCTGGTGGGCCTGTGGAATGCGGTGCTGAAGGACGTGTACCAGCAACAGTACCTGCAACTGAGCCACAGCCAGCCGGTGGGTGACTGGACCCTGGGTGCCAACCTGGGCTACTTCCATGGCGATGAGGACGGCTCCGAACGCGCTGGCGAACTGGACAATAAAACCTACTCGGGGATGTTCTCGGCCAAGTACGGCGGCAGCACGTTCTGGGTGGGGCTGCAGAAAGTCGATGGCGATACCTGGATGCGGGTCAACGGCACCAGTGGCGGGACCTTGGCCAACGACAGTTACAACTCCAGCTTCGACAATGCCAACGAGCGTTCGTGGCAGGTGCGGCATGACTTCAACTTTGTCACCGTCGGGGTGCCGGGGCTGACCTTGATGAACCGCTATATCAGCGGGCGCGACGTGCACAGCGGGGTGGTGACCGATGGTAAGGAATGGGTGCGTGAGACCGAGCTGGCGTACGTGATCCAGAGCGGGGCGTTCAAGGATTTGAGTGTGAAGTGGCGAAATTCGTCGATTCGGCGGGATTACAGCAATAACGAGTTCGATGAGAACCGGTTGATCTTCAATTACCCGTTATCGCTCTTGTAACCGAGAAGCCCGGCACTGATTGAAATTAGGGCCGCTTTGCGCCCCATCGCCGGCAAGCCAGCTCCCACCAGGCCGCGGTAATTTCCAGCCAAGTGGAGTACCTGTGGGAGCTGGCTTGCCGGCGATAGAGCCCTGACAGGCCATAAAGAGATGCAGGCCTCATTGACAACAATCGAACCCACCGCCAATAATTAGCAAAGTCATACGACAACCTACAACAATTAACAACAAGAGCCGGCCATGACCACTACCCCCCTCAATCGCCTGCTGCTCACCGGAGCCGCAGGCGGCCTGGGCAAGGTCCTTCGCGAACGCCTGCAAGGCTACGCCGAGGTCCTGCGCCTTTCCGATATCAGCCCGATGGCACCTGCTTCAGGCCCGCATGAAGAGGTGATTACCTGCGACCTGGCCGACAAGGCTGCGGTACATGCGCTGGTTGACGGCGTTGATGCCATCATCCACTTCGGCGGTGTGTCCACCGAGCATTCCTTCGAAGACATCCTCGGGCCAAACATCTGCGGCGTGTTCCATGTTTACGAGGCCGCACGCAAGCATGGCGTGAAGCGCATCATCTTCGCCAGCTCCAACCACACCATTGGCTTCTACCGCCAGGACGAGCGCATCGACGCCCACTCGCCGCGCCGCCCCGACAGCTACTACGGGCTGTCCAAGTGCTACGGCGAGGATGTAGCCAGTTTCTACTTCGATCGCTACGGCATCGAGACCGTCAGCATTCGCATCGGCTCTTCGTTCCCGCAACCGCAAAACCCGCGCATGCTCTGCACCTGGCTGAGCTACGACGACCTGGTGCAGCTTATCGAGCGAGGGTTGTTCACGCCCGACGTTGGCCACACCATCGTCTACGGCGCCTCCGATAACCGCACCGTGTGGTGGGACAACCGCTATGCCGAGCACCTTGGCTATGAGCCCAAGGACAGCTCCGAGCGCTTCCGCGCCGCTGTGGAAGCCCAGCCGGCGCCCGCCGCGGATGACCCGAGCATGGTCTACCAGGGCGGCGCCTTCGCCGTGGCCGGCCCGTTCAACTAAACCCACGCACGCCAGGAGGCACGGCCATGAACTGCGAACTGATTGTCGACGCCCGCAACGGCACCGGCGAAAGCCCCGTGTGGCACGCCAGCGAACAGGCCCTGTATTGGGTCGACATTCCTGCCCGCCAGCTGCACCGCTGGCAGGCGACTGATGGCAAGCACCAGGTCTGGCAGGGCGACGAGATGCTGGCCTGCATCGCCCGCAGCGGCCAGGGCTGGGTGGCCGGCATGGAAAGCGGCATCTTCCAGCTCCAGCCCAAGGCCGACGGCAGCCTTGATAGCCGCCTGCTCAGCACCGTGCCGCACGCCCAGGCCGGCATGCGTTTCAACGATGGCCGCTGCGATCGCCAGGGCCGCTTCTGGGCCGGCACCATGCTGCTGGACATGCAGCAAGGTGCTCACGTGGGTGCACTGTACCGCCATGATGGAGAGGGCCAGCTGCACCTGCAGCAAGACGGCATGATCGTACCCAACGGACTGGCCTTCAGCCCCGACGGCACGCGCATGTACCTGTCCGACTCGCACCCAAACGTGCAGAAGGTCTGGGCTTTCGACTACGACATCGACAGCGGCACGCCTTACAACAAGCGGCTGTTCGTCGACATGCGCGGCTACCCCGGGCGCCCCGACGGCGCCGCTATCGACCAGGATGGCTGCTACTGGATCTGCGGTAATGACGCCGGGCAGATCCATCGCTTCACCCCTGACGGCCGCCTTGACCGCTCACTGAGCGTGCCGGTGAAAAAGCCGGCAATGTGCGCCTTTGGCGGCGCCAACCTCGACACCCTGTACGTCACCTCCATCCGCCCCGCAGGCACAGACCTCAGCGACCAGCCCCTGGCTGGCGGGGTATTTGCGCTCAACCCTGGCACCAAGGGCCTGGAGGAACCTGCCTACCGGGGCTGAGCCCCACTGCCACACCCACACTTGCACGCCCGAAACCGGATAATAAAAACCACGGAGTTTCATCATGACGTTCAAACGCAAGCTGCTCCTTGCCGTCCTCCCCTTCGCCTTCAGCGTGGCCATGCCTGCTTCGGCACTGGACATCAAGTTCGCCGAAATTCACCCAGCCGGCTACCCGACCGTGGTCGCCGAACAGAACATGGGTAAAAAGCTGGAACAGGCCAGCAATGGCGACATCACCTTCAAGATGTTCGCCGGCGGTGTGCTGGGCTCGGAAAAGGAAGTGATCGAACAGGCACAGATCGGCGCCGTGCAGATGACCCGTGTCAGCTTAGGGATCGTCGGCCCGGTAGTACCGGATGTGAACGTGTTCAACATGCCGTTCGTGTTCCGTGACCATGATCACATGCGCAAGATCATCGACGGCGAGATCGGCCAGGAAATCCTCGACAAGATCACCAACTCCGATTTCAACCTGGTGGCCCTGGCCTGGATGGACGGTGGCTCGCGCAGCATCTATACGAAAAAACCGGTACGCAGCCTGGAAGACCTCAAGGGCATGAAGATTCGCGTGCAGGGCAACCCGCTGTTCATCGACATGATGAACGCCATGGGCGGCAACGGCATCGCCATGGACACCGGGGAAATTTTCAGCGCCTTGCAGACAGGGGTGATCGATGGCGCCGAGAACAACCCGCCTACCCTCCTTGAGCACAACCACTTCCAGAGCGCCAAGTACTACACCCTGACCGGCCACCTGATCCTGCCGGAACCTGTAGTGATGTCCAAGACCACCTGGAACAAGCTCAGCCCCGAGCAGCAGGCACTGGTGAAGAAGGTCGCGCGTGAGGCGCAGATGGAAGAGCGTGCACTGTGGGACGCCAAGTCCGCCGCCAGCGAAGAGAAACTCAAGGCCGCTGGTGTCGAGTTCATTACCGTGGACAAGAAGCCGTTCTATGACGCCACCGCTTCGGTACGCGAGAAGTACGGCGCGCCGTACGCCGACCTGATGAAGCGTATCGACGCCGTCCAGTAATACCAGCCCCTTCCAAGACGACCTCGGCAGTGCGGCGCCCGCCGCCCTGCCGCTTTGGTGATGCCTATGAAATCGCTTTTCCTGAGCGTGAACGACACGCTGTACCGCAGTTGCATCTGGATCGCGGGCCTGTCGATCCTGGCCATGACGCTGATCATCCCGTGGGGCATCTTCGCCCGCTACGTGCTGGGCACCGGCTCCAGTTGGCCAGAGCCAGTCTCGATCCTGCTAATGGTGGTGTTCACCTTTGTTGGTGCCGCCGCCAGCTATCGCGCTGGCGCGCATATGGCGGTGGGGATGATTACCGACCGCTTGCCGCCGCTGCAGCGCCAGCTGGTCGCCCTGCTGGTACAACTGCTGATGATCGTGGTGTGCGTGTTCATGACCTATTACGGCACCCGGCTGTGCATCACCACCTGGAACCAGTCGCTGGCCTCGCTGCCCGGCGTGCGGGTGGGCATGACCTACGCGCCGATCCCGGTCGGCGGCGTGCTGACGCTGGTGTTCGTGCTGGAAAAACTCCTGCTGGGCGATCAGAGCAACCGCAAGGTCGTGCGCTTTGATCTGGTCGAAGAAAACGAAGGAGCTGCGTAAATGGAAGCGTTCATTCTGTTGGGCAGTTTCATCGTGCTGATTCTGATCGGCATGCCGGTAGCGTACGCCTTGGGCCTGTCGGCCCTGATCGGCGCCTGGTGGATCGACATCCCGCTGCAGGCGATGATGATCCAGGTGGCCAGTGGGGTTAACAAGTTCTCGCTGCTGGCCATTCCATTCTTCGTGCTGGCCGGCGCGATCATGGCCGAAGGCGGCATGTCACGGCGGCTGGTGGCCTTTGCCGGGGTGCTGGTGGGCTTCGTGCGTGGCGGCCTGTCGCTGGTCAACATCATGGCCTCGACCTTCTTCGGTGCGATTTCCGGCTCGTCGGTGGCCGACACCGCCTCGGTGGGCTCGGTGCTGATCCCGGAGATGGAGCGCAAAGGCTACCCGCGTGAATTTTCCACCGCCGTGACCGTCAGTGGCTCGGTGCAGGCGCTGCTGACCCCACCCAGCCATAACTCGGTGTTGTACTCGCTGGCGGCGGGCGGCACGGTATCCATTGCCTCGCTGTTCATGGCGGGGGTTATGCCCGGCTTGCTGCTGAGCGCGGTGATGATGGGCCTGTGCCTGATCTTCGCGAAGAAGCGCAACTACCCCAAGGGCGAAGTGATCCCGCTGCGCCAGGCGTTGAAAATTGCCGGTGAGGCGCTGTGGGGCCTGATGGCCATGGTCATCATCCTCGGCGGCATCCTGTCGGGCGTGTTCACCGCGACCGAATCGGCAGCCGTGGCAGTGGTGTGGTCATTCTTCGTGACCATGTTCATCTACCGCGACTACAAGTGGCGCGACCTGCCCAAGCTGATGCACCGCACGGTACGGACCATCTCCATCGTGATGATCCTGATCGGCTTTGCCGCCAGCTTCGGCTACGTGATGACGCTGATGCAGATCCCGTCGAAGATCACCACGGCGTTCCTGACCCTGTCGGACAACCGCTACGTGATCCTGATGTGCATCAACTTCATGCTGTTGCTGCTGGGTACGGTGATGGACATGGCGCCGTTGATCCTGATCCTCACGCCGATCCTGCTGCCGGTGATTACCGGTATTGGTGTAGACCCGGTGCACTTCGGCATGATCATGCTGGTGAACCTGGGGATCGGGCTGATAACGCCACCGGTGGGCGCCGTGCTGTTCGTGGGCTCGGCCATCGGCAAGGTGAGCATCGAGTCGACGGTGAAGGCGCTGCTGCCGTTCTACCTGGCGCTGTTCCTGGTGCTGATGGCGGTGACTTACATTCCCGCCATCTCCCTGTGGCTGCCTAGCGTGGTGCTGTAACTGTAATCGGGGCCGCTCTGCGCCCCATCGCCGGCAAGCCAGCTCCCACAGGATTGTGCAGCCTTCCAGCCCTGCGCACCCCCTGTGGGAGCTGGCTTGCCGGGGATGGGCTGCAAAGCAGCCCTCTGGTTCTTTCTGCAAATGGATCCTGCACATGGCTGTTCCCTCCTCGGCAGTACCTCTATTCCCGCGCAAATTGGCCATCGCCCTGCTCGCCCTGCTGGCCTGTTCATTCGCAGGCAACCACATCGCCGCGCGCATCGCCTTCGATGACGGCACCGGCGTGCTGCTGGCGATTCTCTGCCGCTCAGGCATCACCTTGCTGGTACTGGCCTGCCTGCTGTTGTGGCAACGCCAGGCGCTGGGCCTGCCGGCAGGCACGCGGCACTGGCAGCTGCTGCTGGGCCTGCTGATCGCCACCCAAAGCCTGTGCCTGTACTCGGCGGTGGCGCGCATTCCGGTAGCCCTGGCGCTGCTGGTGGGCAACACCTTCCCGATGCTGCTGGCGCTGCTCACCTGGGCGCTGGGTGGCGCACGCCCCACCGGCCGCACCGTGCTGTTCATGGGCCTGATCCTGTGCGGCCTGGTGCTGGCGCTGGATGTGCCGGCACGCCTTGCCGACAGCGGCACGGCCAACCCGCACTGGGCGCTAGGGGTCGGCCTGGCCTTCGGCGCCGCCTGTGCCTTTGCCTGCGCCTTGTGGATCACCGACCACAAGCTGGCCAGCGTGCGCGGCCCTGTGCGCAGCCTGCTGACCTTGCTGATCGTGTTCTCCAGCATGCTGGTTGCAGGCGCAAGCGGCGTGATGCCGTCCGGCTTGTCACTACCTGGCAGCAGCGCCGGCTGGGTGGCCTTGGCCAGCCTGGTGGTGCTGTATGGCCTGGCCTTTACCTTGCTATTCGTGTGTGTGCCAAGGCTGAACATGGCGCAGAACGCGCCGGTGATGAACGTCGAACCCATCGCCACGCTGTTGCTGGGCTGGGCGTTGCTCGACCAGCAGCTCGGCAACCTGCAATTACTCGGCGGCGCCGTGGTGGTGTGCGGCATCGTGCTGCTCACCTACCGTCGGGCCAGTTGATTGTTCATGTGAAAGGAGCCTTGAATGGCTGTGACCGAACTGCACCTGCAGGACCGCCTGACCCGCCTGAGCCTGGCGCCGGAGCTGGGCGCCAGCCTGGTCAACTGGGAAGTGAAAGCGACCGGGCAAGCGCTGCTGCGCCATTCTGACCCGGCCGCGCTGGCCAGTGGCACCCCGCGACGCCTGGCCTGTTACCCGCTGGCGCCATGGTCCAACCGCATTGCCGGGGGTGGCTTCGCTCGCCGGGATGGCTGGCAGGCGCTAACGCCCAATACCGGGCACGACCCCTACCCGATTCATGGCAGCGCCTGGCAGCAGGCCTGGCAGGTGGAGCACCACAGCGAGCGACGCGCGCGCCTGAGGCTGCACAGTGAAGTGCCGTTTGCCTACCAGGCAACGCTGGATGTGCACTTGCATGAGGGGTGCCTGAACCTGGACCTGCATGTAACCCACCTGGATGGGCCGGCTACCTGGTATGGGTTGGGGTTGCATCCTTACTTTCCGCGATACCCCGATACCCAGCTGTATGCCGCGGCGCGCAAAGTGTGGCTGGCCGAGCATGGGCGGTTGCCGTCGTACCAGGCCGAGGTGCCCGAGCAGTGGTGCTTCAATGCCTTGGGCCGGTTGCCCGACACGGTGGTCGATCACGCCTTCAGTGGCTGGCCGGGAGAGTGTGTGATCGAACAGCCAAGCGCGGGTTATCGACTGGCGTGCAGTGCCAGCGGGGCTGAACACTTTTTGCTGTTTTGCCCGCAGGGGCAAGGTTTTTTCTGCTTTGAACCGGTAAGCCACCCGGTCAATGCGCATCACCTGCCAGGGCGGCCTGGGTTGCGGTTGTTGCAGCAGGGGGAAGGGATGAGCCTGGGGTTCAGGATGCAGTATCGACCCCTTTGATTGTGTTGCCTTGATGTGGGCTGCTGCGCAGCCCATCTCCGGCAAGCCAGCTCCCACTTGATCGTATAGACCTCAAGCCTTGTGCAGTACCTGTGGGAGCCTGGCTTGCCGGCGATGGGCCGCAAAGCGGCCCCTGAATTTCAAGCCTTATGCCAATGCCCCGGTCGGGTTCGCCATCGGCGTGACCGAAGGCTCGCCACGCACCTCCCGCGCTACCTTCCACACCAGCACTGCTGCCACGATATCGAACGCCGCCAGCACCACGAACAGCGGGCTGTAACCGATCTGCGTGACCAGAATGCCGAACACCAGGGTAAACGCTGCTGCCCCCAGGTAACCGCACATGCCGCCCATGCCGGTCGCCGTGGCCACCTGGTCCTTGCTGAACGAGTCGGAGGTGATGGAGTACAACGCCCCTGACAGCGTCTGGTGGGCAAACCCGCCAATGCACAGCAGCAGGATCGCCGTATACGGGCTTTCCACCAGGCCGATGCAGGCCGGGCCGATCATGCAGCTGGCACCGAACACCAGCACCATCTTGCGCGAGGTGAACAGCGACACCTTGAAGTAGCGGTGGAACAGCGGGCTCAGATACCCGCCCAGCACACAGCCGATATCGGCAGCCAGGAATGGCAGCCAGGCGAACATCGCCACTTCCTTGATGTTCATGTGCCGCTCGGTCATCAGGTACAGCGGAATCCAGGCGTTGAAGGTTTGCCAGGCCGGCTCGGAGAGGATCCGCGCCGAAGCGATGGCGTAGAAGTTGCGGGCCTTGAAGATGCGCTTCCAAGCGCCCTTCTCGCGGCTGTCCTGTTTGAAGTGCGCTTCCTGCCCGGCCAGGATGTAGTCGCGCTCCTCATCACTCAGGCGCTTCTGGTCACGCGGGTGCTTGTACAACAGCATCCACAGCAGGGTCCAGACAATGCCCGAGGCGCCAACGATCACAAACGCCAGCTGCCAGCCACTGTGCAGGATCGCCCACACCACCAGCGGCGGCGCCAGCAAGGCGCCAAGCGACGAGCCGATGTTGAACCAGCCGATCGCCACCGAGCGCTCCTTGGCCGGGAACCACTCAGTGGTAGCCTTGACCCCGGCCGGCAAGCCAGCGGCTTCGGTCATGCCCAGCAGCCCGCGCATGAACGCCATGCTCTGCCAACCGGTGGCCAAGGCCGCGCCAGCACACGCCAGCGACCAGGCCATGGCAAACACGGCAAAGCCCAGCTTGGTGCCGATGAAATCGATGAACCAGCCGGCTACCGGCTGCATGAGGGCGTAGCACACCTGCCAGCTGGCAACGATCTTGGCGTATTGCTCGGTACTGATGGAGAGGTCGGTCATCAAGGTGGGGGCGGCCACCGAGAGGGTGTTGCGGGCGAGGTAGTTGACGACGAGCCCAGCCGTGACAAGGCTGACCATCCACCAACGCATGCCTTTCATCTTCATGGTTCACCTGAATTTCTTGTTTTTAGTGTGGCGAGCGATTGGCGCGAACACCGGCAGAGGCATTTGCGACAAATTGTTTCAGGCGAAAGAGTGCCACGTCATAGGTCATCGTACAACACTTATTATTTCTTAATGTTTCACCCTGCGTTGTACGATCTCAGTCCAGCTGCTGGGCCCGCAGCGCCTGCGCCAGCATGTCGATGAAGGCCCTGACCTTGGCAGAGCCGTACTTGCTCTCGCGATGCAACACATGAATCGGCCAGGGCGCCTCCTCGTACTCCGCCAGGATCACCTGCAACTGCCCACTGGCCAGCTCATCGGCCACTTGGTACGACAACAGGCGGGCAATCCCCAGCCCGCCGCTGGCGGCAGCGATCGCCCCGTCATTGCTGGTCACCGTCAGGCGCGGCTTCATACGCACCAGGGTTGGCTCTTCTGTCACCCCAAAGCGCCAGCCGGCACGGGGCGACAGGTTGGTGGTGCCGATCACCGAATGCCCGGCCAGGTCGGAGGGATGCTTCGGCACGCCATGCCGCGCCAGATAGTCGGGGGACGCACACAACATGCGCCGTACCCTGCCGACCCGCAACGCCTTCAACCCGGAGTCGGGCAACGGGCCGATGCGCACGGCCACGTCCATGCCCTCCTCGACCATGTTCACCACACGGTCGAGGAAGTAGGCGGAAACATCGACGTCCGGGTACTGCTGCAGGTAGCGGACGATACAGGGCATGACGAACTTCTTGCCGAACAGGATCGGGGCGGTAACTGCCAGGTCGCCTTTGGGGGTGGCGTTGATGCCAGCGGCCGCCTCGTTGGCCTCGTGGATGCTGGCCAGGATGTGCCGGGTGTCCTCCAGGTAGCGGCCACCGGCTTCGGTAAGGCGCACGCTGCGGGTGGTGCGCAGCAGCAGCTTCACGCCAAGCTGGTCTTCCAGGGCGCTAACGGCGCGGGTGACGGCGGCCGGGGAAATGTCCAGGCGGCGCGCGGCGGCGGCGAAGCTCTCCAGCTCACCTACCGCGACGAACACCTTCATCAGGTGGATCTGGTCCATGCGGGCTCCTGGGTAATTGGGGGTGCCGGGATTATCGGTTATCCGGGCGCTTTGTGCTGCCTGCCTTGGCCTCATCGCCGGCAAGCCAGCTCCCACCTCGACCGCATTGAACTCAAGGTATGTGCGATCCCTGTGGGAGCTGGCTTGCCGGCGAAGAGGCCAGGACAGGGATATCAGATATCCAGCACCAGCGCTTGTATCCCCTCCTCAACCTGCGCCGGCACCGCACAACAGATCAGCACCGACCCCGCCTCCGGGAGCTCTGCCGGTGGGTTCGGGTAATGCACCTGGCCGCTCACCAGCCTGGTCTTGCAGGTACCGCACGACCCACCCCGGCAACTGAAATCCGGCGCCAACCCACGCGCCTCGGCCAGTTCCAACAGGGTGCCGCTGCCTGGTGCCCAGCGCGCCTCCTTGGCCGACGCCGCGAAGTACACAGGTACTGGCTCGCTGGCCGCAGGCGGCTGTTGCAAGGTGGGCTGGCCGGCATCCGTGTGGCGCCGCAGCGTTGACGGGCCAAAGGCTTCAGCGTGAATGCGCGCATCCGGCACATGCACCGTGCGCAGCCCTTCATACAGGTCCTGAGTGAAGCTGCCCGGGCCGCACAGGTAGAAATCGTAGTCATCCAGCGCCAGCGTCGCCTTGACCTGCTCGATGCCCAGCCGGCCGGTAAACTCATAATCCTGCCCGGCCACGGCATGGTCTTCTGGCTGGCTCAGGGCGCGATGAACGTGCAGCAAGCCGCCAGCCTGTTGCCGCAAGCTTGCCAGCTCCTGCCCGAATGGCAGGTCGGCCAGGGTGCGAGCGCCATGGAATAAATGGATGCGCCGTGCCTGCCCTTTACTCAGCTGCTCACGCAGCATGGCCAGCAACGGCGTTATACCTACGCCGGCGCCAATCAGCACAAGCGGGCGGGTACTCTGCTCATCCAGCGTGAAACTGCCCATAGGCGAGCGCACATCCAGCACATCCCCTGGCTTGACGCGCTCATGCAGGTGCCGAGAGGCGGGGCCCTGCGCTTTTACGCTGATACGCAGGTAGCCATCGGACGGTGCGCTCGACAAGCTGTAGGTCCGGATCATCGCGGCCTCACCATCGATCTGAACCTGTACCGGAATGTGTTGCCCTGGCGCAAAGACCACGCGGCTATCGCTGGGCGGTTCAAGGTAGAACGAGCGGATATCGCGGCTCTCCTGCTCCACCCGCAGCACACGCCAGGCTTGCCATTGGCGCTGTCGCTGGCGTTGCTGCAGGCGTGCGTCGGCCTCGGCCCAGGTGCCAGTCATCAGGCTGGTCGGTGCGTATTCCTTGAACGCCCAGCGCAGGGAAACCGCAGCCGGGCGCCACACTACCTGCTCCACCTCCAGCGTCCACAGCCGCTCGGCGCCTTCGAAATCCTGGATGGCCGGGCTGTCCAGCAGCACCTCGGCACGCCCGCACAGCTGCAGCACGTTGCCGTTGCGGAAATCGATGAACAGCAAGCCGGCCCGCGGGTTCACCAACAAGTTTCCCAAGGTGTTGAAGTGCAGGTTGCCCGCGTAGTCCGGAATGATCAGCCGATTGCCCTCGACCTTGACGAACCCTGGCCGGCCGCCACGGTGAGAAACATCCACAGCGCGCTGGCCGTCACCTTGCTCGACATAGCTGGCGACGAAGAACGTGTCGGCAGCCTGGATCAGGCTGACACATGTGGCATCCAGTGTGGTCGCATCGACACGCGCCTGGGCGGGCTCGGCAACGCGGGTGTAGTCACGCAACTGGATATACTGCGGGCAGTTGCCGAACGACTGCTCCACCCTAACCTGCAGTTGTCCTTCTGCAGCCTGGCGGATCTGCCCGTTGATGCGATTGCGCCGACGGCTGTGCAGTTCGATACCCAGCAGGCCGACCGCCTGCCCGGCTACCAGCCCCGGGGTGGCGGGGTCATCTGCTGGCAGCGTGGTGTCGATCGTCAGCACGCGAGGGTCGGGCGAGCTGACGAACCCTTCCGGCCCTTCCAGCAGGGTGGCCCAAGGCCGGCCAAGAACGTCCACACTGGCGGCCACCATGAACGGCAACTGGTGATAGAAACTACGGTGCTGGTCGGGCATGTAGTCACGAATGACCTTTTGCCCGAACGCCTCCATGCGTTCTGCTACACCGACCTTTTCCTGCAGGGTTTTCTCGCCCGCATGCCAGGGCGAGGGGCGGTGGTCCGGGGGCTGTTGCATGGTGGCGTTCCTCTCGAAGGCGAGGTATCAGGCGCTGGTCTGCAGCCCGATCACAGTGCGCGGCATGGCCACGAAGCCCGGCAGCGACTCGATCCGTGCCAGCCAACTGCGCACGTTGGCATAGGGCTCCAGCGACACGTTGCCTTCTGGCGCGTGGGCGATATACGAGTAGTTGGCGATGTCGGCGATGGTGGGCGTGCTGCCCGCCAGGAATGGCGCCTTGGCCAGCTCGGCGTCGATCACCTTGAGCAGGGTATGGGCACGGGCGATGACTTCGTCTGTGTTGAACGCAGCGCCGAACACGGTCACCAGGCGCGCAGCAGCGGGGCCAAAGGCCAGCGGGCCGGCAGCCACCGACAACCAGCGCTGCACACGGGCGGCGGCAGCGGGCTCTTCGGGTAACCAGGTGCCGTTGTCATACTTTTTGGCCAGATAGACGAGGATGGCATTGGAATCGGCGATCACCGTGCCGTTGTCATCGATAACCGGGACCTGGCCGAACGGGTTGAGGGCCAGAAAATCCGGCTGCTTGTGCGCGCCTTTGGCCAGGTCGACGAACACCAGCTCGGTGGGCAGGTTGAGCAGCGACAGCATCAATTCGATGCGATGGGCGTGGCCAGACTTGGGGAAGTTGTAGAGCTTGATCGGGTTCGACATGGGTTTGGCTCCTGATCAGCACCGGGATGGGCTGGTGGAGCCTATGCTGCACTGGATCAGCAGGCAGCAGAATCAGTGCGTAAGGGAAACCATAATTTCGCGGGGCGCAATAATGACACATTCAAGGCCGGCAGCTATTACGTGGGGCTGCCTTGCCAGGTGCCGAGCCGACCGTAAAGCGGCCCCACACCAAACGCGCTACCGCCCAGGCAGCACATCTGGCGCTATGCGAACACTCAGCCAAATCGCTGCTGGCGTTGGTAGAGGTAAAGGACATGCACTGCCTCAACCACCTGCGGAACGGTGGCCTGATGTTCCTCCAGGCTCATTGTGTCGAGAATGGCAAAACCCTCCTCCTGACCATGCAGGGCAATAGCGTCGAGATGTTTTCGAAGTGAGACAGGTAACGCTGTCCATTTTCCCAAACGAACGCCGCGCATATACCCGAAGCACCACTCTTCAAGCACCACGATTTCGCCCTGCTCCGTGTCTCTGACCTCAAAGAGCAGGTTCAGCTCATCCGTGGCTTCGCTGAGCATGACCGCTACAGTGTTGTAGAACTTGATGATCAAGTCCGTGTAGCGTCGAGCCTGTGCTTGCGTTTTGAACGCAGGCAGCTTGCCACCGGAAACCTCAGGCAGCCACTCACTCGGGGGCACCAGGCGCGGCGAGCTACACAAGGCATTCATAAAACCGTCGAGTTCGCTGATATCAAGTATGGCGTCATCATTGCCATACTTGAAAAGCAGCTCACCCAGTTCGTCCAACTCTTGGTCAGTGATCGCCTTACTCATAAATTTCAGTTTTGCAGCCGGTGGAAACGGAAAATCGTGCGTGCTGCCTCAATCACTTTCGGCACGCACGCCTGAATATCTTGCTCGGACATCTGATCAAGCAGCTCGAAGTTATCTTCAAGCCCATGCAGGGAAATGACCTTCAACAGCTGGTCCTGCTCCTGCGGCAACTCACCCCACCCGGCAATCTGGGTGCCGCGCATATAGCCGAAGCACCACTCCTCCATGACGATGACAGTGCCCACCTCGCCCTCGCTTTCCTCGAACAGCGGCTCGAAGTGGTCGACGTCATCAGTCAATGCCTCTTTCACCTGATTCGCATAGCGCAACATCAACGCGGTGTACGCTTCTTCATGCGCTGGCTTCTTGAACTTCGGCACTTTGCCACCGGCCACTGCGGGCAGCCATTGCTCCGGGAAGACGGCGACCGGCGAACTGGCCAGCGCGGTGAAAAAGCCATTGAGCTCGGCCAGGTTCAGCACGGAATAGTCGTTGCCGTAGGTGATCAACAGGTCTTCGAGACGGTCGAGTTCTTTTTCGCTGAGTACGGGGAGCATGGGTGAGAATCCTGGGAAGCAAAAGTGTGTGCACCCTAGCACAGCAACGCCGGAAGGGCTGCCCGCGTGAACTACCGCGCGGGCAGATGGTTCAGTAGTGCAACAACCAGTCCCGCAACTCATGTCGCCTATCGGTGCCAATCAACAGCCACAGCAAGATTCGGCATTTGCGCGGGCAGAGCTGCCCTGCCATGTATACGCCTTTTTTCTGCAGGTCGATTTCTGCACCAGCAAACCCATAGGTTGTCCGCGCGGTTGGCCCATTACCTGTGCGCGTGGCAACCACTACTGGCAAGGTGGGCGCCAGGTGTTCCAGCACCTCGGACCAACTAGCAGCAACATGCCCAGCGCCGAAGCCGGCAATGACCAATCCTTCATAACCCAATGTAGCCACAGCCTGCAGCAGCGCCGTGTCTGCGTCCACGCAGGCTTCCAGCAGGGCAACGCGCTGGTCGGTGCGATGCGGTATGGGCAGCACTTCCCGTCGTGCTGGCGGATGACGATAGACCACTTCCCCCTCTACCACTTCGCCCAATGGGCCACATCCCGGCGACTCGAACGCGGCTATCGCCATGCTGGCCGTCTTGCGCACCCTTGCCGCGCGGTGGACCTGGTCATTCATCACCACAAGCACACCTCGCCCGCAGCTGTCTGGTGCCAATGCAACCTGAGCCGCAGCCAACAAGTTGGCCGGCCCATCATTGCCCGGCTGGCTGGCCGAGCGCATGGCACCGGTCATCACCAATGGCGCATCGAATGGCCACAGCAGATCCAGGAAATAAGCCGATTCCTCCAGGCTATCGGTCCCTTGGCTCACTACCAAGGCCTGGGCTCCGCGCTCCACCTCGCACCGGGCCCATGCCAGCACATCCAGCAACGTCGCGAAGTCCAGCGATGCACTAGGGACCAGGCACAATGAAGCAACATTCAATTGCGCCATCTGGCGTAACTGTGGCACCTGAAGCAGTTGCTGCTCGCAGTCAAGGGTTGGCGTCACACCACACCCAACAGCCTGGGCCTGCATACTGACCGTGCCCCCCAGGCTAGCGATCGACAGCCTGGGCAGGCTCGAATGTTCAATCATGCTTTTCCCCCCGCAAGTAAGCCGATCAGAGGCACGATCCCCAGGGTGCTGATGGCCATCGACATCACGTTGCCGACGTAGCCATGCACATAAGCCGGCAACCGCTGGGTGATCGCCATTGCCAGCGGCGGAGCCACCAGCGCCCCCAGCACTGCGCTGGCCACCACCACCTGCCAGCTGCCGCCATGCGTCAGCACTGCGGCCGGAACGATCGAGACAATCGGAATGTAGGTAGGGTACCACCCCCGGGCTTTCCACTGTCCACGCCAGAACACGACCCCAACCAACGATGCCAAGGCCTGGCCGGCCACTATCTGCATCACCAGCATTGAACCGTAGGACGGTGCAGCCGGAGCTAACAGGTAAGCCAGCAACACCCCCAGCAGCAGCCCGAGGCTGGCCAGCTCATTACCGAAAAATGGCGCTTCGCTGAAATCGGCCAGGACCCGACGCAACGTCCAGACCACACCGTAGTCTGGCAGGTTGACGACCGGCGCCACTGCGGTGGCCACACGGCTTTGGCGTACCCATGAAGGAAAGCGCTTGCACAGGCTGAAGGCCACGACACTGGCAACCGCCATGCCGCTCACGTTGCCAACTACTACGGGCAACTGCAGGGGATAGCACAGGTAGTTGACTATCAGAAGGCTGGCCGGTGTTACCAGTAGAGCACCCAGTACCGCCCCCGTGATCGTCACCCGCCAGCCCGCACCAAACAGCAATACCATAGCGGCCGGCAATGACACGAAGGCGACGAAGGTGGGTTGCCAGTTGCCACTGGCCAAGGTCCACCCCCACAACGCGTGGCTAAGCACCAAGCCCAGGAACGAACTGGTGAACACCCATGGCCATAGTCCGCTGCCATAGCAAATGGCAAAGCCCTGCCAGCGATACCCTCGCACGTGGCCCCAGTGCGCCAGGCAAGCGCCAAGCAGCAAGCCCAGTGCGGGCAGCTCGTGCTTGTAGAATGCCACTTCGCTGATATCACCGACGATCCAGCGCAAGCGGCTCAGCGGCTGATCGAGCGTCGCCACCATAACTGCATAATCCGGCCATTGGCCATGGGCAAGGCTCGCAGCGAGCACCAGCAGCACACAGGCAAAAATCAACACAGGCCAACGCTGCTGTCCTGAGAAGAGTAGCGTGTTCATTTACGACTCCTCAACGTGGCATGGGCCCGTGCAAGCGGTAGCCAAGACTGGCATCGTAGAGGTCGGTACGCCGGTCTCGTGGCAGGTCGTTGAGGGTGTTCCAGATCGGCGCCGAGCGTGCACTGCTCAGATCTACATCCGCATAGAGAATTTCTTCGGCCTCTGCACTGCCCACTTCGCCAATCGGCCAGCCATTGGTACCGGCGATCAGCGAGCACCCCAGGAAGCGCCCGCCCCGCTCGCTCCCGACACGGTTCGCGGCGGCGATATAAACGTTGTTGACATGCGCTGCGGTCATGGTCAGGTACGAGGCCATGCAGCGCCCTGCTTCATCGAACAATGGTGGCGGGGTCCATACCCAGTTGTTGAGGCTGCAGATGATGTCGGCGCCTTGCGCCGCCATCAGACGCGGGACTTCCGGGAACCAGATGTCCCAGCATATCAGCAGGCCGATACGGCCGATCGGCGTCTCGAATACCGGGAATCCCAGATCGCCGGGGGTGAACCAGAGTTTTTCCTGGTTCCAGAGATGAGCCTTACGGTAGTGCCCGAGCCGGCCTTCAGGGCCAAACAGTACGGCGCTGTCGTAGAGCTTCAGCCCGTCGCGCTCGGAAAAACCGGCGGCCAGGTAAACTTGGTACTCCTTTGCGAAGTCCGCCCAGGCTTTCAGACTGGGGCCGTCCTGCAGCGTCTCTGCATGGGCATAGGCTTCGGCGCGGGAGTTGAAGGCATAGCCGGTATTGGCCAGCTCAGGCAGCACTATCAGGTTGGCGCCTTCGCCTACTGCGCGCCGGGCCAGTGCCAGCCCTCTATCCAGGTTTCGCTCACAATGCTCAAGACCGACCTGGGGATCGTACTGGATGACAGCGATACGTACAGGGCTGACGGGGGAACAGGATTCAGACATGGCGGCTTCCTTTTTGTGGTTGTTTTGGAAGGACGCCAGTAAAGCGATGTTGGGCCTGGGAGGGACAGTCAGGGGGGTCCTATGGGACCGAAGGAAAATCACATGATCGCAGTAGGACTCCCCCTACAAAATGGCCCGTACGCCGCTATTTCCCAACTTGATAATGTGGGTAGTGCTCAAGGGTAAAGCCACCATTGAATTGCGCTGAAGTGTTGTTGCAGAGGTTGATGACCGTATCAATTGCCGTGCGCAAACACGGCTCTGTCCACCCGGCGTCAACTGAGAAGGACTCTCCAGCCAGATACAACCCTGAGCTCGCGCTCAGATCCCGGTTGTATTTCATCAGGTTTACCGCATCAAAGTAGGTACCTGCCCTATACAATTTCGCACACCCGAGCGCATTTCGGTCTGTGCTCCAACGCTGTATGCGAATGTTTCGAGTATCGATGTAGGGCGATATCGCCTCACCCACATTGGTGCACCGCAGAAGGATCCGATCGAGCTCCTTCAGGCACTTGGTCGCCAACTCCTCATCAGAGAAGGCTGCCAATTTCGTTGCATCATCCTCCCAGGCAACGAGGGCGGGCAAATGCACCAAATCCCTGGCGGTGATAGCGTTCGACGATGTCCCGCCATGTCGACTCCCAGCTTTGCGTGCCATAAACAGTGGAAACGTGTTCAGCAAACCGCTCAGCAAAGCTGCGCCATTTCTCGTAGACCTGCTGCAAGACAACCGACGGTGGTGGTGTTTCCCCTGACGGATTACGCCAGACCAATAGCACCGGGTCACCCTCACCTTGTATTTGCCCTTCGCGAAGATAAATACCCGTGGCATTCACCCAGGGTGTGCCTGGATTGGGGAAATCAGAAATCCGCAGCTCAAACAGCTTGGCGTAATACGCCATAAGCGAGCGGCCATCTTTAGGTGATTCTCCTGTCCTATTGAAGAAAGGCATGCGCATGGCCCCCATTTCAAACGGAGTGACAGGTTGCTTGTGGCTTGCAGAGCTGTTCACGACTGTCAGGTGTCGCCCGCCTACACGCCGGGACTGCTCGATCAAGGTGATACGGCTAAAACCACAGCGCAATAATTCCCGGGCCGCAGTCAATCCGGTAACGCCGGCACCGACAATACAAATGCGATGTTCGGGCTGAGTGGCTCGTGCAACGCCTCCCTCTTGTTCGATCAGGCGGCGGTAGTCAAAGCAGAGATCTGGGGGATTAGGGAAACGCGCGGCCCACGGCTGCATCGGCAGTGATGGGTCGATGGTCAGATCGGCGGGGTGGTTGTGTGTAGAACCAATTGTCATGCTCTCGTGTTCTCCATGAGTTGAAGAACCTGAGCATGAGCATTTGCAAGATGCGTGAGGGGGGTGTTATGCACCACCCGCCGGCACCTACAGGATCGTGAGATACCTGAAGGGGCCGGCTTGTCAGCTATACGGTCGTCGGTGGTTACACCGCCAGGGCGCGCTCACGCAGCTCGCTGTTGAGGATGCGATCGTTCTCGCTGTAATCGACGGGGCAGTCGATCACGTGCACGCCTGGGGTCTTGATGCAGTGTTCCAGCAGTGGCAGCAGGCCTTCGGCGCTTTCCACGCGGTGGCCGTTGGCACCGTAGGCTTCGGCGTATTTGACGAAGTCCGGGTTGCCGTAGTCCAGGCCGAAATCGGTGAAGCCCATATTGGCCTGCTTCCAGCGGATCATTCCGTAGCCATCGTCACGCAGGATCACCACGGTGATGTGCATGCCAAGGCGTACAGCCGTTTCCAGCTCCTGGCTGTTCATCATGAAGCCGCCGTCGCCGCACACCGAGATCACCGGGCGGTCCGGGTGCACCAGGTGCGCCGCCATGGCCGATGGCAGGCCGGCGCCCATGGTGGCCAAGGCGTTGTCCAGCAGCACGGTGTTCGGTTTGTGCGCCTTGTAGTTGCGGGCGAACCAGATCTTGTAGATGCCGTTGTCCAGGGCAACGATGCCTTCGGACGGCAGTACGCGACGGATGTCGGCCACCAGGCGCTGCGGGTAGACCGGGAAGCGGTTGTCATCAGCGCCTTCGGCGATCTGTGCTTCGTTGGCTTCACGGATGGCCATCAGGCGGGTGAAGTCCCAGTGCGACGTCTCAGTCAGGGCTTCACCGATCTGCCACACGGCGTTGGCGATGTCACCGATCACTTCGACCTGCGGGAAGTAAACAGCATCGACTTCGGCAGAGCGGAAGTTGATGTGGATGACTTCGGTACCACCACGGACCATGAAGAACGGCGGTTTCTCGATCACGTCGTGGCCGATGTTGACGATCAGGTCAGCGGCTTCGACGGCGCGGTGCACGAAGTCACCCGACGACAGCGCTGCGTTGCCGAGGAAGCGCGGGTGGCGCTCGTCGACCACACCTTTACCCATCTGGGTGGTGATGAACGGAATGCCGGTCTTGTCGATCAGCTGCTTGAGGACCTTGGCGGTCATCTTGCGGTTGGCACCGGCACCAATCACCAGGATCGGGTTGCGCGCATTCTGCAATTTTTCGACGGCAGCCTGGATGGCCACATGCTCGGCCAACGGACGGCGGTGCAGGCTGCGCGGGATCGGCAGTGCGTCGGTCTGCTCGGCGGCGATGTCTTCCGGCAGTTCCAGGTGTACCGCACCCGGCTTTTCTTCTTCAGCCAGGCGGAAGGCTTCGCGCATGCGCGACGGGATGTTGTCGGCCGAGGCGAACTGGTGGGTGTACTTGGTGATGGGGTCCATCATGCCGCACACGTCAATGATCTGGAAGCGGCCCTGCTTGGACTTCTTGATCGGCTTCTGCCCGGTGATCATCATCATCGGCATGCCGCCCAGGTAGGCGTAGGCGCTGGCGGTAACCAGGTTGGTGGCGCCAGGGCCAAGGGTCGACAGGCTGACGCCGGTCTTGCCGGTCAGACGGCCGTAGGTGGCAGCCATGAAGCCTGCAGACTGCTCGTGACGGGTCAGTACCAGCTTGATCTTCGACTTGCGCAGGGATTCGAGCAGGTCGAGGTTTTCTTCACCGGGAATGCCGAATACATACTCGACACCTTCGTTTTCCAGGCATTGCACAACGACATCGGCGGCCTTGGCCATCTTGCTTGCTACCTCAAGTGATGGGACGGTGGAAGTCCAGAAATGCGCAGCACGGTACGCTGGCATCGCTCGGTCCAGGGGTAGGAATGCCCTGAATCAAAGTCTTGACGTAGGGTGGGCGTGGGAAAGTCACGTTAATGTAGCTGCAATATTGTCGCAGTGCTGCGCTGGCGCCGTTGTAGAAGCAACAGTCTTGCTCAGGCTTTGAAAGCGCGCTCTTCTAGTATTCTGGCTCGAATTGTGGGAGGGGCGACGTACCACAGATCCCTGTAGGAGCAGCCTTGTGCTGCAAAGAGGCCGGTAAGGCTAAAGATTATCTTCGGCTGCAATGGCCGCTTCGCAGCACAAGGCTGCTCCTACAGGGCTTCATGCAGGGCTGGAGATATTTGCGCCGCAAAGACAAAACCCCTACCTGCATGCGCAGATAGGGGTTTTGCGAAATGAATCTTGACGATGACCTACTCTCACATGGGGAAACCCCACACTACCATCGGCGATGCATCGTTTCACTACTGAGTTCGGGATGGGATCAGGTGGTTCCAATGCTCTATGGTCGTCAAGAAAATCTGTAGCCAGAATGTCCAGATGGACAGCCCAGCGAATCCGGATATGCGATATTTGTGGGTTGTTGCGAACTTTCGGTTCGTATCATCTTCACCACCACAATTTGGCTTCTTACGCGCAAATTGCTTGGGTGTTATATGGTCAAGCCTCACGGGCAATTAGTATTGGTTAGCTCAACGCCTCACAGCGCTTACACACCCAACCTATCAACGTCGTAGTCTTCGACGGCCCTTCAGGGGATACAAGATCCCAGTGAGATCTCATCTTGAGGCAAGTTTCCCGCTTAGATGCTTTCAGCGGTTATCTCTTCCGAACATAGCTACCCGGCAATGCCACTGGCGTGACAACCGGAACACCAGAGGTTCGTCCACTCCGGTCCTCTCGTACTAGGAGCAGCCCCTCTCAAATCTCAAACGTCCACGGCAGATAGGGACCGAACTGTCTCACGACGTTCTAAACCCAGCTCGCGTACCACTTTAAATGGCGAACAGCCATACCCTTGGGACCGGCTTCAGCCCCAGGATGTGATGAGCCGACATCGAGGTGCCAAACACCGCCGTCGATATGAACTCTTGGGCGGTATCAGCCTGTTATCCCCGGAGTACCTTTTATCCGTTGAGCGATGGCCCTTCCATACAGAACCACCGGATCACTAAGACCTACTTTCGTACCTGCTCGACGTGTGTGTCTCGCAGTCAAGCGCGCTTTTGCCTTTATACTCTACGACCGATTTCCGACCGGTCTGAGCGCACCTTCGTACTCCTCCGTTACTCTTTGGGAGGAGACCGCCCCAGTCAAACTACCCACCATACACTGTCCTCGATCCGGATAACGGACCTGAGTTAGAACCTCAAAGTTGCCAGGGTGGTATTTCAAGGATGGCTCCATGAGAACTGGCGTCCCCACTTCAAAGCCTCCCACCTATCCTACACAAGCAAATTCAAAGTCCAGTGCAAAGCTATAGTAAAGGTTCACGGGGTCTTTCCGTCTAGCCGCGGATACACTGCATCTTCACAGCGATTTCAATTTCACTGAGTCTCGGGTGGAGACAGCGCCGCCATCGTTACGCCATTCGTGCAGGTCGGAACTTACCCGACAAGGAATTTCGCTACCTTAGGACCGTTATAGTTACGGCCGCCGTTTACCGGGGCTTCGATCAAGAGCTTCGCTTGCGCTAACCCCATCAATTAACCTTCCGGCACCGGGCAGGCGTCACACCCTATACGTCCACTTTCGTGTTTGCAGAGTGCTGTGTTTTTAATAAACAGTCGCAGCGGCCTGGTATCTTCGACCGGCATGGGCTTACGGAGCAAGTCCTTGACCCTCGCCGGCGCACCTTCTCCCGAAGTTACGGTGCCATTTTGCCTAGTTCCTTCACCCGAGTTCTCTCAAGCGCCTTGGTATTCTCTACCTAACCACCTGTGTCGGTTTGGGGTACGGTTCCCAGTTATCTGAAGCTTAGGAGCTTTTCTTGGAAGCATGGTATCAACCACTTCGTCGCCTAATGGCAACTCGTCATCAGCTCTCGGCCTTGAAATCCCGGATTTGCCTAAGATTCCAGCCTACCACCTTAAACCTGGACAACCAACGCCAGGCTGGCCTAACCTTCTCCGTCCCTCCATCGCAATAACTGGAAGTACAGGAATATTAACCTGTTTTCCATCGACTACGCTTTTCAGCCTCGCCTTAGGGACCGACTAACCCTGCGTCGATTAACGTTGCGCAGGAAACCTTGGTCTTTCGGCGTGCGAGTTTTTCACTCGCATTGTCGTTACTCATGTCAGCATTCGCACTTCTGATACCTCCAGCAAGCTTCTCAACTCACCTTCACAGGCTTACAGAACGCTCCTCTACCGCATCACCAAAAGGTGATACCCGTAGCTTCGGTGCATGGTTTGAGCCCCGTTACATCTTCCGCGCAGGCCGACTCGACTAGTGAGCTATTACGCTTTCTTTAAAGGGTGGCTGCTTCTAAGCCAACCTCCTAGCTGTCTAAGCCTTCCCACATCGTTTCCCACTTAACCATGACTTTGGGACCTTAGCTGACGGTCTGGGTTGTTTCCCTTTTCACGACGGACGTTAGCACCCGCCGTGTGTCTCCCATGCTCGGCACTTGTAGGTATTCGGAGTTTGCATCGGTTTGGTAAGTCGGGATGACCCCCTAGCCGAAACAGTGCTCTACCCCCTACAGTGATACATGAGGCGCTACCTAAATAGCTTTCGAGGAGAACCAGCTATCTCCGAGCTTGATTAGCCTTTCACTCCGATCCACAGGTCATCCGCTAACTTTTCAACGGTAGTCGGTTCGGTCCTCCAGTCAGTGTTACCTAACCTTCAACCTGCCCATGGATAGATCGCCCGGTTTCGGGTCTATACCCAGCGACTAAACGCCCTATTAAGACTCGCTTTCGCTACGCCTCCCCTATTCGGTTAAGCTCGCCACTGAATATAAGTCGCTGACCCATTATACAAAAGGTACGCAGTCACCTAACAAGTAGGCTCCCACTGCTTGTACGCATACGGTTTCAGGATCTATTTCACTCCCCTCTCCGGGGTTCTTTTCGCCTTTCCCTCACGGTACTAGTTCACTATCGGTCAGTCAGTAGTATTTAGCCTTGGAGGATGGTCCCCCCATATTCAGACAAAGTTTCTCGTGCTCCGTCCTACTCGATTTCATTGATAAGAGATTTTCGTGTACGGGGCTATCACCCACTATGGCCGCACTTTCCAGAGCGTTCCACTAATCTCAAACCAACTTAAGGGCTGGTCCCCGTTCGCTCGCCACTACTAAGGGAATCTCGGTTGATTTCTTTTCCTCAGGGTACTTAGATGTTTCAGTTCCCCTGGTTCGCCTCTTGCACCTATGTATTCAGTACAAGATAACCAGCTTGTGCTGGCTGGGTTCCCCCATTCAGAGATCTCTGGATCACAGTCTGTTTGCCGACTCCCCAAAGCTTTTCGCAGGCTACCACGTCTTTCATCGCCTCTGACTGCCAAGGCATCCACCGTATGCGCTTCTTCACTTGACCATATAACCCCAAGCAATCTGGTTATACTGTGAAGACGACATTCGCCGAAAATTCGCACGTTGCTCTTTCGAGCAGAACTCACAAATTTTACCTTAGCCTGATCCACCAGCAGTGAAACTGGTGTTCAGTCTATTTCTATCACATATCCGAATTTTTAAAGAACGATCTGACAAAAGCCAGAAATCAACATTCGAAGCGAATGCTCATTTCCAAGTTCTGATCAGGAACAACGCGAGGCCTGCACAAGGCCTTGATCGTCTTTTACAAAGAATCAAGCAATTCGTGTGGGAGCTCATCAGCAGGCTGATGTCGTCGATTAAGGAGGTGATCCAGCCGCAGGTTCCCCTACGGCTACCTTGTTACGACTTCACCCCAGTCATGAATCACACCGTGGTAACCGTCCTCCCGAAGGTTAGACTAGCTACTTCTGGTGCAACCCACTCCCATGGTGTGACGGGCGGTGTGTACAAGGCCCGGGAACGTATTCACCGCGACATTCTGATTCGCGATTACTAGCGATTCCGACTTCACGCAGTCGAGTTGCAGACTGCGATCCGGACTACGATCGGTTTTGTGAGATTAGCTCCACCTCGCGGCTTGGCAACCCTCTGTACCGACCATTGTAGCACGTGTGTAGCCCAGGCCGTAAGGGCCATGATGACTTGACGTCATCCCCACCTTCCTCCGGTTTGTCACCGGCAGTCTCCTTAGAGTGCCCACCATAACGTGCTGGTAACTAAGGACAAGGGTTGCGCTCGTTACGGGACTTAACCCAACATCTCACGACACGAGCTGACGACAGCCATGCAGCACCTGTGTCAGAGTTCCCGAAGGCACCAATCCATCTCTGGAAAGTTCTCTGCATGTCAAGGCCTGGTAAGGTTCTTCGCGTTGCTTCGAATTAAACCACATGCTCCACCGCTTGTGCGGGCCCCCGTCAATTCATTTGAGTTTTAACCTTGCGGCCGTACTCCCCAGGCGGTCAACTTAATGCGTTAGCTGCGCCACTAAAATCTCAAGGATTCCAACGGCTAGTTGACATCGTTTACGGCGTGGACTACCAGGGTATCTAATCCTGTTTGCTCCCCACGCTTTCGCACCTCAGTGTCAGTATCAGTCCAGGTGGTCGCCTTCGCCACTGGTGTTCCTTCCTATATCTACGCATTTCACCGCTACACAGGAAATTCCACCACCCTCTACCGTACTCTAGCTTGCCAGTTTTGGATGCAGTTCCCAGGTTGAGCCCGGGGCTTTCACATCCAACTTAACAAACCACCTACGCGCGCTTTACGCCCAGTAATTCCGATTAACGCTTGCACCCTCTGTATTACCGCGGCTGCTGGCACAGAGTTAGCCGGTGCTTATTCTGTCGGTAACGTCAAAACACTAACGTATTAGGTTAATGCCCTTCCTCCCAACTTAAAGTGCTTTACAATCCGAAGACCTTCTTCACACACGCGGCATGGCTGGATCAGGCTTTCGCCCATTGTCCAATATTCCCCACTGCTGCCTCCCGTAGGAGTCTGGACCGTGTCTCAGTTCCAGTGTGACTGATCATCCTCTCAGACCAGTTACGGATCGTCGCCTTGGTGAGCCATTACCTCACCAACTAGCTAATCCGACCTAGGCTCATCTGATAGCGCAAGGCCCGAAGGTCCCCTGCTTTCTCCCGTAGGACGTATGCGGTATTAGCGTTCCTTTCGAAACGTTGTCCCCCACTACCAGGCAGATTCCTAGGCATTACTCACCCGTCCGCCGCTGAATCGAAGAGCAAGCTCTTCTCATCCGCTCGACTTGCATGTGTTAGGCCTGCCGCCAGCGTTCAATCTGAGCCATGATCAAACTCTTCAGTTCAATACTGCTTGGGTTTTTAAGAAACCCTAAACTTGGCTCAGCAATCTCAAATGACTATGTGATTTCTCGCATGGTCACTTGTGATGCTGATAATCTTTTTGACTATCAGTCCATACTCACAAGCACCCACACGAATTGCTTGACTCAATTTGTTAAAGAGCGTTTGGTTAAGAGCTTTTCGTCTCAACCGAGGCGCGCATTCTACGCTTTCCTCATTTGCTGTCAAGCGTTTATTTTGAAGTCTTTTACAACCGCTTCCTTTCGAAAGCTAACCACTTCAAACACTTACCGCTTGCCCCGAAGCGTTTGTCGCTGCGAGGTGGCGAATAATACGCGCTTTGAAATTAGAGTCAACACCTTGATCTAAAAAACTTTCCCAAGGTGTTTCGCAGCCTCCTGGCAACTAATGAAAGCGCAGCGGATCTGTAATGAAACACCCCCACGGAGCGTAGCGGCCATGAGCGATGGGCAAAGCGAGAAAACCCCGGGCCTGTCTGCAGATGAAGAGCAGGAGGTCAGCCACAACCAGCCGCCGCGGGCGGCAGTGCTGCACGAAATCATTCGCTATCAGGGCGACCAGGAGCTGGAGCGTACGCTCGCCGCGCTGTGGTGGTCGGCACTGGCCGCCGGCTTGTCCATGGGCCTATCGCTGATGGCCATGGGGCTGTTCTACGCCCGCCTGCCGGACGGCGACAGTGCCCAGGTGGTTGCCAGCATCGGCTACAGCGCAGGCTTTCTTGCCGTTATCCTGGCACGCCAGCAACTGTTTACCGAAAACACCCTCACCGCCGTGCTGCCCGTCATGACCTCCCCTACCCTGGCCAACTTCGGGCGCCTGTTGCGCCTGTGGGGCGTGGTACTGCTCGGCAACCTGGCCGGCACCCTACTGGTGGCCTGGGTCATGCTGGAGCTGCCGATCTTCGACAGCAAGACGGATGTGGCCTTTTTGGAGATTGGCCGCAAGGTCATGAAGAACGACGTCAGCCAGATGTTCGCCAAGGGCATCGTCTCGGGCTGGATGATCGCCACCATGGTCTGGATGATCCCGTCCATGGAGCACGCCAAGATCTGGATCATCCTGATGATCACCTACCTGATGGCCCTTGGCGACTTCACTCATATAGTAGTGGGCTCGGTCGAGGTGTCTTATCTGGTCTGGGCCGGCGATGAGACCTGGCGCAGCTTCTGGCTGGAATTCGCCTTGCCGACCCTGGCGGGCAATATCATTGGCGGCAGCTTTATCTTCGGCCTGATCAGCCATGCTCAGGTACGCAGTGACAGCGGCAAGCCGCCCTCGCAACTATTGAAAGACGACCAGGACCGGCCTTCGCGCAGCAGGGACGACAAACATTGAAGCTCAGCGTGCCGCCATTGTGCGCTCGTTCGCCTGGCCCCGCTGGCGCACAGGCCGCGGCTGCCACCAGTTTTGCCCGGCATGCGGTGAGCCAAGGCTGACCCGCTCGCCCATCTGCGGCGTACTCAAGCGCACCTGAGCCTGATTGGCCAGCGTCAGTATGCGTTCGAAGGGCTCCTGCCAGCCGTGGATAGACAGGTCGAAAGTGCCATTGTGAATCGGCAGCATCCAGCGCCCGCGCAAATCCAGGTGGGCCTGCAAGCTCTGCTCCGGCTGCATGTGCACATCGGGCCAGGCGACATTGTAGGCGCCAGTTTCGATCATGGTCAGGTCGAACGGCCCGAAACGTTCACCTATCTGTTTGAAACCGTCGAAGTACCCGGTATCGCCACTGAAGAACACCCGCACATCCTCATCGACAATCACCCAGGACGCCCACAACGTCCTATTGCTATCCAGCAGCCCGCGCCCGGAAAAGTGCTGTGCCGGGGTAGCGACGAAGCGCACACCTTCCACCACGCTTTCCTGCCACCAATCCAGCTGCCGCACTTTCGCAGGGGCCACGCCCCAGCGCATCAGCAGGTCGCCCACACCCAGTGGCGCCAGAAACACCCCGGTGTGCGGCGCCAGCTGGCGAATCGCCTGCTCGTCGAGGTGGTCGAAGTGATCGTGCGACAGCACTACCGCAGCCAGCGGTGGCAACTGGTCCAATGCCAGCGGCGGCGCATGGAAGCGCAAGGGGCCCGCCCACTGCACGGGCGAGGCGCGCTCGGCGAACACAGGGTCGGTGATGAAGAAGCGCCCGCGCAATTTCAGCAATACCGTGGAATGCCCCAAGCGCCATAAGCTGTGGTCCGGGGCATCGAGCACCTGCTGGCGGGTCATGGGCTGGAGGCTGATTGGCGTGGCTGGCCGGGTTTGCGGCGGCTTGCGCAGGAACAGGTACTTGAGCCCGATGCGCAGCTTTTTAAGCACGCCATCCTGCGGCCGCACCGCCTGGTTATGGAAACGCCCATCCTGCTGGGGTGCCGGCTCGCCAGCGTGGTTGGCCAAAGGGACCATCAGCAGCACTCCAAGCAACAGGAAAGCCTTCATGTTACCCCACAGTGATCGCATCAACCGTGAATTGGCTTGTAAGGCCATTTTTCGCCGATGAAACTGTGTTCAACAATATTCACGTGAGTTATGCGATAAACGGCACCCCGGCAGAAGAACAATGAGCATGATGGACAACCGAAGCGGCAAAGGCCTTACATTCGTCAAGCGCATCTACCTGCCACGCGTTATCGGCCTGGGTATCGGCCTGTTCAGCGTCATGGCCGGCATGGCTACGCTGACGCCGCCTGCCTGGGTATGGGTGCTGGTGCTGTTCAACGGGCTGTTGTGGCCGCACGTGGCCTACTTCTGGGCTAGCCGCTCCACAACCCCTTATCAGGCAGAACAGCGCAACTTGCTGCTCGATTCGCTGATGGGCGGGTTCTGGGCCGCCGCCATGCAGTTCAACCCGTTGCCCAGTGTGACCGTGCTGTCGATGATGACCATGAATAACGTCGCTGCCGGCGGCAAGCGGATGCTCGTGCGCGGGGCGCTGGCCCAGCTGGCCGGCATGCTTGTCGCCGTCCTGGCGCTCGGCCCCGGCCTGCAGCTGAACGCCACGCCCCTGCAGGTTTATGCCTGCCTGCCGATGCTGACGCTGTACCCGCTGGCCCTGGGCTGGGTGTGCTATCAACTGGCGATCAAGCTGGCCGACCACAAGCGCAGGCTGAGCGCCCTGACCCTCACAGACAGCCTGACCGGGCTGCTCAACCATGGCGCCTGGAAAGACCTGCTGCTGCTGAAGTTCCACGCCTGTAAACAACAACAGGGAGGCGCTGTCATTGCCCTGATCGACATCGACCATTTCAAGACCATCAACGACACCTTCGGCCATGTGGTCGGAGATTGTGTACTGCGTCAGCTCAGTGCCGAGCTACGGCGCAACCTGCGCGATGGCGACCAGGCCGGGCGCTACGGCGGCGACGAGTTCTGCGTCATCCTGCCGGACACCAGCGAAGCTCAGGCCTGCCTCGCCATGGAGCGCCTGCGCGAACGGGTCGCCAACTACCGTAACCCGCAGTTGCCGCACCTGCGTATCAGCCTCAGCATCGGCCTGTCAGCATTCGAGGCTGGCCTCGAGTCCCCGGAACACTGGCTGGAACAGGCGGACAAGGCGCTTTACACCGCCAAGCACGCAGGCCGTGACCAAGTCAATTTTGCCCGCGGCGAGGCTGCGACGCTCAGGCTGGCCTATCCTGATTGAACCTCCTGCCTGATTGCCCGGTGGGGGCTGCTTGAAGGAGCCGCTCGCGCATGGCCAGGACCGCCAACCTTCCACCCGCAAGCCCCACGCCGCGTTTTCAGGTACGCCACCTGATTGCCGGTTTCAGCGCTGTTTTCGGGCTGGCCTGCCTGGTCACCCTCGGAGCGCTGTTCAATATCGCGACCACGCTTGACCAACAGGAGCGCCAGCGTAGCGCCTTTCATGCGACCCAGGCGCTGGAGCAACGGCTGCTGGCCTCACGCCAGTTTCTGTCCAGCTATGCCGTATGGGATGCGGCCTTCGAGCACCTGGCGGGGAATGCCGACTGGAAGTGGGCCTACGAGGAAAAGAACATAGGCGAGTCGCTGTACAGCGCCAGCGGCTACGAAGGGGTGTTCGTGGTGGAAAACGACCGCACCACCTATGCCTTGTTCAAAGGACAACCCAGCCAGGCAGGCGCCAACACCTATATAGATGCGCCGCTGCAGCCGATCATCGACCTGGCCCGTGCGGCGGCCATTCCCCGCGAGCAGATCACCCGTTTCGTGCTGTTCAATGGCTGGCCGGCCATACTCAGTGCCGCAGCCGTACGCCCGGACCGCGACGTCACCGACAGCGAGGTAAGCCAGGCGCCAGTGATGCTGTTCGTCGACCAGCTTACCGAAGCAAAACTGGCGCAGCTGGGCAAGGGTGCCGGCCTGGCCGGCATGCACGTTGAAAAGGAAGACATGCAGCAGCATGACCACCTGCGTATCGACCTGGGTGACACCGGCTATCACCTGTCCTGGAGCAGCCCGCTGCCTGGTCACCAATTGCTGTGGGCGGTAATGCCAGCCCTGCTGGGCGCGCTGCTGATACTTGGCCTGATCATGCTCTACCTGTTCCGCCTCACCTTGCGCAGCTCGCGGGCAATCGGCCTGACGCTTTCACACTTGCAGCAGAGCAACCAGGCCCTGGAGGCCAGCGAGCAGCGGTTTCGCGCGGTGGCCGAGTCGGCATCCGACTGGATCTGGGAAACCGACCGGCAACAACGCCTGACGTACCTGTCGCAGCGCTTCGCCAATGTCACCGGCTACCCGGTGGACGACTGGCTGGGTCACCCGCTCAACCAGTTGCTGGCCTGCGATACCACGCCGCTCTCACCTTGGCTGGACGCCCTCGCCAACGCAGACCCGCAACAGTTGGCCAACCTGCGCTGTACTTACCGCGACCAGAATGGCCAAAACCGCTACTGCAGGATTTCGGCCCGCGCCATCTGGTATGACGACACACCCATCGGTTTTCGTGGCACCGCCAGCGACATCACCGACGAAGTCGACGCCCACGCACGCATCCAACACCTGTCGTTGCACGACCCCCTTACCGGGCTGGCCAACCGCAACAAGCTCGCCAGGCACCTGGAGCAGGCTTTGCTGCGCGGCAGTGACTCGCCGCCATTGACCCTGCTACTGCTGGATCTGGACAACTTCAAACCGATCAACGACTCCCTCGGCCATGGCGCCGGGGATGCGGTGCTGCAGGAAGTGGCGACGCGCCTGCGCGACACTACCCGCGATGGCGACCTGGTCGCACGCCTGGGCGGCGACGAGTTCATTGTGGTCCTCAGCGGCATGGACAACCGCAGCGAAGTCGACCGTTTCTGCGCACGCCTGATTAGCCTGCTGCAGCAACCCATCAGCTATGACAGCCAACCGCTGCACGTCGGGGTCAGTATCGGCGTCGCTCAGACCCGCACCCAGGGTTTCGATGCCGGCGAACTGATCCGCTGCGCCGACATCGCCCTGTACCAGGCCAAGGCCGATGGCAAGAATACCTGGCGCTACTTTGCCGCCGAAATGAACCAGCAGATCCAGTACCGCCGCCAGTTGGAAAACGACTTGCGCCGGGCCCTGCGCAACCAGGAATTCGAGCTGCATTACCAGCCACGCTACCGCCTCAGCGACCTGCGCATCGTCGCGGTCGAAGCCTTGCTGCGCTGGCAGCACCCGCAGGAAGGGTTGCTGGGGCCGGATACCTTCATCCCGCTGGCCGAGCAGAGCGACATCATCGTCGCGCTGGGCCGCTGGGTGCTGCGCGAAGCTTGCCGCACTGCCCACGACTGGCCCGCCGACATTCTGGTTTCGGTGAACCTGTCGCCTGCGCAGTTCCTGCGTAGCGATGTGGTCGCCGACGTGCGCGAGATCCTGCTGGACACCAGCTTCCCGGCCCAGCGCCTGGAGCTGGAAATTACCGAAAACGTGATGCTCAACGACATCGAGGGCGCGCTGGGCACCATGCTGTCACTCAAGGAACTGGGCGTACGCCTGAACATGGACGACTTCGGCACCGGCTACTCATCGCTGGGCTACCTGCGTACCTACCCGTTCGACAGCATCAAGATCGACAAGCGCTTCATCAGTGGCCTGAACAGCAACGGCGGCAGCGACCGCGCCGTGGTACAGGCCATCATCAACCTGGGTGAGGCGATGGGGTTGACGGTAACTGCCGAGGGAGTAGAGAGCGAACAGCAACTGAGCGCGCTGGAAAAGGACCACTGCCACGAAGTGCAGGGCTTTTACCTGAGCCGGCCGCTGGACAGTGCCGGGCTGGCAGCGCTGCTGCAGCAACCCTCTCAAAGCACTGCACAGCCCTTGTAGGAGCAGCCTTGTGCTGCGAAGAGGCCGGAGAAGTGCAGCTTGTACCGGCCTCTTCGCAGCACAAGGCTGTTCCTACAAGGGCCGGGTTTATTGCTGCATGCTGCGTTCGGCCACGATCTCTGGCAGATCCCGGCGGCGCAGGTAGGCGCGCAGTGGCTCAGCAATATTCAAGCGGTCATCCACATGCTGCTCCAGCAGCAGCGCCAGCCGCTCACGGCATAGCGCCATGCGCTGCCCTTGCTCGGCACGCCAGACAAACTCGCTGCAGGGGGTAATGCTGTCGTCGGCCACATCCATGCCGAACGAGTCCTCGGAAAAACGCACGATATGAACACCGCGCTTGCCATGAAAACCGACAAAGCCCTTGAGCTGGTCGGCGGCATTGCAGATGTCCTGGGAAGTAATGGCCATGACGTAACCTCGCAATGAAATCGGAAGATACGCACGCCTGGCGGGGATCGGTCGCCTCTACCGGGCAACTCGCAAACTGGAGCCTAGCGCAATTGCCAGGCCGTTCGCCAAGGTTTTTCGTGCTTGCCCCGCACGTCTGCACCTGCGTCCGGCACCCTGTTCAGCGTTCACTTGGCGCTGGGTCGACCTGCGACGCCAGCACTGCCGCCAGCCACTGCATGAACGCCTGAACCCGGCGCGGAACGTGCCGTTGCCGGGCATACAACAGCGACACCGGCATGGCCGGGGCCTGCCAGTCTTCCAGCAGTGAAACCAGCTCGCCCCGCTGCAGGTGCTCGGCAACCCCCACCGCCGGCACCTGAATCAGCCCCAGACCGGCCAGGCAAGCCGCCGAGTACGCCTCGGCGTTGTTGACCGTGACCACACCCGCCATGGCCTGATAGCGCAGCTCATCCCCTTGCAGGTACTCGAACCCGGCGCTGCGTGCACCCAGGTTGCGCACGTAATGCACCAGCTGGTGCCCGGCCAGTTCCTGCGGCGTCTGCGGTACCCCGTAGCGGGCCAGGTACGCGGGGCTGGCACAGTTGCGCATGCTCAGTTGCCCGACCGGCCGTGCCACAACATCCAGGTCATGCAGGGCACCTATGCGCATCACGCAGTCGAACCCTTCGCGCAGCAGATCCACCTGGCGGTCAGTACAACTGAGCTCCACCTCCAGCCGCGGAAACCGCTGCACAAACTGCGGCAACGCCGGGATGATGACCCGCCGGGCCATCATGGTCGGCAGGTCGATGCGCAAGCGCCCGGCCAGCTCGGCATCGTCGGCGCTGAACAGGCTCTCGATCTCGTCCATGCCAGACAGCAGGTCTTTGCTGCGCTCGTACAGCAAGGCGCCATCCTGGGTCGCCTGTACCCGGCGGGTAGTACGGTTGAACAACTGAGTGCCCAACAACTTTTCCAGCGCCCTCACCTGCTCTGACACAGTCGAGCGTGGCAGCCTCAGGCTCTCGGCAGCCAAAGTGAAACTGCGGACCTCACATACCCGCACGAAGGTGCGCAACAACTCAAGCTTGTTCATACGGGCCTCGATTATCCGGTTTTGGCGAACAGTATTTCCATTTTTGCAGGATTTAACAGCGTCGCGCCGACCAATAACCTGCGCTCACCACCCACCTGGAGGTTTCCACCATGACCCGCAAAATTGCCCTGATCACTGGCGCCAGCCGCGGCCTTGGCCGCAATGCTGCCGAACACCTTGCCGCAAGCGGTATCGATGTCATCGGCACCTACCACAGCAAAGCCGACGAAGCACAAGCCGTAGTTGCCCGACTGGAACAGGCCGGGGCCAAGGCGGCCATGCTGCAACTGGACGTCGGCGACAGCAGCAGTTTTGCCAGCTTTGCCGAGCGCCTGGGCACCACCCTGCAGCAGCACTTTGGCCGCGAGCGTTTTGACTTTCTGGTGAACAATGCCGGGATCGGGCTGAACGTGCCGTACGTCGAAACCAGCGAGGCGCAGTTCGACCAGTTGCTGAACATTCAGCTGAAAGGTCCGTTTTTCCTCACCCAGCGCCTGCTGCCGTTGTTGGTCGACAATGGCCGCATCATCAACATCTCCACCGGTCTGGCGCGCTTTGCACTGCCGGGGTATGCCGCCTATGCCGCGATGAAGGGCGCCATGGAGGTGCTGACCCGCTACCAGGCCAAGGAACTGGGCGCGCGTGGCATCCGGGTGAACATCCTGGCGCCAGGGGCGATCGAGACCGATTTTGGTGGCGGCGTGGTGCGGGATAACCAGCAGGTGAATGAGTACATTGCCGGCAATACGGCGCTGGGCCGCGTGGGCTTGCCGGATGATATCGGCGCAGCGATTGCGCTGTTGCTTGAAGACGGCAATGGCTGGATTACCGGGCAACGGCTGGAAGTGTCGGGCGGCATGTTCCTCTGAGGCTCACGGCACGCCAGGCGATGCGCCGTACGTGTAGGAGCAGCCTTGCGCTGCGAAGAGGCCGGCATGACCAACACAACTACATTGCCTGTACTGGCCTCTTCGCAGCACAAGGCTGCTCCTACAAGTTAACAAGGAGCACCATCACTGCTCGCCCCGGTCCTCATGCACCTGCACGCTCGCGGTCATGCCTGCACTCAGGGTCACCCCTTCTGGTACCTGGTCCAGGCGAATCCTTACGGGTATGCGTTGGGCCAGCCGAACCCAGTTGAAGGTTGGCTCCACCTCCGGCAGCAACTGGCTGTCCGGGTTGCTGTTGCGGTCGGTGATGCCGCGGCTGATGCTCTCCACATGCCCCTGCATCGGCTCGCCCGCACCCATCAGCCAGACTTTCACCGTGTCCCCCACGCGAATACGCGGCAGCTTGGTTTCCTCGAAGTAGGCCTGGATATAGAAGGTTGAATCATCCACCAGGGCCATTACCGATTGCCCGGTGTTCACATAGTTACCCTCGGCCAGACGCAGGTTGGTGATATGCCCGCTGCGTGGCGCCCGCACTTCACTGCGCGCCAGGTTGATCTTGGCAACCTGCAACTGCGCTTCGGCCTCATGCAGTTCGCCACGCGCAATGGCGGCATTGATCTGGGCATTTTCACGCAGTTCGGCACTGATCGCTTCTGGCCCCAGGGCGGTACGCCGGGCTGCCTCGCGCTCGCGCAAGCGCAGTTGCTGCGCGCGGGTCTCGGTCACCGCACTGGCCTGGTCGAAGGCCGCCTGGAAGCGCTCACGGTCGATGCTCATCAACAGGTCGCCAGCCTTGACCTGCTGGTTATCACGGGCCTTGAGCTCACGTACCCAACCGGACACGTCAGGGGCGATCACCACCACATCGGCGCGCACACGGGCGTCGCGGGTCCAGGGCGTAAGCATGTAGTACTGCCACAGCTGGTAGCCGGCCCACACGGCCAGAGCCACCACACACAGCGTCACCAGGGTACGTACGGCCGCACGCATCGAAACACTCCTTTATAAAGCTCCCAGCAGCCTCACCACCAGGAACAACACACAAACGAACAGCGCTGCATCGAACAACGCTTCATGCCAGATCCAGCGCCCCAACGGCGTCGCCTGCACCACCAGGCGCAACACGCCGGTTATCACCAGCGCCAGCAACACATAAAGCAGAAACGGGCTGAGCAGCACGCCGCCCACTTCCCATTCACGCAACCCCATGGGCTTCCTCCTGCCAACGGCACCACTTGCCCCAGCTTTTCTGCAACTGCAGCACAGCCCCTTCGGCCAGCCGCAGCGGGTCACTCGCAGGCAGCCGACGCAAGGCGGCAATGAATTGTTCACTGGCGGCGTCCAGGCGCTGCCCACGCCCGGCAGCCGGCCCTTTGGCCAGTACCGCCTCCACCTGCTGCAAGTACTCGCGCTCGGCCCGCCCCAAGGGGGCCTGGGCAACCGCCAGGCACATGCGCAGGTGCACCAGTTCATCGCCGATATCCAGCCCGTGCAGGCCGTCATCCCAGCGCTTGCGCTCGTTTTCGGGCAGCTCGCCAGCATGCCGCGCCAGTTGCATCAGGCGGTCGGCCATGCGCCCGCCAAACCAGCTGTCGGCGCCGCGCAGGTCGCGCCGGGTCAGGCGCACCAGGTCGCTCTGGGTGGCGGCACGCAGGCGCCGGCCCAGCCAGGCCGGGTGGCGGAATACCAGTAACCGGAAGGCCATCACCGCTGCCGACACCCCTACCAGCATCGCCAACGCACTGTTGAGCATGGTCGCCACACCAAACTGCATGGCGTTGAGCGGGGACACCAGCACGATGAAGTGCAGGCAATAGGAAGTGGCGGTGGCCCCGGTGCGTGGGTGGGCCATGCCCAATGCGCCGAGAAACAGCGGCACGCCCATGCCCAGGCAAAGCATGGCGAAGCTGCTCCATTGCGGCAGCAGGATCTGCCCCACCAGAAACGCCGCAGGTATCGCCAGGAAGATCCCGCGCAGGAAGCTCAGGCCAATCTGCGCGCCGTTCTCGCGGCTGGCGAACAGGCTGCAGACCACGCAAGTCAACACCAGGCCACCCGGCGCCGAAGGCCACGCTGTCGCCAGCCAGAAGCCGCTCATCACCAGAAAAGCCAGTGCGCTGCGTGAGCCGAACAGCAAGGCCAGTGACCAGTCGCGGTGCACGGCCAGGCCTTGGGATACATCCTTGGGCGCCCTGCCCGCCTCCACATCCTCCAGCGCCAGGCTGGCGGCCATGGCGTAATCCAGTAGCAAGGCCATGCGCGCCAGGCAGTAGTGCTCTGTCGAACTGATCTGCTCATCATGGGCGGCATCCCAGATGCGCTGGCGCAGCAGCAACAGGCTGGGCTGGTCGGGTTTGGCCAGAAGCGCGCGAACCTCTTCCAGCCAGTGTGCCAGGTGTGCTGCCTCACGCTCATCGAGTTGCCGCCACTGCCGGCGCACCGAGCGCGAGATGCGCAACAGCACCATCAGCTTCTGGCTGAGACCACGAATGGCGCGAGCTCGCTGGCGCCCGCGGTTGCCTTCGAACCAGGCATGTTCACGCTGGCTGTCGATGGCAACGATACGCCCCAGGCTCTCCAGCAAGCCTTTGCGCGCCTCGTCCTCGCCGCCCAGCATGGCACTGGCAGCCTGCAGGCCGTTCTGCCAGGCCTGCCGCGCCTGCCCGCCCAATTGCTGCTCCACCCGCATTGGCCAGAGCAAGGCACTGGTGGCGGTGGCGCAAAAAATGCCCAGGCAGATCTCGGTACACCGTGCCACGGCCTGGTCGAACACCTGCAACGGGTGGTCGATGGCCGGCAAGGCAATAATCGCCGCGGTGTAGCCAGCCAGTACAAAGGCATAGGCCCAGGCGCTGCGCAGTTGGGTCGAGGCAGCAGTGCACAGCGCCAGCCACAGCGCCAGGGTAATGAGGAACAAGCCAGGGGTCTGGGCAAAGAGGCCGATGAACACCACTGACATGACCGTGCCGACCAAGGTACCGGCCAGCCGTGCCAGGCCTTTCTGCACCACCATCCCTGACAGTGGCTGGGCGACGATGAAGGCGGTCATCAGTGCCCAGGACGGCTGCTCCAGGCCCCAGCGCATCGCCAGCCACAACGCCAGGCCGCCACCGAGCAAGGTCTTGATGGCGAACTTGAAGGCGAGGCTGGTGGGGGCGAACAGGGCCTGAAGGGTGATGGGCACTAGGCGGACCTTGCGGGGGATGGTCGTACTGGAAAGATAGACAATGGTGAGGAGGATAATGCGGAAACGATTAATTAGCTAGCTAATCATCTTTATGGGAACATCGGTAAGCCTTTGCTACGAAAGGGCCGGCACAGGCAACACTTAAATCCCAGGCAAAAAAAATGGGCGACCGAAGTCGCCCTAAATGCCTTGCGTGCTCGTGTACCCGAAAGGTCAGCGCGGCTTGCGCTTGTTCGAGTCCTTCCAGATGAAAATGCCCAGACCGGCAAAGAAAGCGACCATCAACCCGACCGTTACCACACCAGCGATAACCACGTTGTCGAAGAACATGCTGGCCTCCCATTAGTCTGCCGTTGTCCGATGGGTGAACGTTAACCAATGTGAGGGGGGAGAAAATTGATCGGGGTCAATGGTGCCCGGGGCCGGGCACGCGAGGCGGGTGCAGGGTTGACCTGCGTCAAGTTTCAGCGCTTCTTCGGTTTGCCCTTGGGCTTCTTTTTCTTGCTGGTGCTCAACGGCAGGGCCTGCTCGAACGCGTTGCGCATTTCGTTCAGGCGCTTTTCCTTGAGGTCGTGGACGCGCTTGGCGCGTTCGGCATCAAAATCGATGAGGTTGTCTTGGCTCATGGGCGGGCTCGACGATCAACTGAGGCTTGCATGATGAAGCCAGGCGCAGGCGCTGACCAGCCCCGCGTCAGACTTCGATATCCACCAGCAGCCCCTGGCGTACGTGCTCGCCCATCAACGGGGCGACCGGCACGGTGTTGTCAGCGTTGACCTCGTCACCTGGCACGGCACTGTAGCGATCCTGGTCGCCCTGCTTGCGACGTTGCTGCTGGCGCCGCTGCTCCTCGCGCAGCAACAGCACCTGCTCCTGCGGGTCGCGCTGGTGCTTGAGGTCAATGCCACTTTCGCTGGACGTAGGCTGCGCCGGCACCACCGGCTTGATGTCGGGGGTCGGCTTGACCGGGTCCAGTTGAGAGGTCACCGGGGCAGCGCTGAGCGGGATGATTGGCGGCAGCATGGACATTCTCCTATGCCCCCTGTATCGGCAGGCGCGGGTTTACCTTGATGTCATGGACAACAATTACTCGGCTTCGTCGTCAGGATCATCGTCGCTTGGCGGGCTGGCTTCGCTCCAGGGCCGCTTGTAAACCTGCTGCCAGACCGCATCCATGTGGTCGCGCAGCACCTGCGGCGCGGCTTTGAGCGAGGCACTGTCATCCCGGTCACCGCCGATCGGCTCCTCACCCGCCGGGCTGATCAGTGACTGGCCGGTGATGGTGTAGCTGGCCTGCCCTTCGCGCATCTCGATAGCGATATCGTGCGGGTCGATGCCGCCGCCACAGAAGGCATGGCTGGCCACCGTAACCTCGGCCACATCATCCTTGTTCAGGTCGCTGACATCACTGACGTCGGTATAGAAGTCCACGTCCAGGTCCAGCCCCGGGCAGGTGGTTTCCTGCTCGATCTGCCAGCGCGCCTTGAATGCATCGTTTTCGGCAGTGCGCCCGTACAGGGTGGCCTTGAGTACCACCTTGTCCACTTCCTGCTCGCTTTCCGGGTCGCTGGCCTGGCCATCGCTGCGGCTCAATACCAACAGGCCTTCACCGTCGCGGTCACGAAAGTGCACGCTCTTGATCGGCGTCTGCACGCCCAGGACCTCAAGCTGCTCCATCGGGATGGCCGGCAAGGTCTCAAAGTTTTTCTGCTCGCAGGCGGCCAGCAGCAACAGGCTGCCCACGGCCATGGAAGCGCTGATCCAGCGGTGCTTGGCAGACATGTTGATCCGGGGCCCTCGTCAGCTGCACGGTGCAAGACGATGAAACGGCTAGACTGACTAACTTCCTGTTGTCGATCGGCACCTTTCGGTGCGTTCGCACTTTGGTCTGACCGGCCGATCCGTTAACATAATCGGCTTTTTCATCGCGGGAGTTCAGGCAGTATGGCGCAGCAGTATCAACCGGGGCAACGCTGGATCAGCGACAGCGAAGCAGAGCTCGGCCTGGGTACCATCCTGGCGCAGGATGGCCGCCTGTTGACCGTGCTCTACCCGGCCACTGGCGACACACGCCAGTATTCCCTGCGCAACGCGCCGCTGACCCGCGTGCGCTTCTCGCCAGGTGACCAGATCACCCACTTCGAGGGCTGGAAGCTGACCGTGCGCGAAGTCGACGACATCGACGGGCTGATGGTCTACCACGGCCTGGACGGTCAGAACCAGCCGCGTACCCTGCCAGAAACCCAGCTGTCGAACTTCATCCAGTTCCGCCTGGCAAGTGACCGGCTGTTTGCAGGGCAAATCGACCCCCTGTCGTGGTTCAGCCTGCGCTACAACACCCTGCAGCACACCAGCAAGCAGATGCAGTCGGCGCTATGGGGCCTGGGTGGCTGCCGCGCGCAACCAATCGCCCACCAGTTGCACATCGCTCGCGAAGTCGCCGACCGCAGCGCCCCGCGGGTACTGCTGGCCGACGAAGTGGGCCTGGGTAAAACCATCGAGGCCGGCCTGGTGATCCATCGCCAACTGCTCTCGGGCCGCGCCAGCCGCGTGCTGATCCTGGTACCGGAAAACCTCCAGCACCAGTGGCTGGTGGAAATGCGCCGCCGCTTCAACCTGCAAGTGGCCCTGTTCGATGCCGAGCGCTTTATCGAAAGCGACGCCAGCAACCCGTTCGAGGATGCCCAGCTGGCGCTGGTTGCACTGGAATGGCTGGTCGACGACGAAAAGGCTCAGGACGCATTGTTTGCCGCTGGCTGGGACATGATGGTCGTCGACGAGGCCCACCACCTGGTCTGGCACGAAGACCAGGTCAGCGCCGAATACGGCCTGGTCGAGCAACTGGCCCAGGTGATCCCGGGCGTGCTGCTGCTCACCGCCACCCCCGAGCAGCTTGGCCAGGACAGCCACTTCGCCCGCCTGCGCCTGCTCGACCCCAACCGCTTCCACGACCTGGCCGCCTTCCGCGCCGAAAGCGAGCACTATCGCCCGGTGGCTGAAGCCGTGCAGGAGCTGCTCGATGAAGGCCGCCTGTCGCCAAAGGCCCACGCCACCATCCAGGGTTTCCTGGGTGCCGAAGGCGAAGCCCTGTTGGCTGCAGTCAGCGACGGCGACAGCCAGGCCAGCGCACGTCTGATCCGCGAGCTGCTGGACCGCCACGGCACCGGCCGCGTCCTGTTCCGTAACACCCGTGCGGCGATCCAGGGCTTCCCCGAGCGCCAGTTGCACCCTTACCCGCTGGCCACACCCGAGCAGTACCGCGACCTGCCAGCCGGCGAGCACGCCGAGCTGTACCCGGAAGTCGCCTTCCAGGCCCAGGGTGATGTGGCTGACGACGAGCGCTGGTGGCGTTTCGACCCGCGCGTCGACTGGCTGATCGACACCCTGAAGATGCTCAAGCGCACCAAGGTACTGGTCATCTGCGCGCACGCCGAAACCGCCATGGACCTGGAAGACGCCCTGCGCGTGCGCTCCGGCATCCCGGCCTCGGTGTTCCATGAAGGCATGAACATCCTCGAGCGCGACCGCGCCGCCGCCTACTTCGCCGACGAAGAATTCGGTGCGCAAGTGCTGATCTGCTCCGAGATCGGCAGCGAAGGCCGCAACTTCCAGTTCGCCCATCACCTGGTGATGTTCGACCTGCCAGCACACCCGGACCTGCTCGAACAGCGCATCGGCCGCCTCGACCGGATCGGCCAGAAGCACACCATCCAGTTGCACATCCCGTACCTGCTAGGCAGCCCGCAAGAGCGCCTGTTCCAGTGGTACCACGAAGGCCTTAACGCCTTCCTCAACACGTGCCCCACCGGCAACGCCCTTCAGCACCAGTTCGGCCCACGCCTGCTGTCGCTGCTTGAAGGTGGCGAGAGCAAGGCCTGGGATTCCCTGGTGGACGACGCCCGCAGCGAGCGCGAGCGCCTGGAAGCCGAACTGCACACTGGCCGCGACCGCCTGCTGGAGCTCAACTCCGGCGGTGCCGGCGAAGGCCAGGCGCTGGTCGAGGCCATTCTCGAACAGGACGACCAGTTTGCCCTGCCGATCTACATGGAAACCCTGTTCGACGCCTTCGGCATCGACAGCGAAGACCATTCCGAGAACGCCCTGATCCTCAAGCCGAGCGAAAAGATGCTCGATGCCAGCTTCCCGCTGGGCGACGACGAAGGCGTGACCATCACCTACGACCGTGCCCAGGCGCTGTCGCGCGAGGACATGCAGTTCCTCACCTGGGAGCACCCGATGGTGCAGGGCGGCATGGACCTGGTGCTGTCCGGCTCTATGGGCAACACCGCCGTGGCACTGATCAAGAACAAAGCACTCAAGCCGGGCACCGTCCTGCTCGAATTGCTGTTCGTCAGCGAGGTGGTGGCACCACGCAGCCTGCAGCTGGGCCGCTACCTGCCGCCGGCCGCACTGCGCTGCCTGCTCGACGCCAACGGCAACGACCTGGCCTCCCGCGTGGCTTTCGAAACCCTCAACGAGCAGCTCGAGAGCGTACCGCGTGCCAGCGCCAACAAGTTCGTCCAGGCCCAGCGGGACGTGCTCGCCAAGCGCATCAGTGGCGGTGAAGAGAAGATCATGCCGACGCACGTCGAGCGCGTAGCCGAAGCGCAGCGCCGTCTGGCAGCCGAGGCCGACGAAGAGCTCGCCCGCCTGGTGGCACTGCAAGCGGTCAACCCAAGCGTGCGCGACAGCGAAATCGACGCCCTGCGCAAGCAGCGTGAAGACGGCCTGGCGATGCTGGACAAGGCCGCCTTGCGCCTGGAGGCCATTCGCGTGCTGGTGGCTGGCTGATCTGACACGCCCGTTGGTGGCCTGACCACCATCTGTAAGAGCAGCCTTGTGCTGCGAAGAGGCCGTATGCCCCACAAGATTATTGTGAGGCGTACGGCCTCTTCGCAGCACAAGGCTGCTCCTACACGTATATCCCTCTCTTTATGCCTGATGGCGATCGGGTTGATAACCAAATCGTAGAAATCAATATGCCATTATTCAGGAAGGCTTAAACACCTCTTCCTATACTGCCTCTGGACAGTCTGCACAGGGTTGTAGAGCAGACGAGTGAAAACTCGATCATGGGGCACTCAATGGAATGGCTGGGGCTGCAACTGTTCGCCGACCTTCCGGCAACCGGGCGCATCGTTATCGATTGCCGCCATGAACCGTTCCTGGTCCTGCTCGCCTACTTCGTTGCCAGCGCGGCTTGCTTCGCGACCCTCGACATGGCCGAACGCCACTCCCACAGCGAAGACCCCACTGCCCACCGACAATGGCACATGCTTGGCGCCTGCTGCCTGGCCGGTGGCATCTGGGCCATGCACTTCATCAGCATGCTGGCCTTCCAGGCGCCGGTGGAGGTGCACTACGACGTTTCCCTTACCATTCTTTCGCTGCTCATCGCCTTGGGCGTCGCCTGGGTGACCATGCACAGCCTCGACCGCAGCCAGATGCGCGCGCATCACTTCCTGCTGAGCGCAGTACTGATCGGCCTGGGCATCATCCTCATGCACTTTGTGGGCATGGCTGCGATGCAAACCGGCGCCCAGCAGTACTACCAGACTGGCCTGTTGCTGGTCTCTGCTGCCCTTGCCCTGCTTACCAGCCTGGCAGCGTTGTGCCTGGCCCGGTACCTGCGCAATGGCAGCGGCACGCTGCACCAGGCCATGAAGTACGGCGCCAGCCTGCTGATAGCCGGTGGTATCGTCGCCACCCACTTTACCGCCATGTCGGCCATGACCCTGGTGATCCCGGCCGACACCGCACTGCGCCTGCCCTCTGGTGACAACAGCCTGCAACTGGGGCTGGGCATCGGCTTCATCACCCTGCTTATCAGTGGCGCCAGCATCAGCGCCGCACTGGCCGACAAGAAGCTGCAGAGCAAGGAGCACGACCTGCGCCGGGTCAGCATACTGCTCAGCCAACTGGACCAGGCCCGCGCCTCGCTGCAGCAGGCCGCGCACTACGACGCCCTGACCAATCTGGTAAACCGCCGTGGCTTCAACCAGGTGTTCGCCGAGCGCCTGGCCGATCACCAGGCCACGGAAAACCGCCTGGCAGTGATGTTCCTCGACATCGACCACTTCAAGCGCATCAATGACAGCCTTGGCCACGACGCTGGCGACGAACTGCTCAAGGTGATCGCCAACCACATCAAGGCCGCCACTCGCAATCAGGACCTGGTTGCACGCCTGGGCGGCGACGAGTTCTGCGTGGTCACCAGCCTCAACAGCTGCGACGAAGCCCGCCACCTGGCACAACGCATCATGCAACGGATGAAAGAGCCCATCGACCTGGGTGGGCGGCGCATGGTCATGACCACCAGCATTGGCGTCAGCATTTTCCCCGATGACGGCAACAGCGCCGAAGAACTGCTCAAGCATGCCGACCTCGCCCTTTATCAGTCCAAGGATAGCGGGCGCAACAGCCTGCACTTTTTCAACCACAACCTGAAAACCCAGGCCTCCTTTGCCCTGCAACTGGAAGAAGAGCTGCGCCTGGCCCTGCTCGAAGAGCGTGGCCTGTGCGTGCATTACCAACCTATCTTCGACATGCACAGCGGGCAGGTGGCCAAGCTCGAAGCCCTGGTGCGCTGGCATCACCCCCAGCACGGCCTGCTGGCGCCCGATCGCTTCATCGGCATTGCCGAAGCCAACGGCCTGATCATCGACCTTGACCTGTGGGTGATGCGCCACGCCTGCGCCGACCTGGCGCACCTGCAGCGCCACGGTTATGGCGACATCAAGGTGACGGTCAATTGCTCAGCCGTAACCCTCAGCCACGATGAACTGCCCAACGAAGTAGAGAAGGCGCTGTTCCACGCCGGGCTCGCGCCCCGGAACCTGGAGCTGGAAGTGACCGAAAACGCCCTGATGGGCGATATCCAGCGTACCGTCAACCTGCTCAAGCGCGTGCGTGCCCTTGGCGTGGCGCTGTCGATCGACGACTTCGGTACTGGCTACTCGTCACTGGCCTACCTCAAGCGCCTGCCGCTGGACGTGCTGAAGATTGACCGCACCTTCCTGCAAGATGTGCCGGGCAGCCAGAAGGACCGCGAGATCGTCCAGGCGATCATCGTCATGGCGCATACCCTGCACCTGCAGGTTGTCAGCGAAGGCGTAGAAACCGTCGAACAGCAGGCATTCCTTGAAGCCCATGGCTGCGACTACCTGCAGGGCTACCTGCTGGGCCGCCCGGTACCGCTGGCCGATCTGCGGCCGCTACTGGAGCGGCTGCAGCGCCAAAGCGAGGCAGTCAGCCCTTGTTGCGGTACAGCTCTACAAGGGTCGCCGGATCTTTTTGCAGGTAACCCTGGCTACCGTGCAGGCGCATCAGCTGCGCGGCGAGGCCACTGAGCGGCGTCGCCGAGCCCTGCTCACGAGAAAACCTGACTGCGCCATCGAGGTCCTTGAGCAGCGTGCGCACGTGCCACTTGATTGGCTCGAAGCGGCTTTCGGCCATTTGCGGCGCGAGGATCTGCAGCGGCTTGGAATCGGCAAAGCCACCCGCCAGTGCTTCGGCGATCAGCGTCGCGTCTACCCCGGACTGCTCGGCCAGCGCCACCACTTCGGCGATTACCAGCGCATTGCACGCCACGATCATCTGGTTGCAGGCCTTGGTCACCTGCCCGGCCCCCACAGCCCCCATGTGCGTCACGCGCTGACCAAGCACCTGCAGCACTGGGCGTGCTCGCTCAAGGTCGGCCGCTTCACCGCCAACCATGATCGCCAAGGTACCGGCCTCGGCACCGGGTGTGCCGCCGGACACCGGGGCATCCAGCCAGGCCATGCCGCACAGTACCGCGAGTTCGGCGGCCATTTCACGGGTGGCGGTGGGTTCCAGGCTGGAGAAATCGATCAGCAACTGGCCACTGCGCCCACCCTGGGCAATGCCGTGCTCGCCGAATACCACCTCGCGGACCACGGCCGTGTCGGCCAGGCACAGCAGTACCATGTCGCTGCCCTGGCACAATTCGGCGGGGCTGTTGGCCAGGCGCGCGCCGGCAGCGACCAGCGCAGCACACTTGTCCGTGCTGCGGTTCCACACGGTCAGCGGGTACCCCGCCGCCAGCAGGCGTCGGCACATGGGCAGGCCCATCAGGCCAATGCCGGCGAATCCAAGCGAAGGTAGTGCAGTGCTCATCAATGACTCCTGGCTATTCGAATTGTTTTCCAGGCTGGCCGGAACGGTGGACACATTACGCATCCCGTAAACTGTTACCGCCACGCCGAATTGTTACTTACCTCTACCCGCCCTGAACGCCTTCAAGCACCAAAACGGGGCTGCTGCGCATTTTTGCGCACCAAAAAAGATCATGCTTCAGCCGGACGCTTCGCCTGAATCACGATAAACGGCGAAACCACCACGGCCCAGATCTCTGGATCGCGGCTTTGCAGGTCCAGTGCCTGCTCGGCCGACACCGGCCCAACAGTGCCATCACTACGCCACTTGGCGAAGATCTCGCTGCGATTCTCGGCCATCGCCTCGGCAACGGTGATCAGGTCGAGGCTGGGGTCGACCCAAATCAGGTCACCCTTGGCCCAGAAACGCTCCAGGGCTTTCCACTCGATGATTGCCGTCTCGCCAAGCAATTTGGCATAGAGGGTGCTTGTTTGATCAGTCATGGGCGGTATCCGCAAAAATTGGCCACTAAAAAAGGTCGGCATTTTTGCAGAAAAACCCGGGTACAAATATGTAATTTGGTCGATTGACCCCGAACTTGTGGGGCGGGGTTGCAGATACAGGCCATTTGATGGCGCCTTTTTGTATCTTTGTGTCGAGCAAGCGACAACCCAGGAAACAGGCACTTTTTGACGGCTTTCCAAGCGCTCAAACAGCGCTCTACACTGTACCGGTACAGTTCCGGGACATGTTCCGGGGGAAGGTGGGCTTGCGCGTTGGCATGGCCACGCTGCAAATCCCGCCCGGTCTGTAGCCCTGGCCGCCAGGACTATAAGAATTACAACAGAATGAGTGGAGCACTATGATCAAGATTTCCAAGCTGTTCGCCGCAATGGTACTGGCCGGGGTAGCCAGCCATTCGTTTGCCGCCGATACCATCAAGATCGGCATCGCCGGTCCGAAGACGGGTCCTGTGACCCAGTACGGCGACATGCAGTTCATCGGCGCAAAGCAAGCCATCAAGGATATCAACGCCGCGGGCGGCGTCGATGGCAAGATGCTCGAAGCCAAGGAATACGACGACGCGTGCGACCCTAAACAGGCCGTGGCAGTCGCCAACAAAGTGGTCAACGACGGCGTCAAGTTCGTCATCGGCCACCTGTGCTCCAGCTCCACCCAGCCCGCGTCCGACATCTACGAAGATGAAGGCGTGATCATGATCACCCCGGCCGCCACCTCGCCGGAAATCACCGCCCGTGGCTACAAGCTGATCTTCCGCACCATCGGCCTGGACAGCGCCCAAGGCCCGGCCGCCGGCAACTACATCGCCGACCACGTCAAGCCGAAGGTCGTTGCCGTCCTGCACGACAAGCAACAGTACGGTGAAGGCATCGCCACCGCGGTCAAGCAGACTTTGGAAAGCAAAGGCACCAAGGTTGCCGTGTTCGAAGGCCTGAACGCGGGTGACAAGGACTTCTCCTCGATCATCCAGAAGCTCAAGCAGAACAATGTCGACTTCGTCTACTACGGCGGCTACCACCCAGAGCTGGGCCTGATCCTGCGCCAGGCACAGGAAAAAGGCCTGAAAGCCAAGTTCATGGGCCCAGAGGGCGTGGGTAACGACTCGATCTCGCAGATCGCCCAGAACGCCTCCGAAGGCCTGCTGGTCACCCTGCCGAAGTCGTTCGATGCCGACCCGGAGAACAAGAAGATCGTCGACGCCATCAAGGCTGACGGCAAGGACCCAAGCGGCCCGTTCGTGTTCCCTGCCTACTCTGCGGTAGAACTGATCGCCCAAGGCATCAAGGCCGCCAAGTCCGAAGACACCGACAAGGTGGCAGCGGCCATCCACGCCGGTACCTTCAAGACCCCGACCGGCGAGCTGTCGTACGACGCCAAAGGCGACCTGAAAGACTTCAAGTTCGTGGTATACGAATGGCACTTCGGCAAGCCGAAGACCGAAGTCTCCCCTCAGTAACTGCGTGACTAAATAGCTGACCGTAGAAGCCCACTGTGCGAGCAGTGGGCTTTGTTTTACGAGGTTCATGGGCCCGACTCCCGCGATCCGGGGGCGGGCCCACCTGAAAATCTTAAAACCGTCACCCGCGGTTTCCTGGCATACCCCCGCCAGCGAAATGCAAATCAGGTTTTTAGGAGCGCTGTAATGCCTGAGATCTACCATTTCTTCCAACAACTGGTTAATGGATTGACCATCGGCAGCACCTATGCCTTGATCGCCATCGGCTACACGATGGTGTACGGCATCATTGGCATGATCAACTTCGCCCACGGCGAGGTGTACATGATCGGTTCCTATGTGGCCTTCATCGCCCTCGCGGGCCTGGCCATGATGGGCATCCATTCGCTGCCGATCCTGATGACCGTTGCCTTCGTCGCGACGATCTTCGTCACCAGTGCCTATGGTTACAGTATCGAACGGGTTGCCTACCGCCCCTTGCGCAACAGCAACCGTCTGATCCCGCTGATTTCCGCCATCGGCATGTCGATCTTCCTGCAGAACACCGTCTTGCTGTCGCAAGACTCCAAGGACAAGTCCATCCCCAACCTGATCCCCGGAAGCTTCTCGTTCGGGCCAGGCGGTGCGGAGGAGGTTCTGATCAGCTACATGCAGATCCTGGTGTTCGTGGTCACCCTCGTGGCAATGACCCTGCTTACCCTGTTCATCTCCCGTTCCCGCCTGGGCCGCGCCTGCCGCGCCTGCGCCGAAGACATCAAGATGGCCAACCTGCTGGGCATCAACACCAACAACATCATCGCCCTCACCTTCGTCATCGGTGCCGCCCTGGCGGCGGTGGCGGCCGTGCTGCTGAGCATGCAGTACGGGGTGATCAACCCCAACGCCGGTTTCCTGGTGGGCCTCAAAGCCTTTACCGCGGCGGTGCTGGGTGGCATCGGCAGCATTCCGGGCGCCATGCTCGGCGGGCTGGTGCTGGGTGTAGCCGAAGCCTTTGGCGCCGACATCTTCGGCGACCAGTACAAGGACGTGGTGGCATTCGGCTTGTTGGTTCTTGTCCTGCTATTCCGGCCGACCGGCATCCTGGGCCGCCCGGAGGTTGAAAAAGTATGAGCAAAAATCTCAAACAGGCGTTCTTCAGCGCCTTGCTGGTCTGGGCCGTGGCCTTCCCGGTGCTGGGCCTGAAACTGAGCATCGACGGCATCAGCCTGGTCGTGCACAGTCAGGGTTCGTTCACCATCAGCATCATCGCCGTGTGCTCGGTATTGATGTTCCTGCGCGTGCTGTTCGACAAGCAGTGGAGTTCGGTGATGGGCCGCCGTTCGGATCGCAAGCTGATCCCGCCGGCCGTCAGCAACTACCTGACCCTGCCCAAGACCCAGCGCTATGTGATCATTGGTCTGATCGTTGCGGCACTGGTGTGGCCGTTCTTCGGCTCGCGCGGTGCGGTCGACATCGCCACGCTGATCCTGATCTACGTGTTGCTGGGCCTGGGCCTGAACATCGTGGTCGGCCTGGCGGGCCTGCTCGACCTCGGTTACGTCGGCTTCTATGCCGTCGGCGCCTACAGCTACGCCATGCTCTCGCACTACCTGGGCTGGAGCTTCTGGGTGTGCCTGCCGATTGCCGGCCTGATGGCCGCCACCTTCGGCTTCCTGCTTGGCTTCCCGGTGCTGCGCCTGCGCGGTGACTACCTGGCGATCGTGACCCTTGGCTTCGGCGAGATCATCCGCCTGTTCCTGCGCAACCTCACCGACTGGACCGGCGGCCCCAACGGCATCAGCAACATCCCCAAACCGGAGTTCTTCGGCCTGACCTTCGAACGCCGTGCCGCCGAGGGCATGCAGACCTTCCACGAGTTCTTCGGGCTGGAATACAACTCGATCAACAAGGTCATCTTCCTCTACCTGGTAGCCCTGCTGCTGGCCCTGCTCGCGCTCTTCGTGATCAACCGCCTGCTGCGCATGCCGATCGGCCGCGCCTGGGAAGCCCTGCGTGAAGACGAGATCGCCTGCCGTGCGCTGGGCCTGAACCCGACCGTGATCAAGCTGTCGGCTTTCACCCTGGGCGCCGCGTTCGCCGGTTTTGCCGGCAGCTTCTTCGCCGCCCGCCAAGGGCTGGTCACACCGGAGTCGTTCACCTTCATCGAGTCGGCGATCATCCTCGCCATCGTCGTGCTCGGCGGCATGGGCTCACAACTGGGCGTGATCCTCGCGGCCATCGTGATGATCCTGCTGCCCGAGCTGATGCGTGAGTTCAGCGAATACCGGATGCTGATGTTCGGTGCGCTGATGGTGTTGATGATGATCTGGCGTCCGCAAGGCTTGCTGCCTATGCAACGTCCACACATGGAGCTGCATCGATGAGCCGTGAAATTCTGCAAGTCAGCGGCCTGAGCATGCGCTTCGGCGGCTTGTTGGCGGTCAACGGCGTGGCCCTGACCGTCAAGGAAAAACAGGTGGTGGCGCTGATCGGCCCGAACGGCGCCGGCAAGACCACCGTGTTCAACTGCCTGACCGGTTTCTACAAGCCCAGCGGCGGCACCATCCTGCTCGATGGCCAGCCGATCCAGGGCCTGGCCGGCCATCAGATCGCCCGCAAGGGCGTGGTGCGGACCTTCCAGAACGTGCGCCTGTTCAAGGAAATGACCGCGCTGGAAAACCTGCTGATCGCCCAGCACCGTCACCTGAACACCAACTTCTTCGCCGGCCTGTTCAAGACCCCGAGCTTCCGCCGCAGCGAGAAGGAGGCCATGGAACGCGCGCAGTACTGGCTGGAGAAGGTCAACCTGACCGAATTCGCCAACCGTACCGCCGGCACCCTGGCCTACGGCCAGCAACGCCGCCTGGAAATCGCCCGCTGCATGATGACCCAGCCGCGCATCATCATGCTCGACGAACCGGCCGCGGGCCTGAACCCGAAGGAAACCGAAGACCTCAAGGCACTGATCGCCTACCTGCGTGAGTCGCACAACGTCACCGTGCTGCTGATCGAGCACGACATGAAGCTGGTGATGAGCATCTCCGACCATATCGTGGTGATCAACCAGGGCACCCCCCTGGCACACGGCACGCCGGAAGAGATCCGCGACAACCCTGATGTGATCAAAGCCTACCTGGGGGAAGCGTAAATGCTGAAGTTCGAAAACGTTTCCACCTTCTACGGCAAGATCCAGGCGCTGCACAGCGTGAACGTGGAGATCAACCAGGGCGAGATCGTCACCCTGATCGGTGCCAACGGCGCCGGCAAGTCGACCTTGCTGATGACCCTGTGCGGCTCGCCGCAGGCACACAGTGGCAGCATCAAGTACCTGGGTGAAGAACTGGTCGGCCAGCCGTCCTCGCACATCATGCGCAAGAGCATTGCCGTGGTGCCTGAAGGCCGCCGCGTGTTCGCCCGCCTGACCGTCGAGGAAAACCTGGCGATGGGTGGCTTCTTCACCAACAAGGGCGACTATCAGGAGCAGCTGGACAAGGTGTTGCAGCTGTTCCCGCGCCTGAAGGAGCGCTATATCCAGCGTGGCGGCACCATGTCTGGTGGCGAGCAGCAGATGCTCGCCATTGGCCGGGCGCTGATGAGCAAGCCCAAGCTGTTGCTGCTCGACGAGCCCTCGCTGGGCCTGGCGCCGATCATCATCCAGCAGATCTTCGACATCATCGAACAGCTGCGCCGCGACGGCGTGACCGTGTTCCTGGTGGAGCAGAATGCCAACCAGGCGCTCAAGGTCGCTGACCGCGCCTATGTGCTGGAGAACGGCCGGGTGGTGATGCAGGGGACGGGCGAAGCGCTGTTGACCGACCCGAAGGTGCGCGACGCGTACCTGGGGGGTTGATCCGGAAAGGGCCTTCGCAGACTGTGTGAAAACCTAGCATTCTGCCCGGCCCTTTAAGAGAATGCTCCGTATCGGAAGATACGGAGCATTTTTCGTTATGGCCTACATACAAGGAGAGTCTCGCAGCCAGACCAGTCTGTTCCCGGTCTCGCTGGAGGAGCTGATCCCGGAAGATCACCTCGTACGGGTCATTGACCTGTATGTCGCCAGGCTCGACCTGGGCCAGCTCGGCTTCGAAAAAGCGCAATCCAAGGCCATAGGGCGCCCCGCCTACGACCCCGCCGATCAGCTCAAGCTCTACCTCTATGGCTATTTTCAGCGCATCCGTTCCTCGCGGCGTTTGGAAGCCGAGTGCCAGCGCAACATCGAGGTGATGTGGCTGATCAACCGGCTCAAACCTGACTTCAAGACCATCGCTGACTTTCGCAAGAACAACAAAGCCGCTTTCGTTGCGACGTGCCGGGCGTTTGTACAGTTCTGCCGAACCGCCGGTTTGATTGCTGGTGACTTGGTTGCCATCGACGGCAGCAAGTTTCAGGCGGTCGCTTCCCCCCGGCGCCATTTGAACCTGAGTCAACTCAAGCGTCAGGATGAGAAACTGGACAAGCGGATCGCCCAATATCTGGCTGATCTGGATGCCGCTGACAAGTCTGAGGGCGAGCAAGTGGTCGATCGCACTGCGATCAAAGCGGCCTTGGCGAAGCTTGAGGCCAAGCAGCAAGACAACCGCACTTGCCAGGCCTTGATGAAATCAATGGGGCTGGAGCAATTCAACACGCACGAAAGCGATGCCCGCATGATGCGCACTCCCAAAGGAGCGCGGGTTGCCTATAACGTGCAGACCGCCGTTGACGCAGAACACTGCCTGATTTTGCATCACGAGGTGACGCAAGAGGGCGATGATCGCAAGCAGCTTGAACCCATGGCTAAAGCGGCCAAGGCTGAGCTGAAACAGAAAGCGCTGACCGTTACAGCTGATATGGGTTACTCGAATGGCCAGCAGTTCCAGGCATGTGAGGAAGCCTCCATTACCGCGTACGTTCCGCCAAACCGAACCTCGAACCCAGGCGGTGAGGCATTATTCGAGCGCAAGGACTTTACCTACGACGCCGAACAGGATCGGTACCAGTGCCCGGCAGGGCAGTGGCTAACGCTGAAGCAGCGTCACAAGGGCGACCGGATCTACCAGGCGGCGATCAGTGATTGCGCCGGGTGCACGCTGAAATCCCAATGCACGACGGCCAAGCGCCGCTATGTCTCGCGCCACGCTCAAGAGGAAGCCTTTGAGCGTATGGCGCAGCGGATGCAGATGCATCCAGAGATGATGGAACGGCGCAGATCCATCGTGGAGCACCCGTTTGGCAATCTCAAACAATGGCTGTTTGGCAACGGGCGCTTCCTGCTGCGACAACTCGCAGGCACAAGAGCTGAAATGGCTCTCGCTGTGACCGCTTACAACCTCAAGCGGGCGATTAGTGTCCTGGGTGCCAAGCAAATCATGCAACTGATGGGCTGAAGGGCCTTTTTCAGCACAAAAACAAACGCCCCGAACAAGTCGGGGCGTTTGGTATAGGGCCTACCAGTGCGTTTTCACACAGTCTGTTCGGGCCCTTTTTCATGCCTGCTGAATGTGTATGACTTGAGATCCCCGCACACCCTGCGTAACGTGGCCAGCTCTTTGGAAAAGATCCCCGGAGTTCGCCCCATGCGCCTCACCCCCACCCTGCTGCTCACCGCCCTGCTGCCCCTGTTCGCCGGCTGCCAGCTCATGGCTGACGCGCCAAGCGACCCGAATATCGGCACCACGCGCATGCAGGGCGAACTGCGTGCCGCCGGTGGCCAGCTGCTGTTCAAGCCGTGCAGCGAAAACCGCACATTCGTGATCAACGACGTCGGTGCCACCGGCATCCTGCAGGAGGCCGCCAACCTCGCCAAAGACGCCAACGACAAACTGTTCGCCGACGTCCGTGGACGCCTCACCGGCAGCAAGCAGGCCAACAACGACGGCCAGCTGGAAGTGCGCCGCCTGTACCGCCTGGAACCCTCCACGCGCGCCTGCGAAGACCCCAACTTCAAGCAGCTGACCCTGCGCGCCAATGGTCATGAACCCGAGTGGGATATCAAGGCCAGCGGCAAGGGCATGGTGGTCAGTCGCGTGGGCCAGCAGCCTTTGCCCCTGCCGTTTCTGGAAGAAGAAGTACCCGGCGGCGGCCTGACCCTTACCAGCGAAGCCAACGGCCAGCACGTGGAACTGTGGGTCGCGCCGCAGCGCTGCGTAGACAGCGCCACGGGCGCCATCCACCACCTGCGTGCCGAGCTGCGCATCGACGGCAAGACCCTGCAGGGCTGCGGCTACTACGGTGGCGCGCGCGACAACTGATCGCCGGGTGCTTTTATCCTGCCAGTCGGGGCGGCTAACAGCTTATACTTGGCGGTTTGTGTAAAGCCGCCGGCCGCCCATGGCCGGGATACTGGACCCTGCCATGCTACGAATCACCGAACTCAAGCTGCCCCTGGACCATCCCGACGAAGCGCTGCGTGAAGCCATCGTCCAGCGCCTGGGCATCCGCGACGAGCAACTGCTCAGCTTCAACCTGTTCAAGCGCAGCTACGATGCGCGCAAGAAGAACAGCGAGTTGCTGTTCATCTACACCATCGACCTCGAAGCCAGCAACGAAGCCGAGCTGCTCGACAAGTTCGCCGACGATCACAACATCGGCCCGGCACCGGACGTGACCTACAAGTATGTCGGCCACGCCCCGGCCGACGTGCAGGAACGCCCGATCGTGGTCGGTTTCGGCCCGTGCGGCATCTTCGCCGGCCTGCTGTTGGCGCAGATGGGCTTCAAGCCGATCATCCTCGAACGTGGCAAGGAGGTGCGCCAGCGCACCAAGGACACCTGGGGCCTGTGGCGCAAAAGCGTGCTCAACCCAGAGTCCAATGTACAGTTCGGCGAAGGCGGCGCCGGTACCTTCTCTGACGGCAAGCTGTACAGCCAGATCAAGGACCCGCAGCACCACGGCCGCAAAGTGCTGGAAGAGTTCGTCAAGGCCGGTGCGCCGGACGAGATCCTGTACATCAACAAACCGCACATCGGCACTTTCCGCCTTACCGGCATGGTCGAGCAGATGCGCCAGGACATGATCGCCCTCGGCGCGGAAGTACGCTTCCAGGAAAAGGTCACCGACCTGCTGGTCGAAGACGGCCAACTGACCGGCGTGGTGCTGGAGAGTGGCGAACAGCTGCACTCGCGCCATGTGGTCCTGGCCCTTGGCCACAGCGCCCGCGACACCTTCCGCATGCTGCATGCCAAGGGCGTGTACATGGAAGCCAAGCCGTTCTCGGTCGGCTTCCGTATCGAGCACCCGCAAACGCTGATCGACAAAGCGCGCCTGGGCAAGTACGCCGGCCACCCGAAACTCGGCGCCGCCGACTACAAGCTGGTGTACCACGCCAAGAACGGCCGCTCGGTATACAGCTTCTGCATGTGCCCGGGTGGCACCGTGGTCGCCGCCACCAGCGAACCAGGCCGGGTGGTCACCAACGGCATGAGCCAGTACTCGCGTAACGAGCGCAACGCCAACTCTGGCATCGTCGTCGGCATTGACCCCGAGCGCGACTACCCGGGCGGCCCGCTGGCCGGTATTGAACTGCAAGAGCGTCTGGAAGCCCACGCCTACGTGATGGGCGGCAGCAACTACCAGGCCCCGGCGCAGCTGGTGGGTGACTTCGTTGCAGGCCGGCCATCGACCGCCCTGGGCAGTGTCGAACCGTCCTACAAACCAGGCGTGACCCTGGGTGACCTGGCGCCGAGTCTGCCCGACTTCGCCATCGAAGCCATCCGTGAGGCACTGCCGGCGTTCGACCGCCAGATCAAGGGTTACAACCTGCATGACGCGGTGTTGACCGGGATCGAGACGCGGACCTCGTCGCCACTGCGCATTACCCGGGGTGAGGATTACCAGAGCCTGAACCTGAAAGGGTTGTTCCCGGCGGGTGAAGGCGCCGGCTACGCGGGCGGCATTCTGTCCGCGGGTGTGGACGGGATCCGTATTGCCGAGGCGGTAGCGCGGGATATGCTCGGCCTGTAATTTTGTGTCGCCTGTCAGGGCCCTTTCGCGGGTGAACCCGCTCCCACAGCTACTGCACAGTACTTGAGAACTGCGCAGTAGCTGTGGGAGCGGGCGCGCCCCGCGAAAGAGCCCTTGCAGGAATCAGAAATATCCAACCCGAACATCAGGCATTCCCTCCCCCTTCCACCCCCGTCTGCATCTAGGCTTCACACAGCCTAGCCGGCAACACCATATAACAAAAACGAATATAGTTTTTGTTTTAAAGCATATCGTCACAGGCTAGGGTGTACGCCCGTATCATTCGTAAACTGCTCATGGAGAGCCTATAGCCCGTGCGTAGCCTGTTTACCCGTTTCTTCCAGCTTGAAGCCGCCAGCGGCCTGCTGCTGATCGCCGCCGCCGTCATGGCACTGATCATCAACAACTCGCCACTGTCCTACCTGTACAGCGGGCTGCTCGATGTGCCCGTCGCCGTCCAGGTCGGCGCGCTGAATATCGCCAAGCCTTTGTTGCTGTGGATCAATGACGGCCTCATGGCCCTGTTCTTCCTGCTCATCGGCCTTGAGGTCAAGCGCGAGGTGGTCGACGGCCACCTGTCCAAACCTGCCCAGGTGATCCTGCCTGCCACTGCTGCCGTGGGTGGCATGGTGGTGCCAGCACTGATCTACTGGTTCATCAACCGAGACAACCCGGCGGCCGTGGCCGGCTGGGCGATCCCCACTGCCACCGACATCGCCTTCGCCCTTGGCGTGCTGGCCCTGCTGGGCAAACGCGTACCGGTATCGCTGAAACTGTTCCTGATGACTTTGGCGATCATCGACGACCTGGGCGCGATCATCGTCATCGCCCTGTTCTACTCCGGGACCCTGTCGAGCGTGTCGCTGCTACTGGCTGCGGCCTGCCTGGTGGTGCTGGTAGCGATGAACCGGCTTGGCGTGGTCAAGCTTGGGCCGTACATGATCATTGGCCTGATCCTGTGGGTCTGCGTACTCAAGAGTGGCGTACATGCCACGCTGGCCGGTGTCGCCCTGGCCTTGTGCATCCCGCTGCGTACCCGCAACGCCGAGACTTCGCCACTGCTGTCCCTTGAGCATGCCCTGCATCCTTGGGTCGCTTATGCCATTTTGCCGATTTTTGCCTTCGCCAATGCCGGCGTCTCGCTGGCAGGCATGAGCGTAGACAGCTTCACCCACCCGGTGCCGATGGGCATCGCGGTTGGCCTGCTGCTGGGCAAGACCGTGGGCGTTTTCGGCCTGACCTGGCTGGCGGTCAAGCTGCGCCTGGCCGCGCTGCCTGAGGGTGCCGGCTGGGGGCAAATACTGGGGGTGGCGATACTCTGCGGCATCGGCTTCACCATGAGCCTGTTCGTTGGTTCGCTCGCCTTCGCCCCGGGTAGCAGCGATTACGCCGGTATGGACCGCATGGGTATTCTTACCGGCTCGTTCTTCGCCGCAGTGATCGGCTACGCCGTCATCGCCATGGCCAGCCGCAAAACCCGTGTTGGTTGACGTTACTGAAGCATGAAAAAACCCCGACTGGCAGCGGCCATGTCGGGGTTTTTGTTTTACTGCGCTACGGTCAGTGCGAAACGCGGCTGGTGCCATCAACAGTCATGATGCGCACGCGGTCGCCAACGCGGAAGATTTCGTTCTCCTGCACGGCCTGCACGTAGGCACGCATGCTGCCATCGTCCTCACGCACGGTGATTTCGACGCCTTGGGTGCGGGTCAGGCCTTCTTCTGCAGCGGAACCGGCCAGGCCACCGGCCACGGCACCGATCACGGCTGCAACAATGCTGCCACGGCCACCGCCTACAGCACTGCCGGCTACGCCACCAACGATGGCGCCAGCGCCACCGCCGATCGGGGTCTTGGTACCTTCGATCTTGACCGGGCGCAGGGATTCGATGGTGCCCATGCGCACGGTTTGCACGCGGCGGGCTTCATCACGGGAGTAGCTGTCACCGGTCAGGCTCGAGGCACAGCCCCCCAGCAGCAGCGACATGGTGGTAAAGGTCGCCACCAGCAAAGCGGATTTACGCATGGGTAAAGTCTCCATAAGTCAGGTGCTCATTAGACGCTGCACGTTGACGGCTGTCACGGTACAAACGCAATAAAATTGTTTTCATTCAGCCGGGGTACAGCCTGTGCGGTTGTGCCATAGGCTCATAAATTGAGACCAAGGATAGCCATGGATTACTTCATCGTCGTGGTCACCACCGTTGCCGGGCTGTATTTCCATTGGTGGCTGTATGTACGCATGCGCCGCTGGATGGACCGTGACCTCGCGTTGTCGCTGGCGGGGACAGACCCTGAAAAGCGCACGTTCATGCTGGAAAGGTTGGCGCAGGCGCGGCGGGAGAAGGTGGGGCGCAAGCAACTGGCGGGGTGGTTGGAGCGCGAGGCGGCGGGTTATCCGGGGTAGTCTGTGGATCACTGGGGCCGCTTTGCGGCCCCAAATTCTCAGGGTGCCAGCCGCTCCCGCAGCCATTGCCCATCCACCAGCCGGTAGTTCAACCGGTCATGCAGGCGGCTTGCCCGCCCCTGCCAGAACTCGATGCGCTCAGGCAACAGGCGATAACCACCCCAGTGCTCCGGGCAGTGCGGCTGGGTGTCGGAGAAGCGCGCTTCGGTGGCCTTGACCAGGCCCTCCAGCTCTTCACGACCGGCAATCACCCGGCTCTGCGGCGAAGCCCAGGCGCCCAGGCGGCTGCCCAGCGGGCGCACCTGGTAGTAGTCGTCCGACTCCTTGGCCGTCACCTTTTCCACCCGCCCTTCGATGCGCACCTGGCGCTCCAACGCCGGCCAGAAGAAGGTCATGGCCGCAAAAGGGTTGGCCTGCAGTTGCTGGCCCTTGGCGCTCTCGTAGTTGGTGAAGAAGGTAAAGCCCTGCTGATCGAGCCCCTTCAACAACAGTACGCGGCAATGTGGGCGGCCTTCGCCGTCCACAGTCGCCAGGGTCATGGCATTGGCTTCCACCGGTACCTGCTCGGTCTTCACCGCATCGGCAAACCACTGGTGGAACAAAGCGAACGGCTCCCCCGGGGCCTGGGCTTCGGCCAGGCCATCACGGGTGTAGTCGCGGCGCATATCGGCCAGGGATTGGGTCATTGCTGCGTTTCCTTGACGATCAGTTGGTCTTCGCAGGGCTGTTGGCAGCTACTTTCTTGTCAGCGGTAGCTTTCTTGGCGGCAGGCTTGGCGGCTGCCTTGGCCGGCGCAGATGTTTTCTTGGCCGTGGTCTTGGCAGGGGCCTTGGCCTTGGCAACAGGCTTCTTCGCCGCAGGCTTCTTGGCTGCTGGCTTGCTGTCGACGGCCTTGGCTGCAGGTGCCTTGGCATCCTGCACCGCAACCATCGATGCCGGGACAGGTGCCGGGGCGGCCTGCTGGTACTTGGCCAACAGTGCGACCATGGTGTTCTGCGGGGTCAGCAGCATTTCCACGCGGCGGTTCAGGGCACGGCCCTCGATGCTGTCGTTGGCGGCACGTGGCATCACCGAGCCCATGCCCTTGAGCGTCAGGCGGTCACGCTGCAGGCCGCTAAGGCGGAAGATGGCCGATACCGAAGCGGCGCGTTCCAGGCTGAGCTTCTGGTTGGCAGCGGCAACGCCGCTGCTGTCGGCATGGCCCAGTACCAGCACGGCAGTCTTGGGGTCGCCTTCGACGGTCTTGGCCACACGGGTGATCGGGCCGAGGGTCATTGGCAGCAGCATGTTCGGGCGATCAGGGTTGTACGAGCTGTCCACCGGCAGGGTGACCGCCAGCACATTGTCGCGGCGCTCCAGCTCCAGCTTGCTGTCCTTGATGGCTTCGCGCAGCTTGGGCTCGTACTCGTCCAGCCAGGCTTGGGTGGCCTTCTGGTCGATCTTCGGCACGACCGGCCCTTTGGCTTGCTTGTCATCGCCGCCGAACGGCCACCACCAGCGGCTGGCGCTTTCGGACTTGGCATCGGCCTTGGCCACTTTTTCGGTGACGGCTGCCTTCACTTCCTGCTCGGCGACCTTGTCGGAACCGAAAGGCCACCAGCTGGAGCCACCTTCCTTGGAGCCGTCCGGAGAATGACTGGCGCAGCCGGTAACGGCGGTCAGGCACAGGGCGAGTGCTAAGGTTTTATGTGAAGACATCAGCGATACACCATGAATTAGAAAGAGATTTTGCCAACGCACATGAGGCGTTGGCATTGAGGATAGTCAAAGGGGCGGGGCAATACCCGCATTACCCGATCAAAGGCAACTGGCAAGAACACGGACCAGGTTCTGGGCTCGTGGATCCATCAGCACGTAGGGACCAAGTGTATTGACCACGAAACCGAAGGCCACGTCGTGCTCCGGGTCGGCAAAACCGACCGAGCCACCAGCACCTGGGTGGCCGAAGGCACGGGCGCCGAGGCCAAAGGTGGCATTGGCCACATCAGGCTGGTCGAGCATGCAGCCCAGACCAAAGCGGGTCTGGGTGAGCAAGGTGCGGTCCTGGCCGAGGCTGTGCTCGCGGGTCAGTTCATCAAGCAGTTCGGATTCGAGCAGGCTGCCGTCCAGCAAACCGGCATAGAACCCTGCCAGGCTGCGGGCATTGCCATGGCCATTGGCCGCCGGCTGTTGCATACGTCGCCATTCCGGCTTATTGGTGCTGGTCAGGATCGCCGGCGGGTTGGTGAAAGCACGGGTCGATAGCGCCTCGGGTTCGCGCATGGTCACCTGCAGCAAGCGCTGCGCGGCGGCGTCCCCGGGGTTGCCTTTGCCACGGGCGATGTGCGCCACGCGGTAGAACTCTTCGTCTGCCAGGCCAACATGGAAGTCCAATCCCAACGGGCGGGCGGTGCGGGCCACGATCGAGTCGCCAGGGCCACGGCCATCGGCGCGGCGAATCAGCTCGCCGATCAGCCAGCCGTAGGTGATGGCGGCATAACCGTGTTCGCTACCGGGTGTCCACCATGGCGTTTCAGCCGCCAGGGCATTGACCATGGCCTGCCAGTCGTACAGGGCTTCGGCGGGCAGCAGCTCACGGATGGCCGGCAAGCCGGCGCGGTGACTGAGCAGCTGGCGCAAGGTGATCGACTGTTTACCGGCCTGGGCGAACTCGGGCCAGTAATTGGCCACAGGTGCATCGAGGGCCAGCTTGCCCTCGCCCACCAGTTGCAGGGCGGTGACAGCGGTGAAGGTCTTGGTACAGGAGAACAGGTTGGCGATGGTGTCGCTGTGCCAGGCCTGCTGGCCATCCTTGTCGGCACTGCCGGCCCACAGGTCGACGACGGTTTCGCCACCGACCTGGATGCACAGCGCAGCGCCACGCTCCTGGGGATCTTCGAACAGCGCGGCAAAGGCTTCGCGCACGGCTTCGAACTTCAGCTCATAGTGACCCTGGATCTGCACCCGCTGTACTCCGTAGGACCATGTCCAAAAAAGGTGTGCATTGTTTCAGTAGTTGGGTGTTTTGCAAACTGGCTTGGGCCAAATGGTCGCGACGAACGGTAGCTTCGTGCTCAGGGAGCCGGTTTTTTCAGCAGGGCTCGCAATTGGCCCATCGCCTGCAGGTTGCTCTTGCGCACAGCGTCGACAAACCCCGGGTACGGCACATCGGTGATCGCCACCAGCCCGAGGTGGCCGTTTTCGCCGTCAAGCAGGCGGCCGCTGGCCGGCTGGTCGAGGTACTGGAACCAGTGCGCACCAACGATCATCGGCTGCGCCAGGGCCGCCTTGAGGAAGTTTCCGTAAGCCGGGCCGCGGTCTTCTTCCCGCGCCAGCTCCAGCGGCCCCGGCCAGAATGGCCCGCGATCGCGTGAACCGAACTGGAACTCGGACACCAGCACCGGCTTGTCCAGCTCGGCCAGGCGGGCAAAGTCGTAGCCGTCCTGCGGCTTGAGGGTATAGAAGTTGAAGCTGAGCACATCGCAGAACTCGGCACAGGCCTTGACCGCCTCCGGCGTGCTCACCGCGTAACGGCCACCGAGCAGCAGGTGATTGGGGGCGTGCCACTTCAATGAATCGGCAATGGTCTTGAAGTAGGTCTCGGCGAACACCTGCTGGAAGTGCTGGTAGTCGCGCTCGATTTCCGGGTGTTGCGGGTCGGGCAACGGCGCCTCGAAGCCCGGGTCTTCCATGAGCTCCCAGGCGGTCAGTTCGATGCCCCAGGCCTTGGACAGCCCTTGCTGATTGCGGTACTTGTCACGCAACTGCTTGAGGAAGGCGCGCTTGGCCGGTACATCGGTGGTCAGGCGCAAAGTGCCATAAGCCAGGCCATACCGGGCTTTAGGGTCGCTGCCTGGGGCAGCCCAGGCCAGCTCGTTGTCGGCGAAATAGCCAATCAGCCAAGGATCGTCACGGTGATCACGGGCGGCAATGGCCACGGCGCGCTCGGTGGCCATGGCAAAACGCGGGTCGAACGGGTCGGGCATGCTGCCCCACCAGTCCATGCCGGTGCTGATGCTGGCGTAATCACCCACGATCGACAGCGGCAGGGTGTAGGGCATGCGCTTGGCCAGGCCCAGGGCGGGCTCGCTCCAGTTGCCGACCGTGTTGAAGCCCCAGGCCTGCAATCGGTCCAGCGCATGCGTTTGCCAGCGGGCAGCGTCCAGGACCAGTGGCGGGCAGTTGGCTGGCTGCCCTTCTGCGGCAGGCGGGCAGGGTTTGCCGTAGGTACGCTGCACGTTGGCGGCATAAAAATCGAACCAGCGCCCTTGCTTGAAGTGGCGCCCTTGCGACGAGGCATTGCCATCGTCGTTGTTGCCCTCGCCGTAGAATGCGGCCAGTGCATCGCCCTCGCCCGGCAACGCCTTGAACATGCCTTCACGGCCGGCGACGTAGGTACGCCCGCCATCTGCGGCGACGGCGTTCACCCCCAGGGAATAGAACGGGTGCCCTTCCGGTGTTACAAGGTACCAGCGGCCATCACGCTTTTCGGTGCGAAAGAAGCCCTTGGCCTCGAAGGCCGGCCCTGCCAGCAGCCCGCCATAGCCATCGAGCTGCTGCTTGCCGCGTTCAGCCAGCCAGCCCTTGAGCTGCTGCTGTTCACGCGTATCGGCCGCCTTGAGCTGCTCGTCATTGGCCACCTTCTCGGGCCAATTGCCGCGCGTGGACTGGCCATAGGCATCGATCAGCTCCTTATAGGCCGCCTTGTAGGCCTGGTCGTCGTCCTGAATGCCCACCCGCTCGATCAGCAGGTTCTGCGCCACCTTGGGGCTGGGGATGCTCAGGCTGACCGAGGCCACCTGCTTGAGGTCTACCGCGCCCGCGCTGCTGGTCAGCAGCAAGCGCTGGCCACCATGGTTCCACGGCATGGGTGGGCCGGCGCGCATGCCCTGGCTCAGCGGCGAGCTGGCCGTCAGCGGCACCATCACGGTTTGAGCGGGGCCGGCCGGCAGGTCAACGCGGCTGGTCAAGGTGCGGCCATCGCTGCCTTGCACAGTCACATCCACCGTCAGCGCCCAGTCCATGGCACTTTGCATGCGCAACGTGAGGAACTGCCCGGTGGACCAATCCCACGCCCCGCCTTGCGGGCTCAGCCGCAGGGTGGGCCGCTCGACCGGGTTGAACACCACACGCCGCAATACCTCGCCCTCGGCCGTTTGCTCCGCGTTGTACTGCGGCATGCCGGCATCCTCGGTCACCACATTGACCACCGAGGCCGGGCGCACGAAGCTGAACAGCGTCTGCTGCCCGGCCAGCAAGGGCGAGCTGAACAACAGGGCGAAAACGGCGGGCAGGGTGAGGCGGACCATAGGGCTGGGGCTCTCCTTCAGGCCCCTTGCGGGACCAAGACTGAGTAATGGACAACGCGCCGGAGCAAGTGCTCCGGCGGTCAGGAAATCTCCCGCCGGAACGGCGGCAGCGCATTGAGAATAGCCTTGCCGTAGCGCTGGGTGACCAGGCGCCGGTCAAGCAAGGTGATAACACCGCGATCCTGCTCGGTACGCAGCAGGCGCCCGCAGGCCTGGATCAGCTTCAGCGAGGCGTCGGGTACGGCAATTTCCATGAACGGGTTACCGCCGCGGGCTTCGATCCACTCCGCCAGTGCGGCTTCGACCGGGTCATCGGGCACGGCAAATGGAATCTTGGCAATCACCACATGCTCGCAATAGGCGCCAGGCAGGTCGACACCCTCGGCAAAGCTTGCCAGGCCGAACAGCACGCTGTGCTGGCCATCGTCGACCCGCGCCTTGTGCTTGTTGAGGGTTTCCTGCTTGGACAGGTTGCCCTGTATCAGGACCAGCTTGCGCCAGTCACGGTCCAGGCCATCGAACACATCCTGCATCTGCTTGCGCGAGGAGAACAGCACCAGCGCGCCACGGGCATCTTCGACGATGTTCGGCAGCTCGCGGATGATTGCCGCGGTGTGTGCCGCCGCGTCGCGTGGGTCGGCCTTGAGGTCAGGCACCCGCAACAGGCCAGCGTCGCCGTGCACGAACGGGCTGGGCACCACACAGGTCATCGCATCACGCGGTAAACCGGAGCGCATGCGGAAGCGGTCGAACTTGCCCAGCGCGGTCAACGTCGCCGACGTCACCAGCGCACCGTGTGCAACGCTCCACAGGCTGCGGCGAAGCATCTCGGCGGCGAGGATCGGGCTGGCGTTGACTTCGATGTCGAACATCGCACCGCTCTCGGCCAGCGTCAGCCAGCGAGCCATGGGCGGGCTGTCTTCCGGGTCTTCGGCGGTAAAGGCCGTCCACAGTTCCCAGTTGCCCTGGGCACGGGTGACCAGGCTGCCGAAAAGCGGGTACCACTCCTCGGCCTGGTGGCTGGCAATGCCGATGTTGACCTCGCCGTCCATGCCTTCCTTGAGCAGGTCGGCCAGGCGAGTAAACAGGTCGTTGAGGCGGGCAAAGCCCTTCTTCAGCTCGATACCCACTTCGCGCAGCTGTTCCGGCACGACGCCGCCTTCGAAGCGATAGCGCGGGCGCTCGCGGCCCTCGGTGTCTTCACTGGGGCGGAAGTCGGCAACCTGCTCGCAGAGTGTGAACATGAACTGCTGCTGGGTGCGCACTTCGCGCGCCAGCTCTGGCACCTGCTCGATGTACTTGCCCAGGTCGCCGGGCAGCGGGTGCTGGGCCAGCAGCTTGGTCAGGTTCTTGGCGGTCTGTTCCAGCCAGTCTGCGGTGGAGCGCAGGCGCGAATAATGAGCGAAGTGGCCGATGGCCTTGTCTGGCAGATGGTGGCCTTCGTCGAACACGTACATGGTGTCGCGCGGATCGGGCAACACTGCCCCCCCGCCCAGCGCCAGGTCGGCCAGCACCATGTCGTGGTTGGTAACGATCACGTCTACCTTGCCCATGCCTTCACGGGCCTTGTAGAACACGCACTGCTGGAAATTCGGGCAGTGGCGGCCGGTGCACTGGCTATGGTCGGTGGTCAGGCGGGCCCAGTCCTGGTCTTCCAGGGCTTCCGACCAGCTGTCACGGTCACCATCCCAGCGATTGCCGGCAAGCTTCTCGATCATGCTGTTGAACAGCTTCTGGCTGCGCTCGTCGACCTCGATGCGAAAGCCCTCTTCCTCGAACAACTGGGCAGTGGCGGACTGGGCGTGTCCCTCCTGCAGGAGGATGTCGAGCTTGGACAGGCACAGGTAGCGGCCACGGCCCTTGGCCAGGGCGAAGCTGAAATTGAGCCCGCTGTTGCGCATCAGGTCGGGCAGGTCCTTGAAGACGATCTGCTCTTGCAGGGCCACGGTAGCGGTGGCGATCACCAGGCGTTTGCCAGCGGCCTTGGCGGCCGGGATGGCGGCCAGGCTGTAGGCCACCGTCTTGCCGGTACCGGTGCCCGCTTCCACGGCCACAACGGCAGGCTCGCCGGCACGGCGGCCTTCATCGTCGCAGGCAATGTCGCCAAGCACCTTGGCCACTTCGGCGATCATCAGGCGCTGGCCATAGCGAGGCTTGAGGCTTTTGGCTTCGAGAAAACGCGAGTAGGCGCCCTGGATGGTGGCTTTGAGTTCGTTGCTGATCATGGTCTGCAGGCGCCCGTCGGGCTGGATATATTTTCAGTGTTTCGCATGGGGCGGCTATCATACCCCGCTATTGCCCTTTATGCCGCATGGAGATCCGGATGCTCGCCTTTGCCCTGCCCTACACACTGCATGTTCTGGCTGCCCTGGTATGGGTTGGCGGCATGTTCTTCGCCTGGCTGGTGCTGCGCCCGGCAACGGTTGCAGCCCTTGAAGGGCCTGCGCGGCTGCGGCTGTGGGTGGAAGTTTTCCGACGCTTCTTCGGCTGGGTCTGGCTGGCGGTGGCGATTTTGGCGATAAGTGGTATCGGCATGTTGCACGTGCGTTTCAGTGGCTTCGAGACTGCGCCGAAGTACGTGCAGGTAATGATCGGTGGCGGCATCGCCATGTTTGCCTTGTTCATGCGCATTCAGGCGCTGCTGCTGCCGGAGCTGAAGACGGCGGTGCAGGCCGAGGACTGGCCGACGGGTGCGGCGGTGCTGGGGCGGATTCGGCGGATGGTGGGGATCAACCTGCTGCTGGGCCTGGCAGTGGTCGCTGTGGCCAGTTCGCGCCTGATGATCTGACAGCTCTCGGAGGCTGGCAGGGCAATGGCCTTGCTTATTATCTGAAAACTTGCGCGATACCTGTGGGAGCGGCCTTGTGTCGCGATTGGGCTGCGAAGCAGCCCCCCCGATTTGCGTATCAGTACTGAAACCCTGGGGCCGCTTCGCGGACCAATCGCGACACAAGGCCGCTCCCCCAAAGGATGCCGCCCACAGTGCTCAGAGGTGCTGCAGAATCAGCTCACCTGCGGCGCCTGCCAGGCCGGGCTGCCCAGGCTGCCCTGGCCGGCCATTGGCGCCAGCATCGGTGCTGTACACCAGGCAACCCTTGCTAGCCCCCCCTTTACCCGCCTTGCCCGCCGCCCCGGGCTTGCCTGGGGCGCCACCATCCAGGCGCACGACAACGCGCTCTTGCGCGAAGCCCTGCGGCACGCTCAGGCGAATGCGCCCTCCCGGCGCGCCATCATGCCCGTCGCCGCCGTTATCGCCATTGGCACCACGACTGGCCTGGCCCCAGGTGCAGCCACCCGCCTGGCCGTTGCCACCATCAAGCCCCACATAACCCGGAGCGCCCGCGCCACCGCGGGCATCGATCGCCACCCGTTCGGCATCCACTTCAGCCAGTTTCAGGTCCAGGCTGCGGCCCGGACGAGCTGCCCGCTGATAACTACCCGCCGCCCCGGGGGCACTGAATTCACTGCCCTCACCCAACTTCGCGCTACGCGCCTCGATCACCAGGGGGCTATCGGAGGGTGCGATGGCGATGCGCGCATCACGCCCCAGTTCCAGCTGGTCGACCGTCAATTGCGCAAGCGAGGCAGGCAGCAGCAGGGTTGCCGCATCCGCGACACGCAGGTGCGTGAAGTGCACGCTGGCCGACTTGTCGGGCAGGCGCAGCATGGAATTGGCGGCGACCTCCAGGCTTTCAGCCTGGGCCAGGGGAGCGGCCAACATGGCCAGCAATATCAGATTACGCATTTCGCGGCGCCTCCTGCGCACGGGGAATGGACATGACATGGAAGATACCTGTCAGCAGGATCTGCAAACGGTCGAACCAGCGGTGGCTGCGCCCACGCAGGCTGCCATTGAAGAACAGCACCTCGAGCAGGTGCAAGCCGAACAGGACGATGCCAGCGGCATTGATCAACACATTGAAAGGCACAGGTTGTGGCATCAACTGATTGAACAACACCACACCCCAGAAAGCGACCGTCAGGACCTTGCCCAGGCCCAGGATGAACTTCATACCCCGCCCCTATTGAATGTTGTTATGTCGAGGCGGCCCGTTCGAGCGGGCCGTGCGACCCACATTAACTGCAATGTCAAGTCAGGCGCCAGCACCGCTCAGTTGAGGTGCAGCTCCACCCGTCGGTTGCGCGCGCGGCCCTCCTCGCTTTCGTTATCGGTGACCGGCTGGCTTTCTCCGCGGCCCTGGCTGGTGACCTTGCCCGGCTCCAGGCCCTGACCGATCAGGTACTCGGCAACGCTGCTGGCACGGCGCTCGGAAAGCGCCTGGTTGTAGCTATCGGAACCCACGTTGTCGGTGTGCCCGATCACACTCACCCTGGCTATCGTCGGCGAGTCGAGTTTTGCCACCAGGCCTTGCAGGCGTTGCTGCGCCGCCGGGGTCAGGTCGGCGGAATCGAAGGCAAACATCACCGCACCATTGTCATCGAGGATGATCACCTCTGGCGAGGGCTCAGGTGCAGTGGCGGGCGCCGCTGACGGGTACTCCTTCAGCGGGCACCCCATGTGGTCGACTGCAGTGTTGGCGGGGGTATCGGGGCAATGATCGCGGCGGTCGAAAATACCGTCGCCATCTTCGTCACCATCCTGGGCGTAACAGATCAGCCCACCGGCGATCGCGCCCAGGGCACCGCCACCTGCGGCCCAGGTAGAACTTTCAATAGCGCCCAGGCCGCCACCGACCAGGCCACCCAGCAGGCTGCAGATGGGCCAGGTCCTTTGGTTAAGCGGCGCACTACCATCGCTGTGGGTTGCACAACCCGCGAGCAGGCTGGCAGCCACCAACAACGGCAATGCCGCCTTCGACGTCACACTCATGCTGAATGCTCCTGTGTCATCGGCCACGAACGGCTGACCGGCATGAAGACGCGCCCGCGCCACTGCTCAAGGCACGGGCGCATGCCGTCTACCGCTGGATCTTGATTTCGGTACGGCGGTTCATGGCACGCCCGTCGGCCGTGGCATTGTCCGCCACCGGCTGGGTTTCACCGGCACCTACCACCGAAACGAAGCTGCTGCGCGGTACGCCGCTCTCGATCAGGTAATCGGTTACCGAGTGGGCGCGGCGCTCGGACAGTTTCTGGTTGTAGCTGTCGGAGCCAACGCTGTCGGTATGGCCGCTGACGCTCAGGCGAGCGGATGGCGCTTCCTGCTTCAGACGCGTGGAAATGGTATTGAGGCGCTCTTTGTCACTGGCGGTCAGGCGCGCGGAATCAAACTCGAAGTGCACATCGCGGATGACGATGACTTCCTCCTTCTGCACCACCACTTCTTCCACCACCGCTACCGGCTCAGGCGGGCAGCCGTTGGCATCGACCTGCACACCACGCGGGGTGCCCGGGCACTTGTCACGGCTATCCGGCACGCCGTCGCCATCCTCGTCGCCATCGCCATGGGCCCAGCAATAGCCCGCCGCCAGGCCACCGCCCAGCAACGCACCCCAGCCAGCCCAGCTGGAACTTTCAATAGCGCCCAAAGCGGCGCCGCCTACACCCCCGACGGCGGCACATTTCGGCCAGTCGGTTTTTTGCAAACCTGCACAACCAGTCAACACACTGGTGAGCAGTACCAGGGGTAACGCTGTGCGTACTATGCTCATTTCATTGCTTCTCCTAGGGGGAATCGGCATAAGGCCGATCTCTGGGAGTAAAGACCGCGCTTTCCAACCCTGCCAGCAATAAGCCACGACGTGGTCACATGCCTCTTTGCCCACACGCCGCGGCCCGCTAGTCTTGGACGACTTGAACGAGGATTGGCAATGACCGACGGTTTTTCCCAACGCACGCCGCAGCAAGCCCTGGCGGCCCTGCTCGAACGCTTCACCCCGCAACGCCTGCTACTGGTCGGCACGCGCTTCCCGGCGCTGGACGCCTTCGCCCAGGCGCACCCCCAGGTGACGATCGCCACGGCTGCCCCGGGCCCGCTGCCGGCCGGACTGGCGGCCCAACGCTTTGATCTGGCGGTGCTGGTGGACTGCCTGGAACACCTGCCCAAGCGCACCGGCCTGGAACTGCTCGGCGGCATTCGCAACCTCAATGCCAGCCGGGTAGCGGTGCTGGCCGACCTGGCCGCCTGCGGCTGGCAAGACACCGACTTCTTTGCCTTGGCGCTGTCGGCCAGCGAGAAATTCTGCCGTGACCAGCAGGTATTGAGCCTGTTCACCTATGATCTACATGACTACAAGCAGGTCCCGGACTGGCTCAACGCCAGGTTCTGGGCCAACCCTGAAAACTTCGGCAAGTACTGGTGGTGATGATGAGTGTCTCGGTCTGCCCTTGCGGCAGTGGCAACCTGCTCGACGCTTGCTGCGGGCATTACCATGCAGGCACCCCGGCACCGGATGCCCAGGCGCTGATGCGCTCACGCTACAGCGCCTACGTGCTGGGCCTGGTCGACTACCTGGTGGCCACCACCCTGCCGGCCCAGCAAGCCGAACTGGACCAGGCCGCCATGGCGGCCTGGAGCGCCCAGAGCACCTGGCTGGGCCTGGAGGTGGAAGACGCCGAAGTACTGGGCGGCCAGCCGGAGCACGGGTTTGTCACCTTCACCGCGCGCTGGCACGACCAGGATGGCGATCACCAGCACCGTGAACGTTCGGCGTTCGTCCAGCATGCCGGGCGCTGGTATTTCATCGACCCTACGGTTGGGCTGAAGGCCGGGCGCAACGACCCCTGCCCTTGCGCCAGCGGGCAGAAATTCAAGAAATGCTGCGCCAGTTACGTGGGTAGCTGAGCATGATGGCCCGCGCCCGCCTGCTGCTGCCCTGCACACTGATCGCATGCCTGGCCTTGCTGGCGGGCTGTGCCAGTTGGGGGGGTGACGACTGGCGCGAACCCGAAGTGCACCTGGTCGAGGTCGAAACGGTCAAGGCCAGGTTGCTGGAGCAGGAGTTCGTGCTGCACCTACGGGTCGACAACCCCAATGACAGCCGCCTGTTCATCCGCAACCTGTCGTATGCAATACGCCTCAACGACCTGCTGCTGGTGCAGGACGAAGCCAGTGTCTGGCGCAGCGTGGGCGGGCACGCCCGGCGCACCTTCAAGATCACCGCGCGCACCAACCTGTGGCAGCACCTCAAGCCACTGGCCAAGCTGCTCAAAAGCAGGCAGCCGCTGCATTACACCTTGCAGGGCGAACTGGCGACCGGGTTGGTCATCCATCGGGACCTGCACTTATCGCGCAGTGGTGAGATAATCCCCGGCGATCACATCCCGGAGTAACCCTGCAATGTCCCAACAACCCCACGTTCATGGCCCTGACTGCAACCACGACCATGATCATGACCACCACCACGATCATGGCCATGTACACGGCCCGCACTGCAACCACGGCCACCAGGAGCCGGTACGCAACGCCCTGAAGGACGTTGGCCGTAACGACCCTTGCCCGTGCGGTAGCGAGAAAAAGTTCAAGAAGTGCCACGGCGCCTGATCGACTGGCTCGATTAAAAAGCTGCTACGCGGCCTTTCGCCGGGTCGCCCCCAGCAAGTCCTGGTACCAGAGCCCCGCGTCATAGGCGATGGTGACCAGGGTGGTCGCGGCATACCGCGGGTGCTGTGCCATGCGCTGGGCAACAGCGAGGCAGGCTGCGGCGGTATTCCCCACGAAAATGCCACTTTGCATGTAGAACCAGCGCTGTGCGGCCAGCATTTCGGCGTGCTGCACCTGAGCCCGTTCGTCCACCAGCGACCAGTCCATGAAGGGTGGGCAAACACCCACCGCCATGCCTTCAAAGCGATGGTCCGTGAACACGCCCGCCCTTGAATCACAACCGCTGGGGTCGACCAACACCGTCGAAACGTCAAAACCGTGGTCCTTCAGCCCCAGGGTAATGCCTGTGAAACTTGCGCCAGTGCCGGCGCAGCCGACAAACAGGATTTCCCGCCCGGCCCCGATGTTGGTCAATTGCACGGCAAGCTCACTGGCCGTCTGGTAACGATGGGCTTCAATGCCCACCGGGTTGTTGAATTGATCGGTGTAGAAATAGGACTTGCCCAGTGCGGCCTGGTTCTCCAGGTGATGCATCACGACATCCTTGGGTGTGGCGCCGGCCACCAGCATCTCTTTGCCGATCAGCCTGGCACCAAAACACTCCAGCAAATCCCGTTTGGTCTGGCTGAAGCCAAGCCCTACCGCCAGTTCCACGGCCACCTGATACTTGTGGCAGGCCGCCAGCAAGCCGAAACCGAAACTGCCGCCGGTTTTTTCAATGACCGTGGTCACACCCGGGATGATGTCGCCGTTGCGCAGGGCATGCTCGACAATGTGCCGGGCTGCCCGGTATTTGTGGCTGCCGCCTGGATTGTTCATTTCCAGTTTGGTGTAGATGCGTTCGCTGACGCTGATGAGCTCGCTCATTTGCGGCTACCTTCCATTGACGTGTGCAGGCAGGCCTTGTTCTGCAGCAGGCCGGCAGTGGCGAAGAGCAAACCGATGCAAAGGGCCATGCAAATGGCATTGGTGCCATCCCAGCCAACCGTACTCAGCAACAGCGAAGGGCTGAACGCACCGACGGTTGCCAGAATGGCAATGGCGAGGTCGTTCTTGCCCTGCATCTGCATCGCTGCCGGGCTGTTTTGCAGCGACTGGGCCAGCAATGCGCCGCCGCCCACATACGTGAGGTTCCAGCCCAGCCCGAGGGCAATCAGCGCCAGGGTCATCATGGCGTAGCTGTGCGACCAGATATTCAGCGCCGAGCAACCGATCAACAGTGCCAGCCCGGCACAGATGGTGGTCTTGATGCCCAGCTTCTGAATGATTGCGCCGGTAAAGAATGACGGTGCAAACATGGCAACCACATGCCACTGGATGGCCAGGCGGACATCAGAGAAGTCCTCATGCATGTGTTTCATGTGCATCGATGCCTGAATCATGAGCAGGTTCATGATCCCGTAGCTCAGCGCCGCAACCGCCATGGCAACTTTCACCGACGGGCTGAACGGTTCGCGGGGAGTGGCCGATTTTTCCGCGTGCTGACTGGCTTTGGCGATGCCGGCATCGTCGGGCAGGCAAACGGCAATCAACAGCGACATCAGCGCAAGGCCAACAAACGAGGCATAGCACAGCGAAAATAGCGGGTACCCACCCACGTCCCTCAGCCACTCGGTCAGAGTCGGCCCCACCACGGCTGCAATCACGCCCCCCGCCACCACCAGTGAAAGGGCCTTGGGCTTGAGGCTCTGGGCCAGGTTGTCAGTGGCCGCGAAGCGGTTGAAGTTGGCGAAGGCGATGTAAACGCCCAACGCTGAATGGCTCAGTACCAGCAGCTGGAAGTGCTGGTATTCCACGGCCAGATAACCGCTGACACCAGAAGCCGCCAAGGGGATCGACCCCAGCATGAAGGCTTTCTTGCGACCGATACGGCTCATCAACCTGGAGACCGGGTACGTTGCCAGCATCAGGCAGAGAAACTGGAACCCGTAGGGCACGGTGGACCACGCAGCAGCCGGCGCCAATGCGGCCCCGACGATGGCGGCCATGGTCACGGACATGACAGCGGTCGTCAGGTTGATCGACTGTGCGGTGAAGTACAGGTAGGTACGCCGCGGGAGTGTGCTGTTCATAGCGCAGGCTCGTGATAGGTGGAAACATCGATTTCGGCATCCGGGAACACGCAGATCAGCCGCTCTTTGCCTTTGCCCAGGCGTTTGCGGCGCACGGACACGCGCCCGATCCGCCGAGGCGACTCAAGGTGTGTGCCACCACACGGGATTTCGATGCCGTTGTAGGTCCACAGGCGCGCGTCTTCCAGGCCCTGCACCGCGTAGTGTTCGATGGGCGCATCGCAGGCGATCAGCTCATTTGCGCGCCGTTCTATCTCCACCACGTCTTCGGCAGTGAATGCGTCTTCGACCAGAAAGTCGAAACGCGCCGAGTCTTCCTTGATATGGCAGCCGATGGTCCACTGTTTCAGTTCTTCACGCAGGCTGATGGCGGCGGCATACAGGAAGTGACTGGCACTGTGAGACAGCGTCAACCGTTCGCGTCGGTCAATATCTATAGTGACGCGGGCCGGCATGCCAACGGTGACTTCATCCAGCAGGTGCAAGTCATCAGGGTGCAGGCTGTGAATAATGATGCCGCCCAGTTTTCCGCCTTTGAAACCTTCCAGGCGAATAGGGCTACCGTAGAGTTTTTTAACCCAGACAAAGCGCACAGTGCCTATCGGTAGTTCAATCGTGCCGACGTCAGCTTCCTGGCCGCCACCTTCGGGATAGGCCACGGTACTCTGCAATTCGATACCGTCACTGTGTACCCGCGTTACTTGAGTATTCGCACCCGCCAGGTATTGGTCCTTGTAATAAAGTTTCTCGGTATTGCGCAACACTTCATAATTCAGGGAATTCATGGTTCCAATACCACCTGCAGTGATGTTTTTACCTGCACACGGGCAGCGGCAGGGACGTCTTTGGTAATGATGCAGCCCGGCCCGATGAAGGCGCCGTCGCCGACGTGGATAGCACCCAGCACACTGGCGAACGCGCCGATCTGTACCCGGTTGCCCAAGGTCGGGTGCCTGGGGCTCGAAGGGTTGTCACTGATACCCCGGGCGCCCAGGGTGACGCCGCCCAGCACGTAGCAATCGTCACCAATGGTCGATGTTTCACCAATGACGGTGCCCATGCCGTGATCGATGATGAAGCGCGCACCGATACGGCTGCGGAAATGAATCTCCGCCCCCGAGAGCATTTTTCCGCGCCTGGAGATCATGGCGGCCAGGCACTGGCCGCCAGCACCGTAGGTAGAAGCCGTATTGCAGTAGACCCAGTGGGCAAGCCGATAGTGCAAAACCGCAGAATAAGAGGTGTAAGTTCTTGCAATAAATACCAGGTCGCGGCCAGCCGCTGGATCTTTTTGGGCAAAGGCCTGCAAGTCGGCATGGGCCTGTTCGGAAACACTTTCAATAATCAGTGTTTCTTTCAGCGCTTCGAACTCGTCGATTGAACAGCATTCCAATAACGCCGAGGTCACAAGATTCTTGACTACTTTGAATGACGCCAGTTCGTCAGGCAAAGGGAGCCTGGCAATGACGGCAGATTGCATGTCCATAGTATGCATGGGCTTGATATCCAGTTGTCTGGTCTGCACAGACGCTAAAAGTGCCGCCTTTGCTGGCAGCCGAAAGTTCCGACAAGGGGATAGTGGCAGGTACTGGCCATTTGCAAACGAACAGTCGACAAGCATTTCCGTTAACTGTTAGGCTTTTTTTTCTAACGGTTTCGGACCTGCCATGAACCCCTCCAGCCTTCATCACCTGTTGAAACAGCGCCTGGATGCAGGCGAGTGGTCGCCAGGGCAACGCATGCCCTCCATTCGCAAACTCACGGCCGCTGTCGATTTCAGTTACCACGACGTGGTATCGGCGTATGCCCAGCTGGTCAGCGAAGGTGTGTTGACGGCCTCGCCCGGCCGCGGCTACTTCGTCGCCAACCGCAGCCGGCAGACGAGCGTGATCCACGAGCCCGAGTGCATGGCCGGCGATCCGCTGTTCCGGCTGCTGCAGGGCGGGCAGCACTACACCAAACTGGGCAGCGGCTGGCTGCCGCCGGCGTGGCGCGACACCGAGCTGCTGGCCAAGGCGATTCGTCGCACCGCGCGGCTGGAGCAAAGCTCGCTGGCAGAGTACGGCGACATCCAGGGTTACCTGCCCATGCGCAAACAGCTGTGCGTGCACATGAAACGGCTGACCCGTGTCGAAGCCCGCCCCAACCAGTTGCTGACCACCCTGGGCGCCACGCAAGGCCTGGACCTGGTAGCCCGGTTGCTGATCAAGCCAGGCGACCACGTGTTCGTCGACGAGCCGGGCAACGGCAACCTGATCAAGCTGATCCAGCTGGCGGGTGGGCACGTCGTCGGTATCCGGCGGACCCAGGACGGGCCGGATGTGGAGGAAATGCGGCGCTACCTGGCCATCCACAAGGTCAGAGCGTTCTTCTGCAACAGCACCTTCCACAACCCGACCGGCAGCAACATCAGCCCGCACAACGCCTTCAGCGTGCTACGCCTGGCGGTGGAGCACGAGTTCTACGTGGTCGAGGATGATGTGTATGGCGACTTCAGCCCTGCCGTGCGCCAGACCTTCGCCGAGCTGGACAACCTTGACCGGGTCATCTACATCGGCAGTTTTTCCAAATGCCTGTCCGCCTCGTTGCGCGTGGGCTTCATCGCCTGCTCGCAAGACCTGATAGAACCGCTGACCCGCCTGAAACTGCTGACCTGCGTGGCCGTGCCTGCGTTTTGCGAGCGCTTCGTCAACACCATATTGTCGGACGGCACCTATGCCCGGCACATGAAGGATGTACAGCAGCGCCTGATCCGGCAGCAAGTCCAGACCCAACGATTGTTGCTCGAGCGCGGCTGGCAGTTCGAGATCGCGCCGCAAGGGGGCATGTTCCTCTGGGTCTACCACCCGGACCTGCCCGACCTGCAACCTCTGGTGCGCAAACTGGAGCAGCACAAGATTCTGCTGATGCCTGGCTCTGCATTCGCGGTCACCCGTGACTACCGACGCTATGCGCGTATCAATTGCACGCATTTTTCCGACACGCTGGCAGACCACTTCAACGTTTGAGCCCGCGCAGGCAAATAAACCGACACAGGACCTTGCACGGCGCCTGCGCGCTTACTACCTTAGCGCCTTTCGAAACCCGCCTCGCCTTGCAGGAGCCCTTGTCATGGCCGCCCCCGCCTTTCCTCCCTTCCGCCTGCGGTTTGCAACCGCCGCCACGCTGCTCGGCATGCTCGGGCTGGCCGGCTGCCAGACGGGCGGCCACCAGGACAGCGTGCCACCGACCAGCGGCGTGCAGCCGCTCAAAGGCCTGGCGCAGAACGTCTCGATCCGCCGCAACGCCATGGGCGCGCCATTGATCGAAAGCAGCAGCTTCCATGATGCGCTGTTCAGCCTGGGCTACGTGCACGCGGGCGACCGTATCGAACAGATGGTCGCCATGCGCCTGCTCGCCCAAGGCCGCCTGGCCGAACTGGCCGGCAGCGACGCGCTGGACATCGACCGCCTGATGCGCGCTGCCAACCTCAAGCAGAGCGCCGCCCAGCAATACGCCGACGCATCGCCACGGCTCAAGCGCTTCTTCGAAGTATATGCGCGCGGGGTCAACGCCTACCTGTTCCGCTACCGCGACAAGCTGCCGGCCGACCTTGCCAACAGCGGCTATCGCCCCGAGTACTGGAAGCCCGAAGACTCGGCGCTGATCTTCTGCCTGTACGCGTTCAGCCAGTCGGTGAACCTGCAGGAAGAACTGAGCGCCCTGACCCTGGCGCAGAAAGCCGGCAGCGACAAGCTGGCCTGGTTGCTGCCCGGAGCACCGGATGAGCCGTTGGCCGAAACGGAAGTGGACAAACTCAAGGGCCTGAACCTGGCCAGCCAGTTGCCGGGCCTGCCAGCGCTGGCGGCCGCCAGCCAGAAACTGGCCGACCTTGACCTGCTCGGCAGCCCGGGCTCTGCCAACCTGGCGCTGGGCCCGCAGCGCAGCCGCAGTGGCAAGAGCCTGCTGGCCAGCGACAGCCGCGCCGCCTGGGCCCTGAGCCCGGTGCAAATCCACACGGGCAAGTACCAGGTTGCCGGCCTGTCGTTGCCCGGCCTGCCGATCGTGCTGGCTGGCTACAACGGCAAGCTGGCCTGGAGCAGCAGCGCCGTGATGGCCGACAACCAGGACCTGTACCTGGAGCAACTGCGTCGGCAGGGCAGCCAGCTGACCTACCTCGCCGATGGCAAATGGCTGCCGGCCCGCGCCCGTAGCGAAACCTTCTTCGTCCGCGGCCAGCGCCCGCTGCGCGAGGTGATGTACGACACCCGCCACGGGACCCTGCTGGCCCAACCTGATAACGCCAGCCTGGGCCTGGCGCTGAACCTGCCACAGTTCAAGGGCGACCGCAGCCTGGATGCACTGTTTGACCTGACCCGTGCCAAGAACGTCGAGCGCGCCTTCGACAGCACCCGTGAAGTGACCGCCGCCGCCCTCAACTTCGTCTTCGCCGAGCCCGACCATATCGGCTGGCAGGTCAGCGGCCGTTACCCCAACCGCCGCGAAGGCCAGGGCCTGCTGCCCTCGCCGGGCTGGGACGGGCGCTATGACTGGGACGGCTATGCCGACCCAATGCTGCACCCCTACGACCAGGACCCACCCGCCGGCTGGATCGGCCACGCCAACCAGCGCAGCCTGCCACGTGGTTATGGGATGCAGTTGTCCAGCACCTGGTACTACCCGGAACGCGCTGAACGCCTGGCCCAGCTGGCCGGCAATGGCCGCCACGACAGCCGCAGCCTGATGGCCCTGCAGAACGACCAGGTGACCCTGCTGGCCGCCAAGCTCAAGCAGATGTTCGATGCCCCTGGCATGGCCCAGCCACTGAAACAGGCGATCGATACCCTGCCCGCCGCACAGCGCGACAAGGCCAAAGACGCGCTGGCCCGGCTGAAAGCTTTCGACGGCCGTCTGAGCCCGGTGTCGGCTGACGCAGCGCTGTACGAGCTGTTTCTCCAGGAAGTTGCACGGCAAACGTTCCTCGACGACCTCGGCCCGGAGTCCGGCCCGGCGTGGCAGGCGTTCGTCAGCAATGCCCGGTTGTCGTTCTCGGCGCAGGCCGATCACCTGCTGGGGCGCGACGACAGCCCGTTCTGGGATGACCGCAGCACCCCGCAGAAAGAAGACAAACCCACCATCCTCGCCCGCAGCCTGGCTGGCGCGGTGGATGCCGGCAACGCACAACTGGGTGCCGACCGCCGCGCCTGGCAGTGGGGCAAGCTGCACCAGTACCGCTGGCCGGCACCGGCCTACCATGGCCTGGGCGATGCCACCAGCCGTTCGCCGCTGGCCGCTGGCGGCGATTTCACGACCCTGGCCCTCACGCCGTACGCCTGGGGCAGCGACTTCGACACCCGTCTGCCCGCCTCGGCGCGGATGATCGTCGACTTCGGCCAGGCCGAACCTTTGCAGGTGCTGACCAGCAGCGGCCAGTCCGGCAACCCTGCCAGCGCGCACTACAGCGACGGGCTGGATGCCTGGTTCAAAGGGCGCTTCATGAGCCTGCCGCTACAGCCGCAGAACTTCGCCAGGGCGTATGGCAACCCGCGGCTTACGTTGGTGCCCGGCAAATAAACGGCATTGCCTGCTTTGGGGCTGCTTGGCAGCCCCAACCATTTCCTGTCGAACTTCCCTTCACCCGCGTGGCTCCTAACTGGTAACTCCAAACCGGCGCCCATGCCATGGACCTCGTCATCGCCCGCCCTGAAGGCCTGTACTGCCCGCCCGGTGATTTCTACATAGACCCTTGGCGGCCCGTGGACCGCGCCGTGATCACGCATGGCCACGGTGACCATGCACGCACCGGCAATGGCCATTATCTGACCGCCAGCCCCGGCGCCGGTATCCTGCGCAGCCGCCTGGGCCAGGGTATCAATTTGCAGACCCTGCCCTATGGCGAGCGCCTGATACACCATGGTGTGACCCTGAGCCTGCACCCGGCCGGGCATGTGCTGGGCTCGGCGCAGGTGCGCCTGGAGCATCAGGGCCAAGTCTGGGTCGCCTCTGGGGACTACAAGGTAGAGCCCGATGGCACCTGCACCCCCTTCGAACCGGTGCCGTGCCACACCTTCATCACCGAATCGACCTTCGGCCTGCCTATCTACCGCTGGCCAAGCCAGGGTGAGATCTTCGCCGGCATCAATGCCTGGTGGCGGGCCAACAGCGAACAGGGCAAGGCCAGCGTGCTGTTCTGCTATGCCTTCGGCAAGGCCCAGCGCATTCTGCATGGGCTGGACCCCAGCATCGGCCCGATCCTCGTGCATGGCGCCGTCGAGCCGCTCAACCGGGTGTACCGGGACGCCGGTATACACCTGCCGCAGACCCACTATGCCGGCGATATCCCGCGCAACGACCCTTTGCTGCGCCAGGCGCTGGTCCTGGCACCACCCTCGGCCGGTGGCAGCAGCTGGATGCGCCGCTTCGGCGAGTACAGCGACGCCTTCGCCAGCGGCTGGATGCTGTTGCGCGGCGCCCGCCGACGGCGCGGCGTGGACCGGGGCTTCGTGCTCTCGGACCATGCCGACTGGCCCGGCCTGCTGTGGGCAATCGGCGAGACCGGCGCCGAACGGGTGATGGTTACCCACGGCTCGGTCAATGTGCTGGTGCGCTACCTCAACGAACAAGGCCTTGATGCCCGCGCCTTCGCCACCGAGTACGGCGACGAGGACGACGTCGCCACTACCGAACCTGCACCATGAAAGCCTTCGCCACGTTGTACCTGCGCCTGGACGCGACCACGTCCAGCAATGCCAAGCTTGAGGCCCTGCGCGACTATTTCGCCAGTGCCCCCGCCGGGGATGCGGCCTGGGCCGTGTACTTTCTGGCCGGCGGGCGCCCGCGCCAGCTGGTGCCCACGCGCGTGTTACGCGAACAGGCAACGGCAGAGGCCGGGTTACCGGACTGGCTCTTTGAAGAGAGCTACCAGGCAGTCGGTGACCTGGCCGAAACCATTTCGCTGTTGGTGCCCGTACACGCCGATGGCAGCAATGAAGGCCTTGCCACCTGGGTGGAGCAGTATTTGCTGCCGCTGCGGGGGCTATCGCCTGAGCAGGTTCAGCAGCGCCTGCAGCCACTGTGGGCGCAGCTGGACCGCCCCAGCCTGATGCTGTGCCTGAAGCTGATCACGGGCAGTTTTCGCGTGGGCGTGTCCAAGCTGCTGGTCACCCGCGCCCTGGCACAACTGGCCGGGCTTGACGCCAAACGCGTCGCCCAGCGGATGGTCGGCTATACCGATATCAGCCACCGCCCAACGGCGGCCAGCTACCAGAGGCTGGTTGCCGCCGAGTCGGCCGATGAACACAGCCAGCGCGGCGGCCAGCCCTACCCGTTCTTCCTGGCGCACCCGCTGCAAGCGCCAACGGAACAGTTCGACACACTGCTTGGGCCGCCAAGTGCCTGGCAGATCGAGTGGAAATGGGACGGCATTCGCGCCCAGGTGGTCAAGCGCGAGGGCCAACTGTGGGTCTGGTCGCGTGGCGAAGAGCTGGTTACCGAACGCTTCCCCGAGCTGCACAGCCTGGCGCAGACGTTACCCGATGGCGTGGTGCTGGACGGTGAAATCCTGGTATGGAAGCCAGGCGATACCCCCGCTGAACTGGCCGTCCAGCCTTTTGCCCTGTTACAGCAGCGCATCGGTCGCAAGACGCTGGGCAAAAAATTGCTGAGCGATGCCCCGGTGGTCCTGCAAGCCTACGACCTGCTGGAGTGGCAAGGCGAGGACTGGCGCAACCGGCCGCAGCACGAGCGCCGCCGGCAGCTGGAACGGTTGGTGGAAGACCACCCACTGGCCCCGGTGCTGCTTTCGCCCCTGCTTGATGGCCCGGACTGGGCTGACCTCGCCCGCCAGCGCGAGCAATCACGCAGCCTGGGTGTCGAGGGCCTGATGCTCAAGCAACGTGAAGCCTTGTACGGCGTTGGGCGTACCAAGGATATGGGTATCTGGTGGAAGTGGAAGATCGACCCGTTCAGCGTCGATGCCGTGCTGATATATGCCCAGCGCGGCCACGGCCGGCGGGCCAGCCTGTACAGCGACTACACCTTCGCCGTGTGGGACGCACCGGCCGGCACCCCGGGGCGCGCACTGGTGCCCTTTGCCAAGGCCTACTCCGGGCTCAGTGACGAAGAAATGCGCAAGGTCGACGCCATTATCCGCAAGACCACGGTGGAAACCTTCGGCCCGGTGCGCAGTGTGACGCCGACGTTGGTGTTCGAACTGGGCTTCGAAGGCATCGCATTATCGAAACGCCATAAAAGCGGCATCGCCGTGCGCTTTCCGCGCATGCTGCGCTGGCGGCTGGACAAGCCGGTGGAAGAGGCAGATGACCTGGCGACCTTGCAGGCATTGCTGGCCTGAGGCGATTCCGGCCCCCGGCCTCTTCGCGGGCATGCCCGCTCCCACAGGTTACCGCGCCAGACCCGGATCCTGCACAGTACCTGTGGGAGCGGGCGTGCCCGCGAAGAAGCCTGCGCGGTGACCGGAGCGAAAGCGAGGAGGCGCAAGGCCAAAAACTATGCTTCTATCTTTGTGCCGACCCGTGTCGCAGACCGTATTCGCCACGCACCCAGGACCACCATGCACCATTCAACACACGACCTGCTCTCACCCGTTCCGGGCATTACCCGCCAACTGCACAGCTTTCACTTCGGCCCCCGCGGTGGTGGCAAGGTCTATATACAGGCCTCGCTGCACGCCGACGAGCTACCGGGCATGCTGGTGGCCTGGCACCTCAAACGCCGCCTGGCGGAACTTGAACAACAAGGCCGCCTGCAACGTGAAATCATCCTGGTACCGGTGGCCAACCCGGTCGGCCTGGAGCAAGTGCTGCTGGATGCGCCACTGGGGCGCTTCGAACTGCAAAGCGGCGAGAACTTCAACCGCAATTTCGTCGACCTGTCGGACAGCATCGGCGACCAGATCGAAGAACACCTGACCCAGGACCCGGCCCACAACATCGCACTTATCCGCGAATACCTGCGCCGCGGGCTGGACGCACACCCGGCCCGCACACCGCTGCAGGCCCAGCGCCTGATCCTGCAGCGGCTGGCCTGCGACGCCGACATGGTGCTGGACCTGCACTGCGATTTCGAGGCGGTCGAGCACCTGTACACCACTCCAGACGCTTGGCCGCAGATCGAGCCCCTGGCCCGCTACCTTGGGGCCCAGGCCAGCCTGCTGGCCACCGACTCGGGCGGACAGTCGTTCGACGAATGCTTCAGCCTTGTCTGGTGGCAGTTGCAACAACGCTTCGGCAAGCGCTTCCCGATTCCGCTGGGCTGCTGCTCGGTGACCGTCGAGTTGCGCGGCCAGGCGGATGTCTGTCATGACCTGGCCAGCAAGGATTGCCAAGCGATAATCAACTTCCTGACCCACGCGGGTGTAATCGAAGGCGCCAGCCCCTCCTTGCCAGCCTTGCTCCACCCCGCCACGCCGCTGGCCGCTGTGGAACCGGTGTCGACCCCACTCGGCGGCTTGCTGGTGTATCACGCCAAACCCGGGCAGCACCTGGAAGCCGGCCAGTTGATCGCAGAAATCATCGACCCGCTCAGCGACCGGGTGACCGCAGTGCGTAACAGCCAGCCGGGCCTGCTGTACGCCCGCAGCGTGCGACGCATGGCAACGGCTGGCATGGTCATCGCCCATGTGGCCGGCGAGCAGGTGTGCCGCAGCGGCTATTTGCTGGGCAACTGATTCGGTAAAACCATTGCCCCTGGCAGATGGTCTGTAGAAGCACACCCTTCGACGGACCACTGCCTCATGCCCGCCGCCACCGACCTTGCCAATGCCTGGTTCGCCAAACGAGGGTGGAAGCCGTTCGCTTTCCAGCGACGCGTGTGGGCAGCTGTCGAGCGTGGAGAGTCTGGCCTGCTGCACGCCAGCACCGGCGCCGGCAAGACCTACGCCCTGTGGCTCGCCGCGCTTCGCGCTTTCAAGCCCAAGCCCCAGGGCAGCCAACCTGTGCCCTTGCAGGTGGTGTGGGTCACGCCCATGCGGGCCTTGGCCGCCGACACTGCGCGCGCCTTGCAGGCGCCGCTCGATGAGCTTGAACTGCCCTGGCGCGTAGGCGTGCGCAGCGGCGACACCGGCAGCGCCGAACGCGCCCGGCAAGCACGGCGCCTGCCCAGCGTGCTGGTCACCACCCCCGAAAGCCTGACCTTGCTGCTGACCCGGGCACAGGCGCGCGAAGATTTCGCCACGCTGCGCCTGGTGGTGGTGGATGAATGGCACGAACTGCTGGGCAACAAGCGCGGTGTACAACTGCAACTGGCGCTGGCCCACCTGCGCCAGTGGCATCCCGACCTGCCCACATGGGGCCTCTCTGCCACGCTTGGCAACCTGCAACACGCGCTGGAGGTGCTGCTGCCGCAAGGCGGCCTGCTGGTGCAGGGCCGCCAGGACAAGGTGCTGCAGGTCGATACCCTGCTGCCGGCGGCAATCGAGCGCTTCCCGTGGGCCGGCCACATGGGCCTGAAGATGCTCGACCAGGTCAGCCAGGAGATCGATGCCAGTGCCAGCTGCCTGGTGTTCACCAACACCCGTGCCCAGGCCGAACTCTGGTACCAGGCCCTGCTTGAAGCCCGCCCCGACTGGGCCGGGCTGATTGCCTTGCACCATGCCTCGCTGGCCCGGGAAACCCGGGACTGGGTCGAGCGCAGCCTCAAGCAGGGCAGCCTGAAGGCAGTGGTCTGTACGTCCAGCCTGGATCTGGGGGTGGACTTCCTGCCAGTGGAGCGGGTGCTGCAAATCGGCTCGGCCAAGGGCATTGCCCGCCTGATGCAGCGGGCTGGCCGCTCCGGCCATGCACCGGGGCGGCGTTCGCGGATAACCCTGGTGCCCACTCACAGCCTGGAACTGGTGGAAGCCGCAGCGGCGCGTCAGGCACTTGCGGCCGGGCACATCGAAGCGCGCGTCTCGCCACGGCTGTGCATGGACGTGCTGGTGCAGCATTTGGTCAGCATGGCCCTGGGCAGTGGCTTTGACGCCGAACAGCTACTGGCCGAAGTGCGCAGCACCTGGGCGTTCGCCGCATTGCGCGACAGCCAGTGGCAATGGGCCCTGGACTTCGTCTGCCACGGCGGCGGCTCACTCAGCGCCTACCCGGACTACCAGCGCGTCGAACGCCAGGCCGATGGCATTTACCGGGTCGCCAGCGAGCGCCTGGCGCGGCGCCATCGCATGAGCATCGGCACCATCGTCAGCGATGCCAACCTGCAACTTAAATATTGGTCCAAGGGCGGCGGGGGCAAGACATTGGGCAGTGTTGAAGAGGCATTCATTTCCCGCCTGAGGCCCGGCGATACGCTGGTATTTGCCGGGCGCGTGCTGGAACTGGTGCGCGTGGAAAACATGACGGCGTATGTGCGTCGCAGCACTGCGCGCAAGGCTGCGGTGGCGCGCTGGAATGGCGGGCGCATGCCGCTGTCCAGCGAACTGGCCGACGCGTTGGTCGAACAGCTCGATGCCGCAGCCCATGAACGCTTCGACGGCCCTGAGATGCGGGCGGTGCGCCCGCTGCTGGCGCTACAGGCCCAATGGTCAGCGTTGCCCACCACCGGCACATTGCTGGCCGAGACGTTCAAATCCCGCCAGGGCTGGCATTTGTTCCTGTACCCGTTTGCCGGGCGCATGGCCAACCTGGGCCTGGCCAACCTGATCGCCTGGCGGGTAAGCCACGTGCAGCCGCTGTCGGTGTCCATTGCTGTCAACGATTACGGGTTCGAACTGCTCAGCCCCGGTAACGTGGACTGGGCGGCGCACTTACCTCAGGCGCTTGCAACCGGGCAATTGCTGGAAGATGTGCTGGCCAGCCTGAATGCGGGAGAAATGGCGTTGCGGCGCTTTCGTGAGATCGCCCAGATAGCCGGGCTGGTGTTTGGCGGGTACCCGGCGGCGCAGAAAAGCACCCGACAGATCCAGGCGTCCAGTGGGCTGTTCTACGAGGTTTTCCGCAAGCATGACGCCGGGAATCTGCTGCTGGGTCAGGCGCGGGATGAGGTGCTGAGCGAGGAGCTGGAAATCGAACGGCTGCATCGGCATTTGCTGAAAATGAACGGCCTGCAACTGGATTTGCGTAGGTTGAAACGGCCAGGGCCGTTGGCGTTTGCCTTGCTGGTGGAAGGCATGCGCGAGACCCTGAGCACCGAAAAACTGGCGGACCGCATTGCGCGGATGGTCGCTGAACTTGAACGCGCGGCAGGCGGGCCAGAATGACCCATCAACCCATCGAGCATTGCGGTCAGACGCTTTGGCTGCTTGCCGACAAGGCCATCTACTGGCCTGCTCGCCGGGCCTTGCTGGTTGCCGACCTGCACATCGGCAAGGCCGCCAGCTATCGCGCCCTGCATCAACCAGTACCGCGCGGCACCACCGCAGCCACCCTCGCCCGGCTAGACGCCCTGCTGGCAGTGCACGACTGCGAGCAACTCATCGTCCTGGGCGACTTTCTCCATGCGCGCACCGCCCGCGCCCCCGCAACGCTGGCCAGGCTTCAGGTGTGGCGGGAGCGGCATGAGCACCTGCATATCGTGCTGATACGCGGCAACCACGATCGCAACGCTGGCGATCCACCCGCTTCGCTGCGCATTGAAGTAAAGGACGAACCCTGGATACTGGAGCCGTTTGCGCTACAGCACGAGCCCCGGCCCCACACGATGCACCCGGTGCTGGCAGGCCATGTACACCCGGCATTCGTCCTGCGCGGGAAGGCCCGCCAGCGCGTGCGATTGCCATGTTTCCTGATCGATGAAGGCGTCAGCCTGCTACCGGCATTCGGAGAATTCACCGGCGGCTGGACAATCGCACCCGGCGCAACCGGCAGGATATACCTGGCCGGCGCAGGGCGGGTCTGGGCGCTGTAACGGTGCTCAGGCTACAGGCGCTGGCGGCGGCTCGTCCGGCAACGTTGGCTCACCCGGCTCCATGGGTTGCGTTTCACCCGGTTCCGGTGGCTGTGGCGTATCGGGATCAGGCTGATGGGGCACGCCCCCCGCCTGCATCGGCAGCGGGTGCGCCAGCAGTGACCAGGGCAACAACCCGATGTGGTTTGGCTGCAGGCCTGCCAGCTTGGCACTGATTGCGGGATGGAGTTTCATTGGCGGCTCCTGACGAAGGCCGATGCACATCATGCGCACCGGCATTACTGCGTTGGAGTGCCAAAGGCACGGGGAATTCCCCGCGTTTGTCGGGTCAGGTACGTGGCAGGGTAACGCCGCGCTGGCCTTGGTATTTGCCGCCACGGTCCTTGTAGGACACTTCGCACTCTTCGTCAGACTGCAGGAACAGCATCTGTGCCACGCCTTCGTTGGCGTAAATTTTTGCCGGCAGCGTGGTGGTGTTGGAGAACTCCAGCGTCACATGGCCTTCCCACTCTGGCTCGAGCGGGGTGACGTTGACAATGATGCCGCAACGGGCATAGGTGCTCTTGCCCAGGCAGATGGTCAGCACGTCACGCGGAATGCGGAAGTACTCGACGGTGCGGGCCAGGGCGAAGGAGTTCGGCGGGATGATGCACACGTCGCTCTTGATATCGACGAAGCTGCCGGCATCGAAGTTCTTGGGGTCGACGGTGGCCGAGTTGATGTTGGTGAAAACCTTGAATTCGTCGGCGCAGCGCACGTCGTAGCCATAGCTGGAGACACCGAACGAAATGACCCGGCTGTCCTGTTCGCCGCGCACCTGGCGCTCGACGAACGGTTCGATCATGCCGTGTTCCTGCGCCATGCGGCGAATCCACTTGTCCGATTTGATGCTCATGGCGGGGGTGTCCTGAAGAGTTGCGTGGTAAAAATCGTGATCCGCATCTTACCGGTCCCGGCGCCCAGGTTAAAGTTCTATGCCGCATCCCGCGCCAAGCGGAGGCTGCAGCCACCGTCGATCCGAATTTGCCTAAAGCATCTTCAGACCATTGGCAGGTTGCGGAAAGTGGGGTAAGGTGGCGCCACTGTGCTGCACGTGACACCGAGAATCTCTAGTTTGATGCACGATCCTGATCGGCCCATCGCTGAATTTTCTGCTCTCTTTGCGCTCAGTCCCGGGCAGGGTTTTTCCTGACCGTTCTTAAATTGTCCAAGGAGACAGAAAAATGTCCAACCGTCAAAACGGTACCGTTAAGTGGTTCAACGATGAAAAAGGCTACGGCTTCATCACCCCTCAGTCGGGCGACGACCTGTTCGTGCACTTCAAAGCCATCCAAGCTGACGGCTTCAAAACCCTGAAAGAAGGCCAGGCTGTTACTTTCGTCGCTACCCGCGGCCAGAAAGGCATGCAGGCTGAAGAAGTTCAGATCGCCTAAGCGATTTAGCTTCCTAGCTTTCAAAAAAACCCGCCTTCTGGCGGGTTTTTTTATGCCTGACTGAAAGACCGAGTCGCTTTCTTCGCGGGTAAACCCGCTCCCACAGGTCCGCGCGGCATTTGAAGGCTGCGCCGTACCTGTGGGAGATTCTATGGTTTTCAGCAAGGCGCTTTCCCACCCTTGGTGACATATTCGTCCTGATTCTTCATCAGGGCGAATGCCACTCGTGCAAGCTTCCTGGCCAGGATTACCAACGCCTGGGTTGTTGCTTTACCCGCATTGCGATGCTGTTCGTAGAGCCCTTTCCAAGTGGCCGTCCGGCTGGCTGACATCGCCGCGTTATGCAGCAGGCGACGGATTTCTGAGCAGCCTCGCTTGGTAAGGCGACGACGTCCATTCTTCTGCCCAGAATCAATCACTCGTAGATCCATTCCCAGGAATGCAATGTACGAATCACTGCTCTTGAACTCGCCCCGCATAAAAGCCATTACCAAGGCAGTGGCCGTGAGAAACCCAATACCCTCTACCGCCTGGCAGCGAGCAACTTGCTCGTGCAGCCCTGCTTCGCGCAGCACTTCTTTAATTTTCTTTTGGATCAACAAATCCAGCCGGTCTATCGATTTTACAAAGGTTGTGAAGGCGGCTTTCAAAAGGGCTTCATTAGCCCAGCTCTGAGTCATCGCCGTGCGGGCAGTCACCAAGGCCGCTCGGCGTCGCAGAAGGCTCTGAAGCTTGCCGTAGACGGCGGGAGGGGGAGTCCAAGGGCGGAGGTCTTCCCCCTCGTTTCTCAAAAAACGGGACAACAACCGAGCATCAGTGGGGTCCGTTTTTACCCGTACACCCACGCTTTTGCGGTAGTTGCTCAGTTGGAATCCATCAATGACATAGACCTCGAAACCCAGGCTATGGGCCAGCTCAACCAAGTCCAGGTGGTAAACATTGGTCGCCTCAACAGCAATTGCCGTGTTGAGAGGCTGTTGCTTCAGCCATTTCTTGATTTCTGGTTTGGTATTTTTCACCTTGATGATCTCATCGCGATCATCGTGATGAATCACTAACTCAGCTTTCGCGACATCCGCACCGACGATCAATTTGCCAACCTGCATTGCCACGGGAGCCTCCTCACGTTATGGTTTTTTGGCTTGAAGGGGTTTCACCAAGAGGCGCTGGCTTGCTTCTATCGTCGTTTGCAAACGATGCATTCTTTATCGGCGCTTTGGTGGAAGGGGTGGGGCGATGTCTCCCACGGTCTGTACTGCTGTGAACAGTCAGAATCGGGCATTTAGTCCCACCACCCCTTCAAGTCTAACCATACAAGCGGGTTTACCCGCGAAGAAGGCGACTCGGTCTCATAGATCAGTCTTCGCTTATAGTAATGCTCGGCATCGCCGGTGCCGCTGCTTCCTGCAGTACGATCCGTGCACCCACCTGGCGGGCCAGTTCCTGATAGACCATGGCAATCTGGCTTTCCGGCTCGGCAATCGCCGTGGGCTTACCGCTGTCGGCCTGCTCGCGGATCAGCATCGACAACGGCAGCGAGGCCAGCAGGTCGACGCCATACTGGCTCGCCAGCTTCTCACCACCGCCTTCGCCGAACAGATGCTCGGCATGACCACAGTTTGAACAGATATGCACGGCCATGTTCTCGACCACCCCGAGCACCGGGATGTTGACCTTGCGGAACATCTCCACGCCCTTCTTGGCATCCAGCAACGCCAGGTCCTGCGGAGTGGTGACGATCACAGAGCCGGCCACCGGCACTTTCTGCGCCAGCGTCAGCTGGATATCGCCGGTACCCGGCGGCATGTCGATCACCAGGTAATCCAGGTCGTCCCAGGCGGTTTGGGTCACCAGTTGCAGCAGCGCACCGGAGACCATCGGGCCTCGCCAGACCATCGGCGTATTGTCGTCGGTTAGGAACGCCATGGACATGACTTCCACACCATGGGCCTTGATCGGCACAAACCACTTCTGGTCACGGATCTGTGGGCGGGTGCCTTCAGCAATACCGAACATCACGCCCTGGCTTGGGCCGTAGATGTCGGCATCGAGAATACCCACGCGCGCGCCTTCGCGGGCCAAGGCCAAGGCCAGGTTGGCCGCGGTGGTCGACTTGCCTACCCCACCCTTGCCCGAGGCCACGGCGATGATGTTCTTGACGTTGGCCATGGCCGGTACCTGGGCCTGGGCCTTGTGCGCGGCCACCTGGCAATCGATCGACACCTGGGCGCTGCTGACGCCCTCGAGGTTGCCGATGGCGGTCTGCAGCACCTGGGCCCAGCCGCTCTTGAACAGCCCGGCGGCATACCCCAACTGCAATTGCACGCTGACCTGCCCGCCCTGGATATCAATGGCGCGCACGCAACCGGCGCTGACCGGGTCCTGGTTCAGGTAGGGGTCGGTGTACTGGCGAAGCACGCCTTCGACGGCGGCACGGGTGACGGCACTCATGGAGACTCCCATTGGCAAACTTGATGTAGAACAGGCGCCTATCCTAACCCGTCAATCGTCAGCAGATGCGCATGCGGGGTGAAATATCTTCGCCAGCCCTTTATAGTGGCCGATCACCCTCATTTTTACCCCGTAGCCAGATAAGTAGCCGAGCCACCATGTCCGAGCCACGTCAGATTCTCGTCACCAGCGCCCTGCCCTATGCCAATGGATCCATCCATCTTGGCCATATGCTCGAGTACATCCAGACAGACATGTGGGTCCGCTTCCAGAAAATGCGCGGCAACCAGTGCATCTACGTCTGCGCCGACGACGCCCACGGCTCGGCCATCATGCTGCGTGCCGAAAAGGAAGGCATCACGCCGGAACAGCTGATCGCCAACGTCCAGGCCGAGCACAGCGGCGACTTCGCAGACTTCCTGGTGGAGTTCGACAACTTCCACTCCACCCACAGCGAAGAAAACCGCGAACTGTCGAGCATGATCTACACGCGCCTGCGTGAAGCCGGGCACATCGCCACCCGTTCGGTGACCCAGTATTTCGACCCGGAAAAGGGCATGTTCCTGGCCGATCGCTTCATCAAGGGTACCTGCCCCAAGTGCGCGGCCGAAGACCAGTACGGCGACAACTGTGAAAAATGCGGCGCCACCTACGCGCCTACCGAGCTGAAGAACCCAAAGTCGGCGATTTCCGGTGCCACCCCGGTACTGCGTGATTCGCAGCACTTCTTCTTCAAGCTGCCCGACTTCCAGGCCATGCTGCAGCAGTGGACCCGCAGCGGCACCCTGCAGGATGCGGTGGCCAACAAGCTGGCCGAATGGCTGGATTCCGGCCTGCAGGAGTGGGATATCTCCCGTGACGCGCCGTACTTCGGCTTCGAGATCCCGGGCGAACCGGGCAAGTACTTCTACGTGTGGCTGGACGCGCCAATCGGCTACATGGCCAGCTTCAAGAACCTGTGCGCACGCCGCCCAGAGCTGGACTTCGACGCCTTCTGGAAGGAAGACTCCAAGGCCGAGCTGTACCACTTCATCGGCAAGGACATCGTCAACTTCCACGCCCTGTTCTGGCCCGCCATGCTCGAAGGCGCCGGCTTCCGCAAGCCGACTGCGGTCAACGTGCACGGCTACCTGACCGTCAACGGCGCCAAGATGTCCAAGTCGCGCGGCACCTTCATCAAGGCCCGCACCTATCTTGACCACCTGCAGCCGGAATACCTGCGTTACTACTACGCGGCCAAGCTGGGCCGTGGCGTCGACGACCTGGACCTGAACCTGGAAGACTTCGTGCAGAAGGTCAACTCCGACCTGGTGGGCAAGGTAGTCAACATCGCCAGCCGCTGCGCCGGGTTCATCCACAAAGGCAATGAAGGCGTGATGGTGGCCGGCGATGCCGCACCGGAGCTGACCGAGGCCTTCCTGGCCGCTGCCCCGTCTATCGCCGAAGCCTACGAAGGCCGCGACTTCGGCCGCGCCATGCGCGAGATCATGGCGCTGGCCGACCGCGCCAACGCCTGGATCGCCGACAAGGCACCATGGTCACTGGCCAAGCAGGAAGGCAAGCAGGATGAAGTGCAGGCCATCTGCGCCCAGGGCATCAACCTGTTCCGTCAGCTGGTGATCTTCCTCAAGCCCGTGCTGCCCGTGCTGGCGGCCGACGCCGAGGCCTTCCTCAACGTTGCCCCGCTGGCCTGGAACGACCACCTGTCGCGCCTGGAAAACCACCAGCTGAACCCGTTCAAGGCACTGATGAGCCGCATCGAACCGGCCAAGGTCGAAGCCATGGTCGCAGCCAGCAAGGAAGACCTGCTGGCCGCCGAAGCCAAGGCCCCGGCCGGCAATGGCGAGCTGACCAAGGACCCGCTTTCGGCAGAAATCGAGTTCGACACCTTCGCTGCCGTTGACCTGCGCGTGGCACTGATCGTCAAGGCCGAAGCCGTAGCTGGCGCCGACAAGCTGCTGCAACTGACCCTGGATATCGGTGACGAGCGCCGCAACGTGTTCTCCGGCATCAAGTCGGCTTACCCCGACCCGTCCAAGCTGGAAGGCCGCCTGACCATGATGGTTGCCAACCTCAAGCCACGGAAGATGCGCTTTGGCGTGTCCGAGGGCATGGTCATGGCCGCCGGCCCTGGCGGTGAAGAAATCTACCTGCTGAGCCCGGACAGCGGCGCCAAGCCTGGCCAGCGCATCAAGTAACGCCCCTGCCCCGGCCCTCGTGCCGGGGCAGTTCCTTCTGCGCCTTGCTTGCCGGACAACCACCCTGATTCCCGGCTATCGTCATCTCATGAGCGACTACATCCTGGTCCTGATCAGCGCCGCGCTGGTCAATCACCTGTGCCTGCTACAACCGTCAGCCCCCAGGCTGCACTTGCATGTGCACGGCCTGGCCTGCGCGCTGTGCATTGCGCTGGGCGTGATCGGTGCCCAGTTGCTGATGCGAGGGGTGCTTGCCCCGTTGCACATCCAGGACCTTGCCCTGTTCGTGCTATTGCCCTGGCTGGCATTGCTTGCATGGGGTGTGCCGTGGCTGCTGGCCAAATGGCGCCCGACCTGGCCCGTGACGGGGTTGCCAGCCCTGCTCTTGAGCAATGCCGTAGCGCTTGGGCTGGCGCTACAGCAGGCCAGCGACGACAGCACGTGGCCCGCCATCCTGCTGCAAGCCTTGCTGGCCGGTGCTGGCTTCTGGCTGGCGCTGGTCTTGTTCACTGACCTGCGTCAGCGCAGTGCCCATGCCGATATCCCCGGCGTGCTGCGCGGCCTGCCTATCGAATTGATCGGTGCCGGGGTAATGGCCATGGCATTTTCCGGTTTCAATGGGTTGTTTGCACAATGAACACCAGCCCCGACCCGCGACTACGTACCAGCATGGGCCTGGTCTTGCTGGCCTGCATACCTGGCCTGCTGACACTGCTGTGGCTGCACGGCTGGGGTTTGCTGGTAAACCTGTTGCTCTGCGCCAGTGCCGCCATACTCTGCGAAACCCTGCTGCTTGCAATGCGCGGGCAACCGCCGAAGCCGGCGCTGAGCGATGGAAGCGCACTGGTGACAGCCGTCTTGCTGGCGTGCGCCCTGCCCACCCTCGCCCCTTGGTGGTTACCTGTGGTCGCCACCAGCGTTGCCATCGGCATCGGCAAGCAAGCGTTTGGCGGTGTCGGGCGCAACCTGTTCAACCCGGCCATGGTCGGTTATGCCTTCGTATTGCTGAGCTTCCCGTTGCAGATGAGCCATTGGCCAGGGCCTGCACCTGGCCTGCTGGAAAGCCTGCAGCAGGTGTTTACAGGTGGTCACATTGATGCCTGGGCTCGGCCTACGCTGCTCGACGGCCTGCGCCACAATCGCAGCCTGACCATTGACGAGCTGTTCGCCAGTCATCCGGGCTTCGGCAGTATTGGCGGCAGGGGCAGCGAATGGGCCAACCTGGCGTTCCTGCTTGGCGGGCTGTTCCTGCTGCAGCGCAAGGTGATCAGCTGGCACGCGCCTGCGGGCTTGCTGGCAGGGCTATTCGTGTTCAGCCTGTTGGGCTGGAACGGTTCGGGGTCGGACTCCAACGGTTCACCCTTGCTGCACCTGTTCTCTGGGTCGACCATGCTGGCGGCGTTCTTCATTGCCACCGAGCCCGTCTCCGGCCCCAAGAATGAGTGGGCCAGGTTGTGCTTCGGCCTGGGAGCCGGGCTGCTGATCTACCTGATTCGCACCTGGGGCAGCTACCCGGATGGCACGGCATTCGCCATCTTGCTGATGAACCTCATGGCACCGAGCCTTGAGCGCCTGGCCCTGCAGCGCCAGCAGGCCACCCGATGAACCGCCTTGCGCGTGACGCAGGCCTGCTGCTGCTGACCGGGGCACTGGCTGTGTCTGCCACGCTGACCTGGCGACATTGGACCAGTACCGCCATCGTCAGCGCCGAGAAGCAACTGCAAAGCCGCCAGCGGCTGGCGGTGCTGCCCGAAGGCAGTTACGACAACCAGCCACTGGACAGCCCCCTGCCAAGGCCCGCCGCACAGCGGCCAAATAGCCGGATCCTGGCAGCTTACCGGGCCACCCGAGCCGGCGCGCCCACCGCAATCATCCTGATCACCCAGGCCCAAGGTTATGTCGGGCCGATCGTGCTGAGCATCGCCATCGCCGCCGACGGCCGGCTGATCGGTAGCCAAGTGGTCGAGCAACAGGAAAGCCCGGGGTTGGGCGCACGCCTGGGAGACCCACAGGTGCACTGGCTGGAGCAGTTTGCCAACCGTCAGTTGGGCGACCACTGGGCGCTGAAGCGGGACCAAGGCGACTTTGACCAACTGGCCGGCGCAACCGTGACCTCACGGGCCGTGATCACGGCACTACAGGAGGCCCTGAGCTACTTCGATGAGCAGCGCAGCATGCTGCTGGAGGTCACCCCGCATGAATAACGTCTACTGGCTGGCAGCAAGCCTTGTGCCCATGCTCGGTGCCACCGTAACGCTGCGCGAGGGCGCCGCCATCGGCGTGTGCGCGATCGTGATGGTTAGCCTGCACCAGGTGTTGCTGGCACCCTTGCGCCAGCGGCTGGCCAACTGGGCGTACGTGCTGGCAAGCCTGTTGCTGTTGGCCGCCCTGGCAAGCTGCCTGCAACTGGCCTTGCGTGCGTGGCTGCTGCCACTGGCCATAGCCCTGGGCCACTATCCAGCGCTGCTTTGCCTGCCATGCCTGGCCTACGACCACCTGTTGCCTGACCAGGGCCGCTGGCGCCTGCTCGTCAGGCACCTTGGCGCCGTGCTTGGCATCTGCCTGCTGCTCGGCACCAGCCGCCAAGGGTTGGCTGAGCTGACCGGCCTGCACCTGGCCAGCCTGGCCCCCGGCGCGCTGCTACTGCTCGGACTGCTGCTGGCCTTGTACAATCGCCTGCGTCCGGGCCCTGCCCACCCACGTCGTCAAGGAAAGCTCTGATTTCATGAATGCCGCCAAACGCCTGGAGATCTTTCGCAGGCTGCACGAAGACAACCCCGACCCCAAGACAGAACTGGCCTACACCACCCCGTTCGAACTGCTGGTCGCCGTGACGTTGTCTGCGCAATCCACTGACGTCGGCGTCAACAAGGCCACCGCCCGCCTGTTCCCCGTCGCCAACACCCCCGAGGCCATCCATGCCCTGGGCGTTGAAGGCCTGAGCGAATACATCAAGACCATCGGCCTTTACAACAGCAAGGCCAAAAACGTCATCGAAGCCTGCCGGATGCTGATAGAGCAGCACGGCAGCGAGGTGCCGCAAACCCGCGAAGCGTTGGAGGCACTGCCCGGCGTGGGCCGCAAGACCGCCAACGTGGTGCTTAACACTGCCTTTCGCCAGCCGACCATGGCGGTGGATACCCATATATTCCGGGTCAGCAACCGCACGGGCATCGCGCCAGGCAAGACGGTGCTGGAGGTAGAGAAGAAACTGGTCAAGTTCGTGCCAAAGGATTACCTGCTCGACGCCCATCACTGGTTGATCCTGCATGGACGCTATGTTTGCCAGGCCCGCAAGCCAAGGTGTGGCAGTTGCCGGATCGAAGACTTGTGCGAATACAAGCACAAGACCAGCGACGATTGAGCCGATAGCTCAAAACCACTCGCGGCGATTGAAAAAATCTTTTTTACCAGCGTCTGCTTTCTGGTTATAAGGACGGCCAATGGCCCCTTGGCTTGGAGCGACTCATGAGCACCGATAAAGACGACCTGTCGATCGAAGATGATTTTGTTGCCACAGAGGATGAAGCGGAACCCCAGGTGGAAAGCGCAAAGACCAACCTGAGCAAACGCCGCACCATCGACAACATGCTGGAAGAACGGCGCCTGCAAAAGCAGCTGGCCGATTTCGACTACGACCTGTAGCGCTGCTCGGGAGCCCTGGCAAAGCCTCCGGACGGGAGGCTTTGCGGCCTGGCAGTCAGTTAAGACCTTGCCGCTGCGCCAGTTCGATCAGGTCAACCAGCGACCGCGCATTGAGCTTGAGCAATAGCCGGGACTTGTAGGTACTGACCGTCTTGTTGCTGAGGAACATGCTGTCGGCAATTTCCTTGTTCGAGCGCCCCCGCGCCAACTGCTGCAACACGGTCATCTCGCGCGCTGAAAGACGGTTGACCATATCCGTCTCGCTCCCCCCTCCCCTGCCACGCGACGCATGCAAGGCCTGGTTGGGGAAGTAGCTGTACCCAGACAACACGGCCTTGATGGCGCTGAGCAATTCGGTGAGCTCCTGCTGCTTGCACACGTAACCCGATGCCCCCGCCTGCATGCAGCGCATCGAGAAGTTGCCGGGGGCCTGCGACGTCAGTACCAGGACTTTGCTGCCCGGGCTGAACGTTGCCATGCGCGCTATCACCTCCAGGCCATCAAGCCTGGGGATGCCGATATCCAGTACCACGATATCCGGCAGGTGTTGCCGTGTGAGTTGCAGTGCAGCCACCCCGTTGTCGGTTTCCGCCACCACGTCATACCCATGCCGCTCCATCAGCATGCGCACGGCCAGGCGTATGACCGGATGATCATCCACGATAAGCACTTTATTCATGCGATATCCATTGATTCATTGTTTTTGCTTTGGCACGCCACGATAACCGACAGGGCGTCCGATGGCGCGGCGAATTCCCAGCGAAACTGATGAGCAGATGAAACTTACAGAACTTACGGAAATTTCCTACAAATAATTACTGCAGTTGTAATAACTAAATTCTTTATCACCAAACTGACGGTATCACCCGCCCGCAATTTCGCACCAGTTGAAAAACTGACGCCCACTTGAAGAAACATCCAACTCAAACAAGGTGAAAAATCAAGGCAACCAGGCTATTCGGCGATTAGTTCTCACCCGGAAACCGGTCCAGTCTTTAGTTGAGTTCAACGGTCCGGTATAGATGGGCAAAACCGCTGGAGACGGCCCAAATGACCCAAGCACAACCTGTCGCCCCGCTGACGATCATTGCCATCTTCGCGGGGATCATCGAAGCCTCCGCGCTCGCGACACTGCCGTTTCTCAGCGAGTCCAGCCAAAAACTCTACACCTGGTTTCTGGTGGGCTTCCCGTTTTTTCTCACAGCACTGTTCTTCCTGACGCTCAATTTCAACTACAAGTCCTTCTATAGCCCATCGCCCGGCAGAACGACCGATGACAACATGCCGATCCCCAACAACGTGGCAACTCCTGCCATGACCAACGGTCCCCACGAAGCGACCAAGGGCGAGCCAGTCACGTTCATGTTTTCCGGCCCCGACGCCAACCGCATGATGGAACAGCAACTCCTGTCTGCCCTAGCCCACCCCCCCGTACCAGCGCGCACCTGGCGCTTTTGTAATCTGGACAGACGTCAATGTGCGCAGCTGTCGATCAGCGCACTCGAGGGCAATGTCGTGAACGACGAGCGCTAAACGCCCGGACTTTTCTGCAGCCAAAAAAAACCCCGGCCTGAGCCGGGGTTTCTACGACACGTGCCAGCAATCAGAGCAGCGAACGGCCCTTGTTGGCAGCAATGCGCATGCGCAGTGCGTTCAGCTTGATGAAGCCGGCCGCGTCCGCCTGGTTGTAGGCGCCGCCATCTTCCTCGAAGGTCGCGATGTTGGCATCGAACAGCGAGTCGTCCGACTGGCGGCCGACCACGGTCACGTTGCCTTTGTACAGCTTCAGGCGTACCACGCCATTCACGTTGACCTGCGAAGCGTCGATCATCTGTTGCAGCATCAGACGCTCCGGGCTCCACCAGTAGCCGGTGTAGATCAGGCTGGCGTACTTCGGCATCAGCTCATCTTTCAGGTGAGCGACTTCGCGGTCCAGGGTGATCGACTCGATGGCACGGTGGGCCTTGAGCATGATGGTGCCGCCTGGGGTCTCGTAGCAGCCACGCGACTTCATGCCGACGTAACGGTTCTCGACGATGTCCAGGCGGCCGATGCCGTTGGCACCGCCGATACGGTTCAGGTCGGCCAGGACGGTGGCCGGAGTTTTCTCGACGCCATCGATCGCAACGATGTCACCGTTACGGTAGGTGAGCTCGATGTAGGTCGCCTGGTCCGGGGCGTTCTCAGGCGAGACGCTCCAGCGCCACATGTCTTCTTCGTGCTCGGTCCAGGTATCTTCCAGGACACCGCCTTCGTAGGAGATGTGCAGCAGGTTGGCGTCCATCGAGTACGGCGACTTCTTCTTGCCGTGGCGCTCGATCGGGATGCCGTGCTTTTCGGCGTAGTCCATCAGTTTTTCGCGGGACAGCAGGTCCCACTCACGCCATGGGGCGATAACCTTGACGCCTGGTTTCAGGGCGTAGGCACCCAGCTCGAAACGCACCTGGTCGTTGCCTTTGCCGGTGGCGCCATGGGAAATGGCGTCAGCGCCGGTTTCGTTGGCGATTTCGATCAGACGCTTGGCGATCAGCGGGCGGGCGATGGAAGTACCCAGCAGGTACTCGCCTTCGTATACGGTGTTGGCGCGGAACATCGGGAACACGAAATCACGCACGAATTCTTCGCGCAGGTCGTCGATGTAGATCTCTTTAACACCCATTGCCTGGGCCTTGGCACGGGCCGGCTCGACCTCTTCGCCCTGACCCAGGTCAGCGGTGAAGGTCACCACTTCGCAGTTGTAGGTATCCTGCAGCCACTTGAGAATCACCGAAGTATCAAGGCCGCCGGAATACGCCAGTACGACCTTTTTTACGTCCGCCATGCCATCACTCCACGGGGTTGTACGGAAAGGGATCGATTCTAACGGCCTTGCGGATAAATTTACAGTGGGGCGACAGCTTCTGACGACAAAGCGACAGGAACTGTCGGAAGGGCGACGGGTGTATGCATGAACATCTCACAGGCGCTGGAAATGTCGTGGCAACCCCCTGGAGCCACACCGATCTCAGGGCGCCTTCGCCCCCGGCGCGGCAGCAGCCGGGCTGGCCGGGGCCGGGGCCGCGGCAGCAGGCGCCGCTCGTTCAGCCGGTTTATCGGCGGGTTTCTCAACCACTGCCACCCGATCCAGCTCGATATTCACCCGGCGATTGCGCGCCCGATTGGCAGCGCTGTTGTTCTTCACCAACGGGTACTGCTCGCCATGGAAGCGCACCGTGATCTGTTCTTCAGCCAAGCCATGGGCCTTGAAGTAGTCAGCCACCGCCAGCGCGCGACGGCGCGACAGGTCACGATTGGTCAGGCGGTTGCCACTGTTGTCGGAGTGGCCGTTCAGCTCGATGTGGTTTACCGTCGGGTCGGCTTTCATGTAATCCAGGATCACATCCAGCCGTGCACGCGCCGACGCGTCCAGATCGGTGCCGCCACCCGGGAAGCCCACCTGGGTCTGGCGCACCTGATCGTAATTCATTGGCAGCAGCTTGCTGGCACAAACCTGGTAGTCGCTGTAGGCCTTGGCGAAGCTGACCGGCAGCACGCGCACTTCCATCGGCCTGCCGGCCTCACCGGTGTAGTTGCGTACCACGGTGCTGCGCCCGTCGAGCAGGCCGTTTATCAGGCGGCTGGCCTGGCCTTGGGAAGAACTGAACAGCACCCCTGTACGGGCCATGCGCACGCTGCCCAGGTTGATATCACCCCGCCCAGGCTGCCACGGCGCCGCCGCCGCCAGCAGGCTGGCTGTACCTGCACCCAGTACGTTGCTGTCCGAACGCAGCTGGAACACCGGCTGTTCACCTGCCCGGCGCACGAACTCGCCGCTGCCAAAACCTTCTATTGGCTGGATCAGACGGCACTCGAACTGGTCACCCTCGACCTTCCAGGCAATGTTCTCCATGCGCGTCTGGAAAGTCAGTGCGCCGGCCGGCAGGCTGGCGAACAGGGTCAACAGGGTTAGGTAACGCTGGCGCACGGGCGGCTCCACAAATTCTGACGGCTTACCTGCAGGCTATCGGACGCCTGCCGGAAAACTTGATAGCCGTGCTCGCCCCAGGGTTTTCCGGTAGCATTGGGGCTTGAGTTCGACCCGCCTGGAATCCCCAATGTCCGATCGCCTGACCCTCCTGCGCCCCGACGACTGGCACATCCATCTGCGCGATGGTGCCGTCCTGCCCCACACCGTTGGCGACGTGGCGCGTACCTTCGCCCGTGCCATCATCATGCCCAACCTGGTTCCTCCGGTGCGTAATGCCGAGCAGGCTGGTGCCTACCGCGAGCGCATCCTGGCTGCCCGCCCGGCCGGCAGCCGCTTCGAGCCGCTGATGGTGCTGTACCTCACCGACCGCACCAGCCCCGAGGATATCCGCGCGGCCAAGGCCAGCGGTTTCGTGTACGCCGCCAAGATGTATCCGGCCGGCGCTACCACCAACTCCGATTCCGGCGTGACCAGCATCGACAACATCCTCCCGGCCATAGAGGCACTGGCGGAAGTGGGCATGCCGCTACTGGTGCATGGCGAAGTTACCCGCAGCGAGATCGACGTGTTCGACCGCGAAAAGCGCTTCATCGACGAGCACATGCGCCGTCTGGTCGAGCGCTTCCCGACGCTGAAGGTGGTGTTCGAACACATCACCACCAGCGACGCCGCGCAGTTCGTCACCGAGGCCCCGGCCAACGTCGGCGCGACCATCACCGCCCAGCACCTGCTGTACAACCGCAACCACATGCTGGTTGGCGGCATTCGCCCGCATTTCTACTGCCTGCCGATCCTCAAGCGCAACACCCACCAGGTGGCGCTGCTGGACGCGGCCACCAGCGGTAACCCGAAGTTCTTCCTGGGCACCGACTCGGCACCGCACGCTCGTCACGCCAAGGAAGCCGCCTGCGGGTGCGCCGGTTGCTACACCGCCTACGCGGCCATCGAAATGTACGCCGAAGCGTTCGAGCAGCGTAACGCGCTGGACAAGCTGGAAGGCTTTGCCAGCCTGCACGGCCCGGCCTTCTACGGCCTGCCGGCGAACACCGACACCATTACCCTGGTGCGTGAAGAATGGACCGCCCCGGACACCCTGCCGTTTGGCGAGCAGACCGTAATCCCGCTGCGCGCCGGTGAAAAACTGCGCTGGCGCCTGCTGGAGGAAAACGCGTGAGCGAAGAACTCTACGAAGACGACATGGACACCCAAGGCAGCAGCGGTTCGCGCCACCCGATGGCCGAGCGCTTCCGCGGCTACCTGCCGGTAGTGGTGGATGTGGAGACAGGTGGTTTCAACAGCGCGACCGATGCCCTGCTGGAAATTGCCGCCGTCACTATCGGCATGGACGAGAAAGGCTTCCTGTTCCCCGAGCACACCTACTTCCACCGGGTAGAGCCGTTCGAGGGCGCCAACATCGAAGCCGCAGCGCTGGAGTTTACCGGCATCAAGCTGGACCACCCGCTGCGCATGGCCGTCAGCGAGGAAAGCGCGCTGACCGACATCTTCCGCGGCGTACGCAAGGCACTCAAGGCCAATGGCTGCAAGCGGGCGATCCTGGTCGGCCACAACAGCAGCTTCGACCTGGGCTTCCTCAATGCGGCGGTGGCGCGCAACGACCTGAAGCGCAACCCGTTCCACCCGTTTTCGAGCTTCGACACCGCTACCCTCGCGGGCCTGGCGTATGGCCAGACCGTGCTGGCGCGTGCCTGCCAGAGCGCGGACATCGACTTCGACGGGCGTGAGGCGCACTCGGCGCGTTATGACACCGAGAAGACGGCCGAGCTGTTCTGCGGCATCGTCAACCGCTGGAAAGAGATGGGCGGCTGGCGCGACTTCAACGATTGAGTTGAATCCAGGGGCCGCGCTGCGGCCCTTTCGCGGCACAAGGCCGCTCCTACAGGGGTATGCGTACTGCTGTAGGAGCGGCCTTGTGCCGCGAAAGGGCCAGGACAGGCACTGGAAGCCTTGAAGTCCAGGCACAAAAAAACCGGCCACGAAGGCCGGTTTTTTTATGCGAGCGGCAATTACAGCTTGCCAGCGTTCTCGCTCAGGTAGGCAGCAACGCCTTCTGGCGAAGCGTTCATGCCTTTGTCGCCTTTTTTCCAGTTGGCAGGGCAGACTTCGCCGTGCTCTTCGTGGAACTGCAGGGCGTCAACCAGGCGCAGCAGCTCGTCCATGTTACGGCCCAGTGGCAGGTCGTTGATGATCTGCGAGCGGACAACACCGTTGGTGTCGATCAGGAAGGCGCCACGGAAGGCCACGCCGCCTTCGGACTCTACGTCGTAGGCTTTGCAGATTTCGTGGGTCATGTCGGCAGCCAGGGTGTACTTCACCTGACCGATGCCGCCGTTGTTGACCGGGGTGTTACGCCAGGCGTTGTGGGTGAAGTGCGAGTCGATCGACACGCCGATCACTTCGACGTTGCGCGCCTGGAAGTCCGGGATGCGGTTGTCCAGGGCGATCAGCTCGGACGGGCAGACGAAGGTGAAGTCCAGCGGGTAGAAGAACACCAGGCCGTACTTGCCCTTGATGGCCGAAGCCAGGTTGAAGCTGTCGACGATCTCGCCATTGCCCAGCACGGCTGGAACGGTGAAATCGGGGGCTTTCTTACCAACGAGTACGCTCATTGTAATCTCCTGATGAGGGTGAAAAACCGTTTGCCGGGCCAGACGGGCTTGCCCGACATCCAACAAAGGCCGACCATCATACACGGCTTCTGATGACAGGCCGAATCCATCAGGCAGGCAACCACCGGTCGCTCAAGCACAGCCTTTTCAGAAAGCACTTTGACAAGCATTCTCATTAACATTAAGCTCCAATCCATCGACTCAACCCGCGATGGTCAGCCCTTATGTATGTGTGTCTTTGTGTCGGCGTCACCGACGGACAGATCCGCGATGCGATCTATGAAGGATGCTGCAGTTACAAGGAAGTGCGAGCCGCGACCAATGTCGCAAGCCAGTGTGGCAAATGCGCCTGCCTGGCCAAGGAAGTGGTCCGTGAGACCCTGACCGAGCTCCAGGTCAGCCAGGCCGCCCTGCCCTATCCCGTGGAATTTACCGCGGCCTGAAAACCCAGAATTCAAAGAACCGGACCCTGTGTCCGGTTTTTTTATGCTCTGAATTCAATAAGTTAGCGCTCCAACGCGGTTCACAAACATTCTTATTCCTATTAATTTTCACTTATTATTCAACAACTTAGGTTTGACACTACTAAGTATCGGGCTCAAACTTCACTGTATTGGCACACTTCTACAGGGCAGGAACCCGTAATGAAAGGCGACGTAAGCGTCATCCAGCATCTCAACAAGATCCTCGGAAACGAGCTGGTCGCGATCAACCAGTACTTCCTGCACGCACGCATGTACGAAGATTGGGGCCTGAACAAGCTCGGCAAGCACGAGTACAAGGAATCCATCGACGAGATGAAGCACGCTGACAAACTGATCAAGCGTATTCTCTTCCTCGAAGGCATCCCTAACGTTCAGGACCTGGGCAAGCTGCTGATCGGCGAGCACACCAAGGAAATGCTCGAGTGCGACCTGAAGCTTGAAAAGAAAGGCCTGGCCGACCTGAAGGCAGCCATCGCCCATTGTGAAACCGCTGGCGACTTCGGCTCGCGTGACATGCTTGAAGAGATCCTCGAATCCGAGGAAGAGCACATCGACTGGCTGGAAACCCAACTGGGGCTGATCGACAAGATCACTATCGAAAACTATCTGCAGTCGCAGATGGGCGAAGAATAATTGTTCGCCGCATAAAAAAACCCGCTATCAGCGGGTTTTTTTATGCTTGCCGGAAGCTCAGGCTTCGGAAGCCTTGGCTTTGGCAGCAGCGTCCTTGATCAGGGTTTGCAGCTCACCCTTCTCGAACATTTCCAGCATGATGTCGCTACCGCCAACCAGCTCACCGGCTACCCACAGCTGCGGGAAGGTCGGCCAGTTGGCATATTTTGGCAGGTTGGCACGGATTTCCGGGTTCTGCAGGATGTCGACGTAGGCGAACTTCTCGCCACAACCCATCACTGCTTGCGATGCCTTGGCCGAGAACCCGCATTGCGGGGCATTCGGCGAGCCTTTCATGTAAAGCAGAATGGTGTTGTTGGCAATCTGCTCTTTGATCGTTTCGATGATATCCATGTAGCACCTCGGCTTAACTTTGCGACGCTGTTGTCGGCACGGTGGCGCATTGTAACGGAAAGCCGAGCAGCGTGCTCGGCCTTGCTGTTCCTTACCCGGCCTCCACCTGCACGGGTACGCCATTGAGCGCAGCGTTGCCGGAAACCTGGTCCCGCAAGCGCTCGTCGGTCAGGTCATTGGCGCTCACCCCGGGCTGCGCCTGGGCGATCTGCATGTGCACGCCCTGACGACCGTGACCGAAGCCATGGGGCAGGCTGACCACTCCGGGCATCATGTCCTCGCAGGCTTGCACCTCGACTTCGAGATCACCCGTGCGGGAGCGGATACGCACCCGCTGGCCGTCCTGCAACTGTCGCTGTTGCAGGTCTTGCGGGTGCATCAACAGATGATGGCGAGGCTTGCCTTTCACCAGGCGGTGGAAATTGTGCATCCATGAGTTGTTGCTGCGCACATGGCGGCGGCCGATCAGCAGCAGCTCACCCGGTACGGGCGGTGCCAGTTGCTTCAGGCGGTGAAGGTCGTCCAGCAACACCTGGGGTGCCGCTTCGACAGCCTTGCTGGTAGTCGCCAGGCGCGCAGCGAGGTTGCTACGTAATGGCCCGAGGTCAAGGCCGTGTGGGTGCTCGTCCAGCGTTGCCAGTGAAAGACGCCAAGGCGTTGCTTCACCATAGCGCCCCTTGCGCAAGGCCAGATCGATCATCTGCGCAGGTGCCCAGGTCGGTTTCAACTCAAGCTCGGCACGCCTGGCAAACGCCTGGGCCAGGCCGACGAAAATTTCCCAGTCGTGCAGCGCCCCGTCCGGCTTGGCCAGGATCGCCCGGTTGAAGCGAGTGACGTTGCGCACGGCCAGCAAGTTGAAGGTGCTGTCGTAGTGGTCGTTTTCCAGCGAGGAGGTGGAAGGCAGGATCAGGTCGGCATGCCGAGTGGTTTCATTGATGTAGAGGTCGATGCTGAGCATGAACTCCAGGCCTTCCAGGGCCGCATCCAGCTGGCGACCGTTAGGCGTAGACAGCACCGGGTTGCCGGCCACTGTCACCAAGGCGCGTACCTGCCCTTCGCCAGGTGTCAGCATCTCTTCGGCCAGGGCCGCCACGGGCAGCTCGCCACCGTACTCGGGCAAACCCGAGACCCGGCTCTGCCAGGCGTTGAAATGGCCGCCCGAGGTGGTGGCCACCAGGTCGACGGCGGGCTCGGTGCACAAAGCGCCGCCTTCACGGTCGAGGTTGCCGGTGACCAGGTTGATCAGTTGCACCAGCCAGTGACAGAGGGTCCCGAAGGTTTGGGTGGAAACGCCCATGCGGCCATAGCACACGGCCTTTTCTGCCGCAGCGAAGTCCCGTGCCAGCTGGCGGATCTGCGTAGCAGCAATGCCGCAATGCGGGCTCATGGCTTCGGCGCTGAGGGGGGCAAGCGCCTCACGCACCTGCTGCAGGCCGTTGATGGCTAAGTGCGAACCTTGCGCCAGGCCCTCCTCGAACAGGGTGTTGAGCACGCCGCACAACAAGGCTGCGTCCCCACCCGGACGTATAAACAGGTGGGTATCGGCCATGGCCGCCGTTTCGCTGCGCCGAGGGTCCACCACCACCAGGCGCCCTCCCCGGCCAAGCAGGGCCTTGAGGCGCTTTTCCACATCGGGCACGGTCATGATGCTGCCGTTGGAGGCCAGCGGGTTGCCGCCAAGAATCAGCATGAAGTCGGCGTGGTCGATATCCGGAATCGGCAGCAGCAGGCCATGGCCATACATCAGGTGGCTGACCAGGTGTTGTGGCAGCTGGTCCACCGAGGTGGCCGAGAAACGGTTGCGTGTCTTGAGCAGGCCGAGGAAGTAATTGCTGTGGGTCATCAAACCGTAGTTGTGCACACTTGGGTTGCCCTGGTAGACCGCCACGGCATTGCGCCCGTGAGCCTGCTGGACCGCCCACAACTTTTCCGCGGCCAGGGCAAAGGCCTCGTCCCAGCCGATGGCCTGCCAACGCTCCCCTACCCGTTTGTGGGGCTGGCGTAGGCGGTCAGGGTCGTTCTGGATGTCCTGCAAGGCCACGGCCTTGGGGCAGACGTGGCCACGGCTGAACGGGTCCTGGGGGTCGCCCTTGATCGAGCTGATTAGCGCCCGCCCGTCGTCTTCATGGCTGACTTCGATGTTCAGCCCGCAGATTGCTTCGCACAGGTGACAGGCACGGTGATGCAGGGTCTTGGTCATGGCCGCCTCTGCCTTGTTGTTGTCGAACATTGACTATGCGCCCACCCCCTGCCCCCGACCAGCGCCCTTCGCCGCGTGAATCCACCGACATCAGGCACACGATTTGCGACAGCCATTTGCCAAATTGCCAGCAAGCCCTGTAAAACCTCGTGTAGCAAATAAAAAACAGCACAGGCCGACGGGTGAAGACACCCTTTGCAACACCCTTTGCAATCAGGCCGCTGTTCCCCCTTGGCTTCAGGCGACATTTACTTATAGTATTGCGCCTTTCCCTATTTTCGTCCGCCCCGTGCGGCTTACGCCGCAGGTCAATCCCGTTGTCAAAAAAAACCATACGGTCGACCTGCATACCGTTGCAGATAAGGTAGTCAATCATGAGCGCTAGGCACTTTCTCTCCCTGCTGGACTTCACCACCGACGAATTGCTCGGGGTGATCCGCCGCGGCATCGAGCTGAAGGACCTGCGCAAACGAGGCGTGCTGTTCGAGCCCCTGAAGAACCGCGTGCTTGGCATGATCTTCGAGAAATCCTCGACCCGTACCCGCGTGTCGTTCGAGGCTGGCATGATCCAGCTGGGCGGCCAGGCCATCTTCCTGTCGCCACGCGACACCCAGCTGGGCCGTGGCGAGCCGATCGGTGACAGCGCCATCGTGCTGTCGAGCATGGTCGATGTGGTGATGATCCGTACCCACGCCCACAGCACCCTGACCGAATTCGCCGCCAAGTCGCGTGTGCCGGTGATCAACGGCCTGTCCGACGAGTCGCACCCATGCCAACTGCTGGCCGACATGCAGACCTTCCTCGAGCACCGCGGCTCGATCCAGGGCAAGACCGTGACCTGGATCGGCGACGGTTTCAACATGTGCAACTCCTATATCGAGGCCGCCAGGCAGTTCGATTTCCAGCTGCGCATCGCCTGCCCGGAAGGCTACGAGCCGGATCAGCGCTTCATGGCGCTGGGCGGTGACCGCGTGCAGATCATCCGCGATGCCAAGGAAGCCGTGCGTGATGCACACCTGGTGGTCACCGATGTCTGGACTTCCATGGGTCAGGAGGAGGAAACTGCACGGCGCCTGGCGCATTTCGCGCCTTACCAGGTCACCCGCGAACTGCTCGACCTGGCGGCACCCGATGTCCTCTTCATGCACTGCCTGCCCGCCCACCGTGGCGAGGAAATCAGCCAGGACCTGCTCGACGACCCACGTTCGGTCGCCTGGGACGAGGCTGAAAACCGCCTGCATGCACAGAAGGCGCTTCTCGAATTCCTTGTAGAACCGGCTTACCACCACGCATGAGTCAACCCCTACTGCTCAACCTGCGCAACCTCGCCTGCGGCTACGGCGACCAGCGCATCGTCCAGAACCTCAATCTGCACCTGAACGCAGGCGACATCGGTTGCCTGCTGGGTTCCTCCGGTTGCGGGAAAACCACCACGCTGCGCGCCATTGCCGGTTTCGAACCGGTACACGAAGGCGAGATCCAGCTTGCCGGCGAGGTCATTTCCCGCGCCGGCTTCACCCTGGCCCCGGAAAAGCGCCGCATCGGCATGGTGTTCCAGGACTATGCGCTGTTCCCGCACCTGACCGTGGCGCAGAACATTGCCTTTGGCATCGCCAAGCACCCACGCCAGGCCGCCGTCATCGAAGAGATGCTCGAACTGGTCAAGCTTGGCGGCCTGGGCGGGCGTTACCCGCACGAATTGTCTGGCGGCCAGCAGCAACGGGTCGCCCTGGCCCGCGCGCTGGCGCCGGAACCGCAGTTGCTGCTGCTCGACGAGCCATTCTCCAACCTTGACGTGGAGTTGCGCCGGCGCCTGAGCCATGAGGTTCGCGATATTCTCAAGAGCCGTGGCACCAGCGCCATCCTGGTTACCCATGACCAGGAAGAAGCCTTTGCCGTCAGCGATCAGGTCGGTGTGTTCAAGGAAGGCCGCCTGGAGCAGTGGGACACGCCCTACAACCTTTACCACGAACCACAGACGCCGTTCGTGGCCAGCTTCATTGGCCAGGGGTACTTCATCCGTGGGCAGATGAGCAGCCACGAGGCCGTCAATACCGAGCTGGGAGAACTGCGCGGCAACCGTGCCTACATCATGGCACCGGGCAGTTCGGTGGACGTGCTGCTGCGGCCCGACGATATCGTGTATGCACCGGGCAGCGCGCTACAGGCGAACATCGTTGGCAAGAGCTTCCTGGGGGCATCGACCCTGTACCGCCTGCAACTGCCCACTGGCAGCCAGCTGGAAGCGATCTTCCCTAGCCATAACGACCTTCAGGTCGGTGAAGATGTGGGGATTGCGGTGAAAGCCGATCACCTGGTGCTGTTCCCGGTGCCGGGTAGCGTTGCGGCGCAGTTGCCGCGGCAGGAGAATGGCGTGCGTCGGTACAGTTCCGCGACCTGATTGCAGATCCCTGGGGCCGCTTTGCGGCCCTTCGCGGGCTTGCCCGCTCCCACAGGTTTCGCGTCAAGTATTCCTGTGGGAGCGGGCAAGCCCGGCTCAACCTCTGCCGATTCCGGCAAACTTGCCTTGGGTATGCTCGGCCAGCACCGCCGCCGCCAACTCCACTTCCAGCCCACGCCGTCCAGCGCTGACATGGATGGTTGCAAAATTCTGCGCTGATTCGTCAATGAAGGTTCGCAAGCGCTTCTTCTGCCCCAAGGGGCTGATCCCCCCCACCAGATAACCCGTAGCCCGCTGCGCCGCCGCCGGGTCTGCCATTTCGCATTTCTTTACCCCGGCAGCATGGGCCAGGGCCTTGAGGTCCAGGGTGCCTACCACCGGCACCACCGCCACCAGCAACTCCCCTTTCTCGCTGCTCGCCAGCAAGGTCTTGAACACCTGCTGTGGGTCGAGCCCGAGCTTTTCCGCCGCTTCCAGACCGTAGGACGCCGACTTGGGGTCATGCTCATAACTGTGCACACGGTGCTCGGCGCGATGCTTCTTCAACAGGTCTAGGGCGGGGGTCATGCAAGGGCTCCGGTCTGGGACGGCTCGGCGGCTACTTTAGGACAATTCCCACAGCGCAGCCAGCGCACCGCAATCGCGCACCTCTAGTACGCGGATTCGCAGCCAATTTTAGCGACCATTTCGTGACTGGTCGTTCACTTTCGACCTTTGACATCAGCGTTTCTTGTCTATATTTTTTCGCTTCTGAACAAATGGCGCACTTTTAAGGTGCGTTTCCTGTATTTGCCCGGGGTCAATGGGGATCGACACCGGGCTTTGCTGTCGAGCGCCACGCGCCTCACAACAAAAAAAACGAGGTCATACATGACGACTGCTCTACGCCAACCCACGCTGTCCAGCCAATGCCTGGCCGAGTTTCTCGGCACAGCCCTGCTCATTTTCTTCGGTACCGGCTGTGTTGCCGCGCTCAAGGTCGCCGGCGCCAGCTTTGGTCTGTGGGAAATCAGCATCATCTGGGGCGTCGGCGTGAGCATGGCGATCTACCTCACCGCCGGCATTTCCGGCGCGCACCTGAACCCGGCAGTGAGCATCGCCCTCACCCTGTTCGCCGGTTTCGACAAGCGCAAGCTGCCCTTCTACATGCTGGCCCAGGTATGCGGCGCGTTTTGCGGCGCGGCGCTGGTCTACACCCTGTACAGCAACCTGTTCTTCGATTTCGAACAGGCCCACGCCATGTTGCGCGGTAGCGAAGCCAGCCTGGAGCTGGCCTCGGTGTTCTCCACCTACCCACACCCCTCGCTGTCCACCGGCCAGGCGTTCCTGGTTGAAGTCGTCATCACGGCTATCCTGATGGCCGTGATCATGGCCCTGACCGACGACAACAACGGCCTGCCGCGCGGCGCCATGGCCCCGCTGCTGATCGGCCTGCTGATCGCGGTGATCGGCAGCGCCATGGGCCCGCTGACCGGCTTTGCCATGAACCCTGCTCGCGATTTCGGGCCAAAACTCATGACTTTCCTGGCCGGTTGGGGCGAAATCGCCTTCACTGGCGGACGGGACATACCGTACTTCCTGGTTCCGGTGTTTGCACCGATCCTTGGCGCTTGCCTGGGTGCCGCGACCTATCGCGGCCTGATTGCCCGCAACCTGCCAATGGCAGCTGCCGCGAACCCTGAGACAAATGACAATCGCCAGGGCGATACTCAAGCCAATTGATGCCGGCTACATGCCCAGCCCTGACCTCCTATTCTCGCAAGGCCTACGACCATGACAGACACCCAGGACAAGAACTACATCATCGCCCTGGACCAGGGCACCACCAGTTCGCGTGCCATCATTTTCGACCGCGACGCCAATGTGGTGGGCACCTCCCAGCGCGAGTTCGCCCAGCACTATCCGCAGGCGGGCTGGGTCGAGCACGACCCGATGGAAATCTTCGCCACGCAGAGCGCGACCATGGTCGAGGCCTTGGCACAGGCAGGCATCAGCCATGCCCAGGTAGCCGCAATCGGCATCACCAACCAACGCGAAACCACTGTGGTGTGGGACAAGGAAACCGGCCGCCCGGTTTACAATGCCATCGTCTGGCAGTGCCGCCGCAGCACCGAGATCTGCGCCCAGCTCAAGCGCGACGGCCATGAAGACTACATTCGCGACACCACCGGCCTGGTCACCGACCCGTACTTCTCCGGCACCAAGCTGAAGTGGATCCTCGACAACGTCGAGGGCGCCCGCGAACGCGCCGAGCGTGGCGAACTGTTGTTCGGCACCATCGATACCTGGCTGATCTGGAAGTTCTCGGGCGGCAAGGTGCACGTCACCGACTACACCAATGCCTCGCGCACGCTGATGTTCAACATCCATAGCCTGGAGTGGGACGACAAGCTGCTGGAAATCCTCGGCATCCCGCGGCAGATGCTGCCCGAGGTTCGTTCTTCTTCAGAAGTGTACGGCCAGACAAAAAGCGGCATTGCCATTGCTGGCATCGCAGGTGACCAACAGTCGGCACTGTTCGGCCAGATGTGCGTAGAGCCCGGCCAGGCCAAGAACACCTACGGCACCGGCTGCTTCCTGCTGATGAACACCGGCGAGCAGGCAGTAAAATCGTCCCATGGCCTGCTCACCACCATCGCCTGCGGCCCGCGTGGCGAGGTGGCCTATGCGCTGGAAGGCGCGGTGTTCAACGGTGGTTCCACCGTGCAATGGCTGCGTGACGAGCTGAAGATCGTCAACGACGCCCTGGATACCGAATACTTCGCCAGCAAGGTCAAGGACAGCAACGGCGTCTATCTGGTGCCGGCATTCACCGGCCTGGGTGCCCCGTACTGGGACCCGTACGCCCGCGGCGCGCTGTTCGGCCTGACCCGTGGCGTGAAGGTGGACCACATCATCCGCGCCGCGCTGGAGTCGATCGCCTACCAGACCCGCGACGTGCTCGATGCCATGCAGCAGGACTGCGGCCAGCGCCTGTCCGAGTTGCGTGTGGACGGTGGTGCGGTGGCCAACAACTTCCTCATGCAGTTCCAGGCCGACATCCTCGGTACGTGCGTGGAGCGCCCGCAAATGCGCGAAACCACAGCCCTGGGCGCCGCCTACCTGGCCGGCCTGGCTTGCGGCTTCTGGAGCGGCCTGGACGAACTGCGCGACAAGGCAATCATCGAGCGCGAGTTCAGCCCGCAGCTGGATGAAACGCAGAAAGAGAAGCTGTATGCCGGCTGGAAGAAAGCCGTCGAACGTACCCGTGACTGGGAAGAGCACGAGGCGTAAAACACATTGGGGCCGCCACGCGGCCCCAATCGTCTACTGGCCGTCATCCCCTTCCTACGGCATCATTGCAGAATTTGTCCGGCTGCCCCAAAGGACCGCCCATGAATCTGCCCCCCCGCCAACAACAAATCCTCGAACTGGTGCGCGAGCGCGGTTACGTCAGTATCGAAGAAATGGCGCAGCTGTTCGTCGTGACGCCGCAGACCATCCGTCGAGATATCAACCAGCTTGCCGAGCTCAACCTGCTTCGCCGCTACCACGGTGGCGCGGCCTATGACTCGAGTATCGAGAATACGGCCTACGCCATGCGTGCCGACCAGATGCGCGATGAAAAGCAGCGTATCGCTGACGCCGTGGCCCGGCAGATTCCCGACCATGCCTCGGTGTTCATCAACATCGGCACCACGACCGAATCCATCGCCCGCGCACTGCTCAACCACAACCACCTGAAGGTCATCACCAACAACTTGCACGTGGCGGCGATCCTGGCTGCCAAGGACGATTTCGAAGTGCTGGTGGCCGGTGGCACGGTGCGCCGGGACGGTGGAGTGGTGGGCCAGGCCAGTGTCGACTTCATCAACCAGTTCAAGGTCGATTTCGCCCTGGTGGGTATCAGCGGCATCGACGAGGACGGCAGCCTGCTCGACTTCGACTACCAGGAAGTACGGGTATCCCAGGCGATCATCGCCAATGCCCGGCAGGTGATCCTTGCCGCCGACTCCAGCAAGTTCGGGCGCAATGCCATGGTGCGCCTGGGCTCGATCAGCCTGGTCGACTGCCTGGTGACCGATCAGGCGCCTACCCCCACCCTCACTCAGTTGCTGAACCAGTACAAGATCCGCCTCGACGTCGTTTAAAGGGTGGCGGGGGCTTGCCGCAACCTGTGTGGCATGCAGACCGCCCAGCCAAAATTTTCGAAAATGTTCACTTTATTGTCATCTGATCAGTTTTTTCTATAAAGACTGGCTGGCGACGGGCGTTCTGTTGCGCTAGTATTTTCGCAAACGAACATTAATGTTCACTTTCGATGTGAACAGCTCCCAGGAGGCCTTGCCCGTGTCCCAGCCCGTTTCGTCCCAGCCATCACTCGCCGACTGCTATGACCTCGCCGTGATCGGCGGTGGCATCAATGGCGTGGGCATCGCTGCCGACGCCGCCGGGCGGGGTCTGAAAGTATTCCTTTGCGAAAAGGACGACCTGGCCCAGCACACGTCATCAGCCAGCAGCAAGCTGATCCACGGTGGCCTGCGCTACCTTGAACACTACGAATTCCGCCTGGTACGCGAAGCCTTGGCCGAACGCGAAGTGCTGCTGGCCAAGGCGCCGCACATCGTCAGACCGATGCGTTTCGTGCTGCCACACCGCCCACACCTGCGCCCGGCGTGGATGATCCGCGCCGGCCTGTTCCTGTATGACCACCTGGGCAAACGCAAGCGCCTGGGTGCCTCGCGCAGCCTGCGCTTTGGCCCCGGTTACCCGCTAAAGCCGGCGATCACGCGCGGTTTCGAATACGCCGATTGTGCGGTAGACGACGCGCGGCTGGTGGTGCTCAATGCCATGGCCGCCCGTGAGCACGGCGCGCACATCCATACCCGCACCCGCTGCCTGCGCGCAGAGCGCGTGGACGGCCTGTGGCAGGTCGAGTTGCAGCATGCCGATGGCAGCCTGCAGAGCATTCGCGCCCGCGCCCTGGTCAACGCCGCTGGCCCGTGGGTCGCCAGTTTCATCAAGGACGACCTCAAGCTGGATGCGCCGTACGGCATCCGCCTGATCCAGGGCAGCCACATCATCGTGCCGCGCCTGTACGAAGGGGAACATGCCTTCATCCTGCAGAACGAAGACCAGCGCATCGTCTTCTGCATCCCTTACCTGGACCGCTTCACCCTGATAGGCACCACTGACCGCGAGTACAGCGGCGACCCTGCCAAGGTAGCGATTACCGCACAGGAAACCGACTACCTGTTGAAAGTGGTCAACGCGCACTTCAATCATCAGCTGAGCCACGGCGATATCCTGCACACCTACTCCGGCGTGCGCCCGCTGTGCAACGACGAGTCGGACAACCCGTCTGCCGTCACCCGTGACTATACCCTCGCGCTTAGCGCAGCGTCTGGCGAGGCGCCATTGCTGTCGGTGTTTGGCGGCAAGCTGACCACCTACCGCAAGCTGGCAGAGTCGGCCATGAGCGAACTCAAGCCGTTCTTCAGCCAGATGGGCAAAAGCTGGACCGCCGATGCCCCCCTGCCCGGCGGGGAAGACATGAGCACGCCGCAGGCATTGGTCGAAGCGCTGCTGGCACAGCATCAATGGCTGGCAGTGGACATCGCCAAACGCTGGGCGGTGAGCTATGGCAGCCGCACCTGGCAACTGCTGGACGGCGTGCACGGCCCGCAAGACCTGGGCCAGGTGATCGGCGGCGGCTTGTTCACCCGTGAAGTCGACTACTTGCGTGATTGCGAATGGGCTGTCAACGCCCAGGACATCCTGTGGCGGCGCAGCAAGCTTGGCCTGTTCACCAGCGCCAGCGAGCAGCAGGCCCTGGCTGATTACCTGGCGCAAAGCGAGGCGCGCAGCAACGCCGCCTGATCCGGCTGGGGCGACCGCTGTGCGGTTGCCCCCTTAGGCTTCCCGCCCGTAGGCCTCCCTCGCCAGTTCCAGGTACAACGCCCGCTCCTGGGCATTGAGCGCCTCCATCAAGGCTGCGGCACGCTCCAGGTAGTGCTGCTCACCCGCCTCACCGACCTCACCCTCGGCTTGCTCCAACTGCTCATGAAACGGTTCAGCCAGGGCATCGAAACGCTCGGCATAACGATTACGCACATACCCTTGCCAGAACTCGCGCTGCGCCAGCGCCTGGCTCAGTACCTCGCGGTTTTCTCCAGCGAGCACTTGAGCACCCGCGCGCCTTGCGTCAGCGGCGGTTACACGGCTGTGTTCGGGGTAATTCATGGACCGCGGTTGCGCTGGCAGGTCGAGCCGGTCAGCCAAATTGACGCGGAAGGCGAGGTAGACCTCGATATCATCCACGGCAGCATATGGGTCCCTGCGCAGTTCCTGAATGTGTCGGGCGGCAATGCTGTCTACCTGATCCAGGCGATACAGCGAACGCCCCAGGCGCAATAAAGTCTGTTCGGCCTGCATGGGAGCACCCTCACCTGGGGAATGCAGGGCAATGTGGGCCCTGACTTCCAGTTGACTGAGGATCAGCAGCAGTCGGTCCTCACAGGTACGGCGCCCTTGCGCCTGCCAGAACATGGCTTCGCGCACGTCGGTGTTGTCGG